>JAPLKK010000022.1 GCA_026388115.1 Elusimicrobiota bacterium | reverse complement strand
GTCCGCGCGCACGGCCTCGAGCGCCCGCTCCAGGAGCGCGGCGGCCCCGACCCGGGGCGCGGCGGGGGCGGTGAACGCTTGCTGGCCGAAAGCCGCGGAGGCGGCAAAGAGTACTAGGGCGAACACGTGCGCCGGGAGTCTATCATTTCATATCCTCCGTCTCTCGCATGACCCCCCTTTCGCGCAGACTGCTGGCAGAGTGGCGCGCCAACGCACGGCGCTGGCAGGAGGCCGTCGAGCTTTGGAAGCCGAAAGGCGTCGAGGTGTTCAACCCCGGGATATACGCCCGCGACCTCTACGCCCGTTTCCTGGAATGCTACCCGCCTGGGCCGCATCCCGTCATCACGCTGGGCCTGAACCCGGGCCCCTTCGGCATGGCGCAGACCGGCATCCCGTTCACCGACTGCCGCACGGCGGCGGCGATACTGGACATCAAGCTTCCCATCCCCGGCCGCGCGCCGCCCGCCCTGATCCGCAGGCTCAGGAAGCCCGGCGGCCGTTGGCGCGGCTATTACGAGCGCTCGAGCATCGGGATCTATCGCCTCCTTCGCCTCGCCTGGGGCGACCTGGGCGCCGCGTATCGCAACTGGACCGTGACGAACACCTGCCCGCTGCTGTTCCTCAAGGCCGGCGACTACAAGAACATGACGCCCGCCGACGGTCCGCTGCGCCGCCTAGAGGGGTTCCAGCGGCTGCGCGTCACGGCGTTGGAGCGCTTCTGCGCCTTGCTCGACCCGCGCGGGATCGTCTGCCTCGGCAAGGACGTCTCGGCCGCGCACGGCGAGGCGGCCGAGAAGCTCGTGGGCGCCCGGCGCGTGATCCATTACCCGCACCCCGCCAGGGCCGTGCCGGCCGCCTGGGCCGAGGGCCTGAAGCTTGAGCTGGCGCGGCGCAAGCTCATCTAGATAGAATTGAGGTAGCGTGCCAGGCTAAGAGCCAGGCACGCACCAAATAGAAACGCCATGCGGGAACTCCTTCGCGCCGCGCTGCGCCTCGCCGACCTCTCGCGCCGCGAGATCCTGCGGCGCGCCGAGCGGCCCAAGACCCGGCTCAAGCGCGACTCGACCATCGTCACCGCGGCGGACCTCGCGGCCGAGCGCGCCCTGCGCGCCGCGATCGCTCGCCGCTTCCCGGACCACGGCATCATCGGCGAGGAGTTCGCCGCCGTCAGGCCCCGAGCCGAGTTCCAGTGGATCATCGACCCCATCGACGGGACGATCAGCTTCTCGCACGGCATCCCTTTCTACGGCACGGTCCTCGGCCTCCATCGCAAGGGCCAGCCGCTCGTCGGAGTGATCGACTTGCCGGGCATGGGCCTGCGCTACAGCGCGGCGGCCGGGCTCGGCGCGTTCAAGAACGGAGCCCGCCTGCGGCTGAACGATCTCGGACCCAAGGAAGACATCCGGCGCGAGGTCCTCGCCACCGGCGATAGCGACGCCTTCGAGCGCTGCGGCGCTAGGCGCGGCTTGGAGCGGCTCCATCGCTGCCATCCCCACGTCCGCGCCTACGCGGACTGCCTGGGCCATGGGTTGGTCGCCCAGGGCTCGGTCGCGGCTATGGCGGATTTCGGGATCCGCCTATGGGACCTGGCCGCCACCCAGATCATCATCGAGGAAGCGGGCGGCCTTTACCACGTGGCGCACCGCCATCAGGACCGGGACGCGACGCGCTATTGCATCATCTTCGGAAAGCCACGCGCGGTGCGCTGGCTTGAGAGGTTCTTCGATTAGTTTGTATCGAAGACGACCCGCAAGACTCCTTCATGCCCTCCCCTCATCGATCAACCGTTCGATATCTCGTAGGCTGCGGATTCCCCGTTTCGCCAGATCCTTCGACAATAGCGCGCGCAACTCGTCGAACCGCTCGCGCCGCGCGATATACGTCCTTAGAGCCTCCCGCACAAGCTCGGACTTGGTCCGCGATTCCTCTCGCGCCAACTTCATCGTCCGCTTCGACAGCAACGGCGGAAGGCTGATCGTCCACTGATCGGTTGCACGCTCCATCGGGTCTCCTTACTTAACGCTACAAAGTAAGTGCAGCCCGCGCCGGCAGAGCAATCAAGGTCCCCCACCAACGAACCAGCCGCGAAAAAGTCCCTTGCCGCGGACATGCATGTCCGCGACCATTTTAGGCCCCTAGGAGGGCTTTCGGGTAGGCCGCCAGCCGGGGTCGTCCACGTTCCCGTCCGGCTCCAACAGGCCGTCAGCCTGGAGCTCCGCCCACGCCTGGCACTACTGGCTGTAGCTGCGCTCGCAAGAGACGCTTCCCTCAGGCGCCAAAGGTTGCGTCTCAGCCAGCGGCCCCTGCGCCGATGGGCCAAAGGGCCTAGAAGGGCCTAGGCCCCTGGTCCTTTGATTGGACCCGCCATTGGGCGCACCTTAATGGTATGGCGAACGGAAAAGAGGCTCTCCGGAAGGCGATCCTTGCGGCGCTCCTCGCCGCCGTCGTCCTGCCCGCCACGGCGAAGTCCAAGGTCGACCTCACCCAGGCTCAGTCCGCGGTCGCCGAGTCCGGCACCCGGTTCTTCGACAACAACACCGCCAAAGGCGACGTGCGGGACCCCGTCGCCGGTTTCACTCCCAATTTGGCGGGCCGCGGCCAGGGCGCGGCCGAGGCGCTCCTCACCGCCCCGCCGATAAAGACGGTCCAAGACGTCCCCGCGCCCCGGCCCACGCAGTCCACCCTCAACTGCCAGCAGGCTCTCAAGGGCCACGAGCGGATCGCCAGGCTTTGCGCGACCCACCCGACAATGGCTCCCCTGCTCGCCGGCCTCCTCGAGGCCCTCAAGCAGCAGTTCGGCTCGGTCGAAGCCATCCTCAGCAACGTCTTGTGGATCCTGGTCTGCATCCTCATCAGCGCCCTTTCCGGCTTCGGCGCCGTCGCGAAGGTCGTGACGAGCGTCATAGGCTGGGCCCTCAACGCCTGGATGATCTGGCCGATCGTCAAGCAAGGCTACCATGCGGTGACCGGGCTGATGCACTCCGCCGCCGGGTCCATGGATCACTTCACGCATATGTTCAACCTCGGCGTGGCGGGCGGCACGCTCCTGATCCTGGCGGCCTTGACGATAGCCGGCTACGAGATCGGCAAGAGCAGCGTGGGCAAGGCCGTCTTGGGCTCCCTCGACGGCGCGGTGGGCGGCCTCGCGTCGAAGCTCGGTGTGAAGACCGGCGCGCCGAACATGGCCGCAGACCTGGCCGGCAACTTCAGCTGCGTGAACGACCCGGTGGCCCGACCCCCCGTCTACCAGGGCGGCAACCGGATCAAAGAAACGCGCTAGACGGCCTCCCGTTCCCGAGCGTGAAGGGAACCACGTAGAAAAGGAGCCATGAGCCGCCGGTCGGCGGAAGGGAAGACCTGCGAGAAGGCGGGCGCGCAAGCGGCGAGCATCAGCCAGGCCGTGAGCACTTTCATCAAGAACCGCCGCTCGATCTCCATGGGATTAGGGTGGCCCGCAAGGCTTGACATGTCTTGGGACCCAGGGTCCCATGTCAAGTGAACCCAAAAACCCAGAGGCCGCCGGTTGACAAAACGCCCGCTTCCCCTTGCTGAGCGGCACTTGCCGGGCCCGCTGTTTTGCTTGTACCATCGCCTAAAGTGAACGCCGGCGAACAGGTGCCATAACGGGGATGCGACTATGTGCGGAGTGATCGGCCTTCGCTGCGCCAAGGACCGCGCCGACCTCGGCGCCGCGGCCTCGAAGCTGTTGCGGATGCTGGAGTACCGGGGCTACGACTCGACCGGCGCGATCCTGCAGTCTGAGGACGGCCGCATCGTCTTGCGCAAGGATGTGGGCTCGCCCACCGTGGTCACCAAGAGGCTCGCCATCGCCGAGCTCTCGGGAAGGGTGTTCTGCGGCCAGGTGCGCTGGGCGACCTTCGGCGGCGTCACGCGCGAGAACGCCCAGCCTCATGAGATGCGCTGCAAGACGCACTTCTACGGGGCGCACAACGGGAACATCACCAACTGCCATCAGCTGAAGCAGTGGCTGCTGCGGGAGGGGCATGCGGTCGTCAGCGACAACGACGGCGAGATGCTCGTGCACACGGTCGAGCACTTCTTCGCCATCGAGCTGGCCAAGACCAAGGACCGCGCCGCGGCGCTGCGCAGCGCTGTGTTGTCCGCGTCGAAGAAGCTCGTGGGCTCCTACGCGGCGGTCGTCGTGGACCCGGTGACCCAGCGCCTGGCCGCCATCAAGGCCGGCAGCAGCCTTTACATGGGGGTCGGCGACGGTCCCGACGGAGCGTTCACCATCGCCTCCTCGGATCTGGCCTCCGTCCTTTCAATGACGAAGCTGATCGTGCCGTTGAGCGAGGATGAGTTCGTCCTCTACGACCACGCGCAGCGGCGCTGCTGGAACCTGCGCAGCGGCGCCGAGATCCGAAAGAAACCGCTGCGCAGCCGGTTGAGGGTCGAGGAGACGGAGCTGAAGGAGCCGTTCAAGTATTTCATGCAGCAGGAGATCTTCAGCCAGCCGGACGCCGTGCGCCGCGTCATCGGGCTGTTCTTGGGTTCGTCGCCCCTGCTCTCGGTGGCGCAGAAGGCGCTGAAAGCGCACCCGGGACCGGCCAAACGGGCGCGCGACGCGGCCGCCGAGCTTGCCTCCCTGACGCACGCTGCGCAGCTCCAGCGCCGCGCCTCGCGCTTCTACGCGTCGGCCGCTTTCGCGCAGCTCAAAGCGGCCGCGGCGGCGCACGAGCCTGAGCTTGCGCGCGGCGGCTTCGAGTCCTCGATGGGGAGCTTCCTCGAGGAGTTGGCCCGCTTGGCGCCCAAGGGCTGCGCGCCGGCCTTAAGGCTCCTGGACGGGCTGTTCCTGGCCGAGGAGGCGGAGGACGTCGGGCGCCGGGCGGATCGCCTGGTCGACGCGCTGCTCGCGGCACGCCGCAAAGGCGGCGCCATCACGCTGGTCGCCTGCGGCACGTCCTATCACGCGGCGAAAGTGGCCTCCGTCTTCTTCAATAAGATCGCCGGCATCAAGGTCTGGGCGACGCTACCGGGCGACTTCCGCGCCGAGAGCGCCGCCTCGGTGCGCGACGGAGACCTCCTCATCGCCATCAGCCAGAGCGGCGAGACGAAGGACCTCATCGACGTCGTGAACCTCGTCCGAGCGTCGGGCCGCAAGGCCACGGTCGCGGCCATCGTCAATAACGTGAACTCGACGCTCGCTCTGGAAAAGGCTGATCTATACCTGCCGCTCTTCTGCGGCCCCGAGATCGCGGTGCCGGCGACCAAGAGCTTCATGAACCAGCTCGCGGTGCTCTACATCCTCGCGCTCAAGGCCGCCGAGCGGGACGCCTCGCGGCGCGACCGCCGGCGCCGCCTCGATAATTTCCTGCGGGTGCCGGAGCTCCTCGAGGAGACCTTCGCGTGCACGCGCGACTCGCTCGACCAGGCCGCCGCCGACCTCTTCCTCGAGCCGAGCATCCACATCCTCGCCACTGGGATGCAGGGCGTGGCGAAGGAAGGGGCGCTCAAGGTCCGTGAGGTCGTGCTGAACCACACCGAGGGGTACGAAGGAGCGGAGTTCAAGCACGGGCCGAACACGATCCTCGGGGTGAACACCGTCTTCGGCATGGAGGCGGTCCGCTCCATCCTCGAGAAGTTCGCGGCGTTCTCCGAGGAAGCGGCGGGCAAAGGGGCGCTGTCGGCGCGCGGCCTCGCGAGGCTCTACCGCGCGGTGGCGGGCTACGCCTTCGACGACGTGAAGCCCTCGGCCTTGGACGAGGCGGAGCTGCGCGCCTTCCGGCAGACGTTCGCCAAGCACGACTTCTTCGAGAGCCTGTACACGAACTACCCGCTCGTCTTCGTCACCGGGCCCTCCGAGCGCGATGTGAACATCACGATCTCGCAGATCAACACGCACAAGATCCGCGGAGCGGACATCTACGTCATCGCCGAGGAGAGCAAGGCGCTGCGCGATGCCGCCCGGCCGTGCCCGCCGGCGCGCAGCGCCGCGCGCCCCCGTTCCGGCTACATCCGGCTGCCGCGGCTCGAGCTGCTGGACCGGCTCGAGATCGAGGACCACGGCGTGCACCCGGACTCGCCGAAGAACGTCAGCAAGTCCATCACCGTCGACTGACCGGCGATTCACCCTCACCCCCGCCCTCTCCCGCCTTCGGCGGGAGATGGAGAACGGCGCCTTACTAGGACGCGGGCGCCGCTGGCGCGACCGGCGGCGGCGGGACCGTCTTCATCGCCGCCATTCGCGAGCCGAAGCGCGTGAGAGCGACGGCGCCGAGCCCGACGATCAATGCGGCGCAGAACACCAGCAGCCCGACGAAGATGAACAGGCCGCCGAAAACAGCACCCAGCATGCCGGCGACGTTGAAGAGCTTACCGAGCACCATGAATCCGACCAGCAGGCCGAAGCCCATGGCGGTCCCGGCGGAAGGCGTGGGCGCCGGCAGGTGCCGGACCTCGCAGAAGCGCCTTCCCAGAGCGAGGCTGCAAGCCGCCAAGGCCAAGAAGATGGCCGCGCAGTAGAGCAGAGCCGCCAGCGGGATGAGCGGCAATCCGATGATCGACACCACCATCACCAAGAAAGCCGGGAAAGTCAGCAGGATGACGAGCGCGCCCGCGCCGCCGGCGCGCCAGAAATCGGACTCCACGCAGGCCGCGGTCGTCTGCAGGTTCTTGGGGAAGAACAAGGCGATGAGCGCGGCCATCAAGCCGACTCCGCCCCAGAAGAACGCGAACATGATGAATCCGAAGACCTGCCGCAATGGCGATATCCTGGCCTTGATGTCCGGCAGGTACTTGAGGCGCATGGCCAGCGGCATCAAGATGCGCTTGGCCACGCCCAGGTCCGTCTGCTTCACCTCCCCCTCAACCTGCGCTCCCTCGGCCCTGTTCAGCGTGCCGCCCGTGACCGAGACGTCTCCGCCGATCTTCGCGGTAGGCTCCAGCGTCACGTCGCCCCCGATGCTCGCCGCGTCGCCGCCGACCGACCCCGCGACGCGCAGGGGGCCTCCGATGGCGGCGGCATCGCCCTTCACGACTCCGTTGATGGTGACCCCGCCGCCCATGGAGGCCACGTCGTGGGTCACGGTGCCGTTCACCGTGACCGGGCCGCCCAGAGAGGAGCAGTCCCCCTCGACGGTCCCGTCGATGAGCACCGAGCCGGTCACCACCACGTCCTCGTGCCGGACCTCTCCCTTGCGCACGACGACATCTCCTTTCTGCACGTTCTGAGCCCGGATGTGGATGCGCGGCTCTTTCTTGGCCCAGGCGTGCTGAGTCAGCCCGGCCACGGCCAGCAAGGCCCCTAAAGCCCAGAGTTTCTTGAGTGTCATAGGTATTCTCCCAGGCGCGGCGCCGACCGGAGCCGGTTGTTCAATTCGATCACGAGGAACATCGAGACCATGGCCGTGAACAAGGCGGCGGTGACGAGCACGCCGCCTTCGATCCCCGGCACGATCGGCGTCAGCCACGACTGCGCCACGGACCACCAATGGGCGGCGGCCACGGTCCAGTTCATCAGCGTGAGACGCAGAGCCACCTCGGCCTGCGCCGGATCGAGCAGCAGATCCAAGAGAGTCTGCCCGTTGGTGAGGGTCAATCCGGCGTAGAAGCCCCACAGGGCCAGAGCCAGGCTGCAGCATGCAAAACCCAGGAGCGCGGCCGAGGTCCACATCCGGCCCGCCTCGCTCCTGCGGTGGGACGCCCAAATGGCCAGGATGCGTGCCCGCGTCTGAGGCCGCAGGCTGTAAACGGGCAAAGCGGACAACGCCTGCGCCACGACCGTCAGCCCGCTGAATACACGGGCGCAGCCGGGACAGCTCGCCAGATGCTCGCGAAGGAAATGCGCCGCCTTCGCGGGCAAGACATCATCAAGGAGCTCCTGCAACACCCGCCCGGCTTCTCGGCAGTCCATAGGGTCAATAAGGGATACGGAAATCGCGGGCAATAAGTTTCATGGTCCGTAGCCCAGCGCTTGCAGCCTTTTGCGCATCATCTCGCGCGCCCGAAAGAGCCTGATCTTGACCGTGCCCTGGGGAAGCCCCAGCACATCGGCCATGGCCGCGTAATCGAGCTCCTCCAGGTGCCTCAACAGCATGGCCTCCCGGTACCGCTCAGGCAGCTCCGCGATGAGCCCTTCAAAGGTCTGCTGATCCAGCGCGGACTGCACGGCTTCTTCCACCGCTTGCCCGGAATCCGGCGGATCGAACGGGGCCTCCTCGTCGTCCAACGACACGCCCGGCTTGCGGGAGCGGAGGAAATCGACGACGCAGTTGTGCGCGATGCCCAGCAGCCACGAGATCAGCGGCCGGTCCTGGTCGTACGCCTCCAGGTTGACGAAGGCCTTAAGGAATATCTCCTGGCAAAGGTCCTCGGCGTCGGACTCGTTGCCCGCCAGGCGCGCCACGAAGCTGAAGACCCTGACCTGATAGCGTCCCAAAAGGACCTCGAAGGCGGCCTCTTCGCCCACCAGGCAACCCAGGACGATCTCGCGGTCGGTGTCGTACGACATCCCAGCGAAGCTTACGAAATAATCCCTGGCAGTACTGTGTGATACCAAGTAGACTCACGCCATGGAGCGCCGGGACCGGCCCGCTCGGTTCGCCTCCAAGTATTGAGATGGCCTCGAACCTCGAGATACTCGCCTACGAGGACACTCCCTTGGGTGTCCTATGCCTGCGCCGCCGGGAACTCCTCGCCCAGCCCGGGACCGTGGTCACGGAGGTCACGCTCGACCACGAGTTCCTCATGAGCAGCTACAACACCGCCTCCGAGCGGGCTCTGGCTAGAGTGGCGCTGGAGATGCGGCCGGGAAAGGGCTTGAACGTTCTCGTCGGCGGCCTCGGCCTGGGCTACACGGCGCGCGAAGCCCTCGCCTCCGACCGCGTCGCTTCCGTCGAGGTCGTCGAATTGCTGCCGCAGGTGCTCGGCTGGGTCGAGAGGGACCTCATCCCGCTGGCGCGGGAGCTCAGGTCGGACGCGCGCCTGAAGATGGTGCAGGGAGACGTTTATCGCCTGTTGGCCGCTCCGCCGCGACGCGCCTACGACCTCATCCTCATCGACGTGGACCACTCCCCGGACGACCGCCTGGCCGGCGACGATGACGCCTTCTACGGCCCGGAGGGCCTGCGCCGAGCCGCGGGGCACCTCGCGCCGGGAGGCGTGCTGGCCGTCTGGTCCTATGCCGAGAGCTCTCCGTTCGCCGACGCCCTGCGGGCCGCCTTCCGAGAGGTCCGGATAGAGCCCGTCGAGTTCGACAACAAGCTCGTCGATGCCGTCCAGACGGACTGGCTGTTCTTCGCCAAGCTCTAGGCTGGTTCTGGCCGCCCTGCGCCCGTCAGGCGCTCAACTCGAGCGCGGGGCTGTAGTCCATGAGGACGTTGTAGCCGAGCGCCTCGGGATCCAACGGGCGGCCGTTCGGCAGGATCCTGGCGGGCCTGCCCAGCCCGCGCGCGAACGCCTCCAGCTCATGCTCGTGCATGCCGATGGAACGATCGTAGAGCCGGCCTCTCTCGTCGCGCACCCGCAGGTAATCCTCGATCGAGGTCGGGCCGTTGCGCGCGACGTACTCCCCATAGTTCATCGGCCGCGAGTAAGCGATCATCTTGCGCAGGCCCGCCTTCACCGCGAGATCGTGCTGCGCGCGCAACAGCGTCGAGGAGATGTGCTGCTTCTTGAGCTCCGATAGCCTTTGCGCCGGCAGCCCTGAATGCAGCGTGATGATCGAGGCGCAAACGAGCATATCGCCCTTCGAGTCATGGGTGGTGAAATAGCCGTTCCCCGTGGCTCCGTGCCACGTGGGAGGAACGTCCTCCAGCGTGGCGGCCTTCAGGATGAAGGAGCTGATGGCGCCCACTGGCCGCTTCAACTCGTGGCAATAGACGACGATCTGCCCTTCCGGGAACTCGTCGCACCGCTGCAAGAGGCGCAGCAGTTGTCGTCCGAAGACCAGTTCCATCCGGGTGTGGAAGTTGGCGATATGCTCCAGGTCGTATTCGCGCGAGAGGACGTTCCACCAGTTCCGGGCTTCGAGCTTCACGACCCGGTCGAAATCGCGCTCGGCCAGGCGACGCATCTGCACGACCTCGATGTGCATATCAGCCTCCGAAGGAGTAGAGCGAGACGAGTCCCTGACGCCAGAGAAGGCGCCCGCCCCGCTTCTCCGGAGCGGCGTCCAGCAGGGGCCGGTCGCGATCCTCGAGCCAGAGGTACCATTGCCCGGAGACGGGCTCGGCGGAACGCACGAGCTCGAGGAATCTTAGTTTCTGCTCCGACACGGGGTCGGCGTCCACGTTCCGGCAGCCGGAAAGGTCGGACCACCAGGACTTGTCCACCAGATCCAGGTCGGCGCGGCCTTCTTGGTTCACTTCCCGGTCCAATCGCAGGCTCATCGACTCGAGCGCCGGCCCATCGAGCCAACGCTCGGCGACGAAGCGGCTCGCGTCGACGCCGGCGGATTTAAGCAGTTGGGCGGTCTTGCCGAGGTACACCGAGTACGGATGCGGCGCGGAGAGGAACGGATTCGGCTGCGGGAACGACAGGACGCTCGCCCGCGTGTACAGCGGGAGATAGAGGTTCGCCGGCATGGACAAGGACAAGACCAGCGCATCGTTCGGAAGATTCTCGCGCACGTACGCCAAGGCGGCGTCGGTGTCTCGGGGGATGCCGAAGAAGCGGTAGCCGCGCCTGGCCCCCTGGACCTCGCGAGCAACGCCCCAGCAGGCAAGCGCGAGGATCGCCGCCAGCGCCGCCGAGCCGTTCCAGCGAGGCATGCGCGCCAGCGCCCGCGAGACAAGCATGAGCAGCATGAGCACCGCGAACAACCCGCCGACCGGGATGAGATGGAACGGCTGGGTCGTGTAGCCCAAGACGACCTGAGCGTTGCGCAAGGCGAAGACGCCGAGCTCGCCGCAGGCCAGGATCGACCAGGCCGCCTGCCGGCGCGCGTCCGCCTCCCGGCGGCCGAGCCAAAGGGCGACAACGGCGACCGCGACATGGAGCAAGCTCTGCGGATAGAAACGATGGGTCCGCTCAAGGCACACCCTTGCGAGCGTGTCCCCTAGGGCTTTTGTCCCGACCGCGAGGTGCTCCACCCCGAGCCACGCGACAGTCACGGCCACGGCCGCGCCGAAGGCGAGCCAAAGGTTGGCGGCTCCTTCCCGCCGGGGCTTCAGCCAAGTCGACGCCGCCGCGAAAAACCCGAGCGTCGCCATCCCGGCGGCGTATTCAAAGGAATGCACGCCGCGCATCAAGCCGAAGGCGAGGCCGGTCATGACAGCGGCCCAGGGACGCCTGCCCGAGACGCTCAGCCTCCACGCGGCGACGAGGGTCAGGCACAGGAGCAGGGTCGCCATGAAGAGCGCGGGCAGCCGGTAGTAATGCGGCAAGACCAGCGAGCCGCGATAAAGGAACACCGAGAGCCAGCGCGAGGCGTCCAGGCGCCAGTCGCGGTTCACGTCCAGGAGCCAGATGGCCGCGTCGAAGAACAGCACGCCCGCGGCGGCCAAGGGCGCGGCCGCTTCCTCCTTGCCGCACCAGTCGCGCAGCAGCCGGAACAGGAACAGGAACCAAGCGGCGCCCACGAGCGCCTCGGCCAGCACCCAGCCCCAGTTCAAATCGCCCGCCAGCCAGATCAGCGGCGCCAACAGATAGAGCGAGAGGAAATCGGAGGAAAACCAAGAGCCGAAAGTGCGGTCCTCGCGCCAATGAGGATTGTAGGGAAAGCCGTGTTTGAGTATCACCTGCATCTTGTTGGCGTAGAAGGTCTCGTCGACGTAGCGCGTGGGGAAGGCGTGAAGCCCGAGCAGGGCGAAAGAACCGTTCGTCTCGACGCGGCTCCAGGCGGCGGGATCGAGGCGCGCCTCGCGGGCGCGCCAGTGCCGCATGAGAAGAGGCCGGACCCAAAAGAGCGCGAACATCGCCCCGGCGCCGAGGAATGCCCAGGCGCGAAAACGATTCTCCCGGCTCATTCGGCCACCGCCTCTACCACGCAGGACAAGCCTGCAAGTTTGTTCCATCTTCTGAACGGAAACTCCGCCAGGCAGATCCATTCCAGGATCTTGTTCGACAAAACGCCCGTTCGCTTCAGATCCGAACCGGCGGCGGACTGCCGCCCCGGAGCCAGCTTCCTAACGACCCACACGGGAGGAAGGATCGCCCCATACAGATAATACGCCGCCGTCGGCGCCAATCCCGCGCCGAGCGCCAATCGCTCCAATCGGCCAAGCGTGTATCGACGGTAGTGTTTCAAAAACACGTCGTGGCCGGACCACAGGCCTTGGAACGCGGGAGCGGTGATAAAGAAGTGGTTGCGGCCCGCGCACCGGGTCACGATCGAGCGAAGGAACTCCTCATCTCGTTCCACGTGTTCGAGCACATCCATCAGGATCACGATCGAATCCTCGATCCGATCCGGCGGCGTCGTCCGCCAAAGCGAGCGTCCCGAGATCCGCCTGTCCTCTCCCGCGGAGTCCCTTTCGTAAGCCGCGTCGACACGGATCACGTCGCCTACCTTCCGGCCGAAACGGCTCGACAGCGATTCCGAGAAGAAGCCCGAACCCGCCCCGATGTCCACGATGTTCAACGGCTCAGCGCGGCCGCGCAGTATCTCGTCCGCAAAATCGATCAGCGGACGCTTCTTCGTCCTGTAATACCAATGCTGTTCAGGATCGATGCCGCTGGATATCTCTCGAAGGTCCATATTTCCCGCTCAGCCTGTCGAAGGAGGCATGATACCAAGATGTCATCAAGCGCGCCGCCGCTCGCGCCAGCGCTTGATCAGCTCCGGCACGGCGAACATGGCGACCAGGATGATGAGCATGGTCTTGGTGCCGTCGCCAAGCACCGAGTTGAGCCACAACGTCGAGACCATGATGACGGTGAAGTACATCATGTCGCCCGTGATGGCCAGCGTCCAGCCGGAAACGAAGCCGTGGCCGGCGGCGTGCGCCGCCGTGCGGCCGGTCATCGGGTCCACGCCGAATGCGATGAGGATGAGAGAAACGGGGCCGCCCGCGGTGCCGTAGGCGGAGGTCGTGCGGCGGATGGATTCCTTCATGACGGCGGCGAACTTGGCCAGCGCGGGGACGCGGCGCGCTCCGGCGATCATCGCCCGCATCATAGGCTCGAAGATCAGGGCCAAGATGACGTCAGAGATCAAATACAGCAACTCCATCGCGGGCCAGCCGATGCCGCGCGAGCGCGCCAAAAGCACCCCGGCGGGGATGCCGCCTCCCACGGGGATCAGGAACAGGCTCAGCACGCCCCACCAGCCGCTCATCCACAGAGATTGTAGCTATACGAGGCGCAAGTTGTACGATGCGCGATAATGACCCCCAAGCAAGGCTTCTGGAGCCTGCGCACCAAGAAGGGCGACCCCGCCCAGCTCCACGTGATCCTCGTCATCCCGTTCTTCCTCTTGGGGATAGACGTCGCCTTCCGCACCTTCTTCTTCGTGGCGCTCGGGAAGGCGGTCTCGCGCGAGGCGATCTCGTCGGCGCTGACCTACGGGTCCGGCAGGGTGAAGTGGGACCTCCTCTACAACACGGCCTTCCTGTATATCCCACTGCTGGCGTGGTACGCTCCCATCTGGCGGTTCATCCGGACGGGCGACCCGGCTCTCAAGGAGACGGTCCGGCGGCGCATGTCCTCGATCTATCGCGCCATCTTCGCGCTCTTCGGCATCTTCCTCGGAGCCAGGATCCTCACGCACCTGTTCGCCTATCGCCACGTTCTGGTCGCGCGGGAGCTCTTCCTCTTCAACCTCCCGGCCATGCTGCTGGCCGTCCTGGTGGAGCTGTGCTTCACCGCGATCTTCGCCGAGAATATCTTCGGGAACGCCGCGGGCAGCCTCATGGAACGCATCTACACCCGCGAGGAGCTCTATTCGATGCGGCCGGGGACCAGCGTGTCCTTGGTGGTCAAGATCGCGTTCCTGGTCATTTCCACCGCCGTGGTCCCGATGCTGATGCTCGATACCTACATCCGCGTCGGCCTGCACGCCCCCGATTTCCAGGTGGAGGCCGTCCATAACCTGCTCATCAACTCCTTCACGCCCATGCTCCTGGGGATCGCCGTGGTCCTGGGGACCCTCCAGCGGCCCGTGGATAACCTCGTCTCCAAGATGCAGAGGCTCGCGGAAGGGGACTTCGACGTGAAGACCCGGGTCTATTTCAGCGACGAGATCGCCCGGATCAAGTCCAGCTTCAACCGGATGGCGGACCAGCTCCGGGAGCGGGAGACCCTCCGGGAGACGTTCGGGAAATACGTCTCGGTCGAGGTAGCGAAGAAGCTCATGAGCTCCGGCAAGGTGGACCTGGGCGGCGAGGAGATCGAGGCGACCGTCCTTTTCTGCGACATCCGGAACTTCACGCCCATGAGCGAGAAGCTGACCGCCAAAGAGGTCGTGGACTTCCTCAACGCCTACTTCCTCCACGTGACCGAGCCCATCATGGACCACAACGGGGTCATCAACAAGTTCATGGGCGACGCGGTCATGGCCATCTACGCGCCCATCCTGGGCTCCGAGGACCACGTGGGCGACGCCCTCCGCTCAGCTTCGGGGATGCGCGAGGCCCTCGGCCGCTTCAACGCCGGGCGCGCCGGCGGCGAGCCCGTACGCTTCGGCATCGGCATACAGACCGGGACCCTGGTGGCGGGGAACGTCGGCACCTTGGCGCGCCTGGAGTACACGGTCATCGGCGACACGGTGAACGTCGCGTCGAGGCTGGAGTCCGCCACGAAGGACGTCGGCGTGGATATCCTGGTGAGCGGGGCGGTCCGCGAGAAGGCGTCGGCTTCGCCGGGAAACGGCTGGAAGTTCGAAGAGGTCGGTCCCGTCAGCCTGAAGGGGAAAGCCGCGCCGATGCTGCTCTACGCCTTGAGATAGCGCCGCCGCCCCGCCATCATTTTATCTCTCTTTCACCGAGCCTTAACCGGCCGGGGGCATACTGGGAGCGACGGAGGGAGGACAAGATGAACGAGACCACTTTCGAAGCGCAGATCACGGTTGAAGACGACCTGGGCCGCCAGCTGGGAGTGCTCACGCCAGGCGGGATCCTCTTCCTTCTGCCGCTCTGGGCGAAGCGCTAGCTCGACTTCCGCCACGGTCAGCCCCCGCCGAGGGATTTTTTGAGCTCCGCGAAGTCCTCCCGGCCGCGGAGGCGATCGAATTCCGGCTCGGCGAGGGCCTTTGGATCACGCAATCCCTGGCGGATCGCGCTGCGAAGCCATTGGAGCGCGCCGTCGTCCTTCTTCAGCCCCGCGCAGGCGCGTGCGTTGAAATAGGCCACCAAAGGGTCGAGCCTTTGCGGGAATATCGCGCGGCCTATCGCCAACGCCTTTTCATAGTCGCCGCGCCGGCAGCATAAGCCTTGGAGAGCCACGCGGCTTTCGTGCGTCAATTGCTCCTGCTCCAGCGAGGTCAGCATGGCGTAGGCGGCCGCGGGCCTTTGCGTGGCCAGAAATACCAAGCCGAGGGTCTCGGAGCACGCCTCGAATATCCGCCCCCGCTTCGTCTTCTTGCGAAGGGCAATGAGGCGGCGGACGGCCTCGCCGGTCGCGCCGTCGCGCAGGCGCTCTTGGGCTCCGGCGAATTCCTTTTGGGTAGCCGGATCCTCGTCCTGAGCCGTCCGGCGGCCGATCTGCTTCATCGCGTTCAGGCTGCCCGCTCCCATGAGCGCGAAGAAGATCGCGTTGAATTGGTTGTGCACCACGAGGCTGAAGCATAGCCCCGCTCCAGACAACGTCGCGCCGATACCATGGACGAATCGCAAACCGCGGGGTCCGAAGTGCTTGCCCAGCACGACGGCGAGAAGTCTTCCGCCGTCCATCGGCAAGATGGGCAGGAGATTAACGACGCTCCAAATGACATTGATATGGGCGAAGTCCAAGACGAACCTCAACCAAATTCCAGTCACACCGAGTCGAACGAAGCCGAAAAAAGTCCCTGCGGCCGCTGCCGCGAGCAGGAGTCCGGCCAGCGGTCCGGCGGCTACCACGAGGATCTGCTTCCACAAAGGCAGGCGATCCATCGCATGCTGAGGCTCCGTCTGGCCCCCGAACGCGTGGAGTCTGATGGTCGCTCGCTCTCCGAAGGCCAGCACCGCGCAGGCGTGCCCCAGCTCATGGCAGAGCACGGAGACAGCAAAGATCAGGACCCAAACGACCAAGATGGCGATGCGAAGGACCCAACTATCGCTGAAAGGGCCTTTGCCGTACGCCAGAAAAACCAGCGTGAACCAGAAAGCGGGCTGGACCATCAGCACCAACCGGGAGGGGATCAGCGGGATCGGTCTCATTTTCGACAGGAAAGAGGTTGATAGCCTAAAGGCGCTTCAGCTCGGCCGCGAAGGGACTCTCGTTGACGACGACGTTCAGGAGGAGGCCGCCGGTCTCGCCAGAGACCCGGGTGTTTTCCCGCAAGGCCGAGACCCAGTCGCGGAACTGCCGGCCGGGCCAGGCCAGTATCTCGACGCGAGCCTCCCGGTCAAGCTTGGCCCGGAGTTCGTCGCGCAAGTCCTGGGCCTCGCGCTCGGTCTCCTTGATGACGACGATGCGGCCCTGGGGAAGGCGGCGGGTGAGCTTGGTGAGCTTATTCATCGTGGTGCTGCCGCACTCGACCCAGAGCTTGATGGCGCCGGTGTCGTCCAAGGCCATCAGGTCGGGAAGAAAGTCGTATTCGGCGAGTGCGGGGGTCTTGGGGCTGATATCGATGGCGGGTTCTTCGGGCCAGAAGAGGAGGTAGGCTGCGAGCTTGAGGGCGCGATGCTCGACGGGCTCGTTGATGCCGGGAATGAGGATGAGCTTGCGGGATTCGCCGTTGATCTGGAGGTCGCAGCGGATTCTCATGAGGGGGATCGGATCAGGCATTATACACGGAAGTTCTGTTGAAACTTTCCAGAACTCGATGTAAAGTGGGGAAACGGGAGGGGCTTATGGTGGGTTCGTCATGAACGCCGCGAAGGCGGCGCTTCGCTTCCACTGCGAGAGCAATGTGGGTCGCGTGCGCTCCGAGAACCAGGACGCCTGGAGAGCGGACGCGAGCGCGGGCCTGTTCCTCGTCGCTGACGGCATGGGGGGCGCGAACGCCGGGGGCGTCGCGGCCAAGGCGGTGGCAGAGCTCTTGTCGTCGCGCGTTGCCGAACGGACGGCCCCCCTGCAGAAGCGTCGCGCGAAGGCTTTGCCCGAGGCGCTTCAGAAGACGATCCAGGAGTTCAGCGCGGAGCTCCGCGACCGCGCGAACGCCGACGCTCGGCTCAGGGGGATGGGCGCGACGCTCGTGCTGGCCTTGTCCCGAGGCCGCTCTCTCCACGTGGCCCACCTCGGCGACAGCCGGGCCTATCTCTTGGAAGGCGGACGGCTAAAGCGGCTGACCCGGGACCATTCCATCGTAGCGGTGATGCTCGAGCTGGGGAAGATCACGCCTGAACAGGCGCTGGTCCACCCCCTTCGCCACAAGATCAGCCGCTTCGTCGGCATGGACGGCAAGGCCGTATCGGACGTCGCGACGGTCAAGCCAAAGCCGGGCGCGCGGCTGCTGCTATGCACCGACGGCCTGACCAACATGCTGTCAGACGAGAAGATCCAAGCCGCGCTTTCGAGCGAGGCGGCGCCGGAAGGGGCCTGCCGCAAGCTGATCGAGGAAGCGAACGCGGCCGGCGGCCAGGACAACGTCACCGCCCTTGTCGCGGACCTGCCATGAGCGAGGAGGGGCGTCCGCCCGCGGCGCCTGAGGTCATCGTCGCCAGCGGCGACGCCCCGTTTTCCGACGCCGTGGCCCGAGAGCTCGGCGCCCTGACCCTTTCCGCGACGATCCGCACCTCCATCCTCGCCCTTCTATCGGAGCTGCGCGCGCGGCGCGCGGCCGCGGCGATCGTGGACCTGGACTTGGCGGCCGACGAGCCGTGGAGCCTGCTCCGGGCGGTCCGCGAGGCCCGGGGCCCGGGGCCTTTGGTCCTCGTCGCGGTCTCCGGGATCTTCACCCGCCCCAGGGACATGATCGAGGGCCTGCGGCTGGGCGCCGCCGATTTCGCGGCGAAATCGCTCGATCCGCGCGTCCTGGCCAGCCGCGTACGCGCCCTCTTGGTGGCGCTGGAGCGGCGGCGGAGGGGCCCTGGACCGACCGAACTGCGGGCGGCCGACGGCGCGCTGCGCTTGGACTTGGCAGGCCATCGGTGCATGGTCGAGAGCAGGGGTCGAGGGAGCGGCGGGGCCCGCGAGGTGAAGCTCAGCCCTCTCGAGTTCCGGATCCTCAGAGACCTCCTGGCGCGGCCGGGCACCCTGGTGACGCGCGAGGAGTTCCTCAGGTCCTTGTGGCCCGATGACCCGGACCGGCGCCATCTGTCGACGCTGGCCCAGTTGATGGCACGGTTGCGCCGCAAGCTGGGTGCCGCCGGCGCCCAGGTTACGACGGTCTGGGGCCTCGGCTATCGCGTGCGCCCTTCCACGCGCGACTAAGGCGTTCTCGAACCATCTCTGTATATATCTTGTTCATAATTCGTTCATTGAATCGGCCCCTTTTCCGCATAACCTTATTGGGGCATGTCCGGGATACCATCAGCCGTCCTCCGTAGCCTGCTCATCGTTGCGGCTATTCCGGTCCTAGCCTTGGCGGGCCCCTCCTCGGGCTTCAACGAGATCATCCGCTCGGCCGTAGGGGCGGGCGGGATGGAGATCAGCGGAGGCACCGACGTCGTCGATCAATCCATCGGCGAAGCCGCCGGCAGCGGCCCAGCCCCCTCCACCTCCACGATCGCCTCCACCCCCGGGGACTACGTCCTCATCGGCTACCTCTCCGAGCTGCCCTCCTTCACGCTCTCTCCCACCGTGAGCTCGCTGGGCAGCCGCTCGCCGAGCGGGGTCGTCTACGCGCTGACCGCGGCGTCCCCGGTCCAGCTCCAATTCAGCAACGCCATGACGACGCCCGACGTCAAGGTCCTCAAGACGATCGACAGCAGCGGGAACCTCGTGGCGTCCTCCGCCTCCGCCTCCGCTTTCTTCCCGGTCTACTGCTCGAGCTGCCAAGTCCTCACGATCTTCCCGCCTATAGGGATGAGCTGGGGCATGGGCCAGACCTATGGCGTGCTCGTGACCAGCTCAGCCGTGGACGCCAACGGACTGCAGATCTCATCGGCCGGGGTGATTGCCATCACCTTCGTCACGCCGCGAGACCAAAGCGCCCCCAACGTCGTGACCGCCGACGGCGAGAGCTCGATCCAGCTGAACATCTCCTCCGGCGCCTATCCTGCTCCGTATTTCGTGACGATGACCACCGGCGTCATCAGTCCGGACATCCAGAGCGCCAACACGAAAGCCACGAGCCAGCAAGCCGGGCGCCAGCCCCTCAAGATCGTCGAGATCGACCCCTTCCTCCCCGGCGGGGAAGCGAACCCGGTGGTCCTGGCGGCGCCCGCGACCCTCTCGATCCCGAAGGGCAATCTGTGCGTCGACTTGGGCTCGGGCGGCTCCGCCTCCGGCACGCGCTGCAAGACGCTCGCCTTCTGGCGGCTGGACGAAGGCCTTCAGCTCTGGGTCCGCCAGCCCGCCTCGATCGTCGACACGGACGCGGTCAGGCTCGTCACCAATCATTTCTCCATCTACGCGGTCATGGGCGCCCTGGACACCGACGTGTCCGAGGTCTACGCCTTCCCGGTCCCGTTCAGGCCGAACGCGGGAGACGTGAATCGCTACGGCTCCTGGGCGACCGGGATCCGTTTCTCGAACCTTCCCCAGCAAGGTTCGATCGACATCTACACGATCTCGGGCCAACGGGTCCGCCACCTCGATATCAACGCCAATCCCCAGACTTGGGACGTGAAGAATTCGGCCGGAGAGACGGTGGCCAGCGGCGTGTACCTATGGGAGGTGATCTCGGGCTCCAATGAGAAGCATGGGAAGCTGGTGGTGATCAAATGAGGGCGCTGCTCCTCACCGTGCTTCTGGCCGGTCCCGCCGCCGCGGCCCCCGGGCACACCAGCATGGATTTCACCCATATCGTGCTCAGCCCTCGCGCGGCCAGCATGGGCGATGCCGGCGTGGCTCTCGGCGACGACCTTCTCTCCGCCCTCGATCTCAACCCGGCCTCCCTTGCCCTGCTGCGCTATCCGGAGGCCGCCTTCGCCTACAACCGCTGGTTCGACGGGATCCAGATGCACCATGCCGCCTACGGGCGTCCGTTCGGCAAGTGGGGAGCCGCGGCGCTTTCCGGGACTTGGCTGATCATCGACCCGATCCCGGGCTACGACAACAGCGGCGCTCCGGCGGACAACGTGCATGCCGGAGATGTTCGCCTCCAGGGTGCCTACGGCGTCCGGCTCTTCGGACCCGAGGACGTGCGCTTCGGACTTTTCACGGGCGTCGGGGCCCAGTACGTGCGCGAGAGTCTCGGGCCCGTCACCGCCTCCTCGCAGCTCATGGAGGCGGGGTTCCTCGAGCGCCTCGCGTTCGGGGAATCCGCCCTCGGCATCGGCCTGTCCTTTCAGGGCATCGGGAAAGGCCTCCGTTTCGACCAGGAGCGCGACCCCGCGCCGACGGAAGAGCGGCTTGGAGCGAGCTGGACGACGCCCGTGCTCAACGATCCCTTGTCGTTGGTGGCGGAGGCGCGCAAGCCCGCGTTCGGGGCGGTGACGCTGGGAGGAGGGGTCGAGTACGTCACGCGCCGCGTGCTCGCGGTCCGGCTGGGCTGGACTTCCGACAGCGATCTGGGCGCCGGTTTCCGCTTCGGCGCCGGGATCAACCTGAAGTTCGTGCGCATCGACTACGCCGTAGGACAGTTCGCCGGCTTCGGCCTCACCCACCGGATCGCGGTCTCGACACGCTTCGGCGAGCCGATGGGGGCGTCCTTGCCCGTCCGCGAGACGGCGGAGGCGACGGCCCAGATCCACATCAATCGCGGCAACCACCTCATAGAGAAGCGCCGGCTTTACGAGGCCGCGCTCGAATTCAACGAGGCGCTCGTGGTCGATCCGCTCAACCCCGAGGCCCGCTCGAAGCTGCGCTACGTGCGCGACCTCATGGAGACCCAGAGCCGATGATCCTCCCCGGCTGGATCCTCTTGGGTTGCCTGGCGGCGCAGCCGGCCGCGGGGAGAAGCCTCACCTCCGAGCGATTTTATCACTCCGGGCTCCAGGCGATGAAGACGAAGGAGTTTAAGCTGGCGATGGAGAACTTCATGGACGCCCTCCTGATCGATCCGAACTACCCGGACGCTCGCGAGAGGCTCCGCGAGGCGGGAGAGAAACTGCTGCGCGTCGAGCAGGCGCGCGCGAAGCGGGAGCGCGAGTATCTCATGGTCGAGATCAACGCCGCGGAACATTCGATGGGAGAGTCGCGCCGGCTCAGCCGGGGAACGGCATCCGAGGCGCCGGAGGTCGCTGATCGTCCGCCGGAGCTGATGGCGCCTCCGCCGGAAGAAGATGATACCCCGCCCCCGCCGCCCCCGACGCGCAAGCACCGGCCGGCGCGGCAGCGCCATTCCGCGCCGAACCCGCCCACGACTATCGCCGAAGAAGGGGGCGAGCCGGAGGCGGCACCGGCCGGGAGAGTCCGCCGCTTGAAGCTGAAGCAGACGGTCCACGTCGACCTCGACTGGTTGAAGCCCGCCCAGCCTTCCCTGGCCCCCCCGCCCGACACCGGAGAACTCTATCTGAAGGGGATCCGAGCCTATTCGGCAGGGGATCTCCCGAACGCGATCGCGGCGTGGGAGCAGTGCCTGAAGCTCGACTCGAGCCACGCCAAGGCGCGCAAGGCGCTCGAGCGGGCCAAGCGCGAGGCCGAGGGAGGGAAGCGATGAGCCTGCGCCTGCGGCTCGGCCTGGCGATCTCGCTGGCGGTCGCGGGAGCGCTGATCGGCATGTCGGCCCTGCTGTGGCTGACGGAGCGCCGGCTGCTCCACGCCGGGGCGCTGGCCCGCGCCGAGACGATGGCGCGCGCGCTGGCGCAGGTGGCGGAGGAGGCGGTCGTCGGCGACAACGATCTCCTCGCGATCCATTACGTGCGCGAGCTTCCCAAGGAGGACCCCGCGCTCCGCCTCGCCTACGTCGTCGTGGACGGCCGCGTGTTCGCGCACACCGACAGCCGGCTCATCGGCGGCCCCGACCCGGGGCTTGGGGGCCCCGACCCGGGGCTCGGCGGCCCGGAGGGCGTCCTCCCCGCCGGCGACCCGCGCGACGCCTGGACCTGGAGGCAGCCGGTGCGCCTGCCCAACGGCGCCGGCACGGCGGTCGTGGCCTACGATGCGACGCGCGTCGCGCGCCGGATCGCGGAGGACTTGCGCGCCACGGCGATCCGGATCTCGGAGATCGCCTTCGTGATGCTGCTCGCGGGGCTGGCCGTGGGCTGGAAGCTCGCGGAGACTTTCTCGCGCCCCATCGCTCAATTGGAAGGCGCGGCCGGCGCCATCGGGAGCGGCCGGCTCGAGACGCGCATCCCGGTGACCCGCAAAGACGAGCTCGGCCGGCTCGCGCTGCGCTTCAACGCCATGGCCGGCCAGCTCCAGGAGCTCGACCGGATGAAGCGCGACTTCGTCGCCGCGGTGACCCATGAGCTCAAGAGCCCGCTCGCCGCGATCGAGTCCTACCTGGCGCTGATGCTCTACGAGGCGAGACGGGCGGGCGGCGCGCACCCCTTCGAGAAAGACCTCAAGAGCATCCGGGCGCAGACAGCGCGCCTGTCGCGCTTCATCGGCGACCTGCTCGACATCGCGAAGATCGAGCGCGCCGAGTTCGCCTTGCAGCGGGCGCCCGTGGCGCTGCCGGCGATCATCGAGGAGGTCGTGCATTCGTTCGCGCCGATGGCCGAAGAGGCGGGGATCCGCCTTTTGACGCCCGCGCCCGCCGCGGCGGTCCCGGTGGTGTCGGCCGACCCGGACCGCGTGCGGCAGGTCCTGTTCAATCTGGTCTCCAACGCCCTCAAGTTCACGCCGCGCGGCGGGACGGTCGAGATCCGCCTCGAACCCTCCGCCGCCGAGGTGGCGTGCACCGTCACCGACAGCGGCCCGGGCATCCCCGCCGAGCTGCGGGAGCGGCTGTTCAGGAGATTCGTGCAAGGGCCGAACGCGCGCGCCGCGGCCCGCGGGCCGAAGGGAACGGGCCTCGGCCTCGCGATCTCCAAGGAGATCGTCGAGGCGCACGGCGGGCGCATCGGGCTCGCGGACGAGCGAGCGGGCTCGGGCGCGAGCTTTCGCTTCACGCTGCCTTGCGGCAATGGTGGAGGTGCGGCATGAGACGAGTCCTGGTCGTGGAAGATGAGCCGGATTTCCAGTCCATCGTCCGCCGCATCCTGGAGCCGGGCGGCTTCGCGGTGGAGGTCGCCGGGAGCGCGGAGGAGGCCTGGGAGCGTCTGGCGCAAGGCCCGCGTCCCGATGTGGCCGTGGTGGATTGGAACCTGCCCGGGGAAGACGGCATCTCGTTGTGCCGCCGCATCCGCAAGGACGCCCGCCTCGCCGCGCTTCCCCTGGTGCTGCTGACGGTCCGCTCTTTGCCGACCGAGCAGATGCGCGGCTTGAACGAGGCGCAGGCCGACCTCTATCTGACCAAGCCGATCGATCCGGAGGAGCTGCTGACCCGCGTGGAGACCCTGCTCGGCCTGCTCGACGGTGACCGGGAGGAAATACGATGAAACGCCTCATCCGATTCGCGTTCCTGCTCGCGTTCGTCGCGCCGGCTCACGCCGCGTCTTCGACGCCTCAGCAGTTCGTGTACCAGGGCACGCTGCGGCGTTCCGGCGCGATCTACACCGGCACCGCCACCTTCAACTTCAGCATCTTCGACGCCCCGGTGGGCGGGTCCCTGTACTGGACCTCAGGCTCGACCGTCGTCTACGTCAGCGGAGGCCTTTTCCGTTATCCCCTGGGTGTTCCCGGCCCCACCGGCACCGCCGCTTCGCTGTCCTCCATCAACTGGGGGGCCATCACCCCGTACGTCGAGGTCAAGATCGACGCCAACACGCTCCAGCCTCGCGAGCGGCTCCTCGCCGTGCCATACGCCCTGAGCATCACCTCGGTCACGCCGCTGAGCGATGGCGTCCACGTCACGAGCAATCTGATCGTGGACACGGCAAAGATCGGCGTCAACAAGACCCCGACCACCGAATTGGACGTCAACGGGACGGCGACGGCGAACTACTTCGTCGGCGACGGCTCCAACGCCGTGACGACGTCGGCGATCCTCAACGCGAACGTGACCGCGCCCAAGCTCGTCAACGCCGGCGTCTTCACCGGGGACGCGGCGACCACCTTCCCCGCGCTCACCATCAGCGGCGGCGCGATCCAGACCGCCAAGCTGGCCGCGGACGCCGTGACGACCTCGGCGATCCTCAACGCGAACGTGACGGCCGCGAAGCTCGTCAACTCGGGGATCTTCACCGGGGACGCGGTGACCACCTTCCCGACGCTCACCATCAGCAATAATGCGATCACCGCCGTGAAGATGGTCAATGCCGGCGTGTTCACCGGCGATGCCGCCACGACCTTCCCCGCCCTCACGATCAGCAACAGCGCGATCCAGACCGCGAAGGTGGCGACCGACGCCATCACCAACGCGAAGATCCTTACTTCGGCGGTCGACACGCGGGCGATCGCGCCGGACGCGGTGGCGGCCTCCGAACTCCTCAACGCGGCGGTGCAGACCGCGAAACTGGCGGCCGACGCCGTGACGAACTCGGCCGTCCTGAACGCAACGCTGCTTGTTTCCAAGCTCGCGGCGAGCGGAGCCGGCGCGAACAACTGCCTCGTCTATGGCGGCTCCGCCTGGGCGCCCGGCGCCTGCAGCTCCGGCGGCGGCATCACCGGCTCCGGCACCACGAACAAGCTCCCGAAGTTCGCCACCTCCAGCACCCTCGGCGACTCATCTCTATCCGACAACGGCACGACGGTGACGACGGCCGAGGGTCTCAGCGCCAACAGCCTCACGCTCACGACCGACCTGACGGTCGGCAACGGCGGCACGGGCGCCGGCACATTCACCACCAACGGCATGCTATACGGCAATGCCACCAGCGCCATAGGGGCGACGGGGGCCGGGACCCAGTATCAGGTCTTCCAGGCGGGCGCTTCGGGTGTGCCGACGGTAGCGGCGTTGAACCTTGGACAGTCTGCGGCCATCACCGGAATATTGCCCGCCGGCAACGGCGGAACGGGCGCCAACACATTGACCACCAACGGCATGCTATACGGCAATGCTGCCAGCGCCGTCGGGGCGACGGGGGCCGGAACCCAGTATCAGGTTTTCCAGGCAGGCGCTTCGGGCGTGCCGACGGTGGGAGCGTTGAACCTTGGACAGTCTGCGGCCATCACCGGAACATTGCCCGTCGGCAACGGCGGAACAGGCAACACGATCGGGAACGCGGCGACGGTAACTAACGGGGTCTATACGAGTGGGAGTTACGCTGACCCATCGTGGCTCACCGCGCTAGCTGGCTCAAAAGTGACTGGCAACATTTCCGGCAACGCCGCCAACATCACGGGCAACTTGCCCGGCGCCCAGGTAAGCGGCAATATCGCAGGCAACGCGGCCAACGTGACCGGCACCGTGGCCTCCGGCAACGGCGGAACGGGCATCGCGACCCCCGCGGTGGGCGCGATTCTGGTCGGCAGCGGCGGCAACCCAGTCGGGACCGTCGCGGACGTCGCCGCCGGCAGTGTCCTGGTCTCCAACGGGGTGGGCGCGAGTCCGGTCTACTCCAATGCGCCAAGTCTCAGCCAATTGACAGTGACTAGCACCCCCGTT
>JAPLKK010000021.1 GCA_026388115.1 Elusimicrobiota bacterium | reverse complement strand
GCCCCGGGTCGGGGCCGCCGAGGTCCGGCCGTTCGGCGGCGCCGCGTGTAGGATCCTTGCGGTCGTGGCCGCGCTGATGCTGCTGCTGGACTTGTTCTACGCCCTCGCGCCGGAGATCTTCTTCGACGCGCTGGTCTACCACCTGGCGCTGCCGCAGGCCTATCGCTTGCATGGCGGCCTCTTCGCCACGGCGAACAACATGTTCTCGGGCTTCCCGATGCTGATGGAGGGGGCGTACGCGTTCATGCTGTTCTTCTCCGACGAGATATCGGCCAAGCTCCTCCATTGGGCCTGCTGCCTGGGCGCGTCGTCGGCGCTGATCGGCATCGGGCTGCGCTCCCGCCGCCCCCTTGCGGGCTGGGCCGCCTGCGTCGCCTTCCTCGCGACGCCGGTGATGATCTACAACGTGGTCAAGACGGCCGTCGACGTCGGCTCCGCCTTCTTCGCGCTCCTGGCCGTCCAGGCCTTGGCGCTGCACTTGGCGCGCAAACCCGAAGAGGCCGACAAGGCTTCCCTGCTCACCTTGTCGGCGATCCTATGCGGCGCGGCGATGGGGGTGAAGTACACCAATTGGGTGCTGCTGCCCGTGACCACGCTCGCCCTCTTGTCGGTCGGCGAGAGCAAGCGGAACGTCGGCCGCTACGGCGCGATCGCCGCCGCGCTGATCGCGCCTTTCGTCCTGAAGAACATCGTCTTTTATCGCGACCCCATCTATCCCTTTTTCCATGAGATCTTCGCCCGCGGCGCCGAGTTCGTCGCGCCGTGGCGGAGCTTGAGCACCGACGCCGGCGGGGGGAGGGATTGGAGGGCCATCCTCGGGCACGGAGACGCCCTCCTGCGGACGCTGCTGCATCCCTGGTTCATCACCGTGGACGGCGGCGGAGAGCAAGCTCTGGATGAGGACGATCCTCGGCCTGTGGCTCTGCTGGTGGCCCGTCTCCGGCTGGCCGCGGTTCTTCCTTCCGGGCCTTTGCCTCCTCAGTGTCTTCGTCGGGGCGGCGGCGGCGAATTACGCCGGCCGGGCTTCGGTCCTGCTCGCCGCGCTGCTGGCGGGGCTCTCCTTCGACGCGGCGGCGGGGTTCGTCCAGATGATGAACGAGACCGGGAGCATGACGTACCTTCTCGGCGGGGTGTCGAAGGAGGATTACCTGCGCCAGACGCGTCCGGTGAACGTCGCGAGCGACTTCAACGCCGTCGAATGGATCAACGAGCACGCCCCGCCGGGCTCGCGCGTGCTGGTCTTGAGCGGAGGGCGCACGGCGTACCTGAGGCGGCCCTCGCTCGCGTCGACCGCGCTCGATGAGGACCTGCTGGCGCATTGGGTCAAGAGAAGCCGCTCAGCCCAAGATCTGTCGGCCCGGTTCCAGGAGAACGGCATCACCCATCTGCTGGCGAACATGGCCTGGGTGTGGACGCGCAAGCCGGATCAGCCGATGCCCGCCGATCAGGTGCAGGTCCTCGACCAGTTCCTCGACCGCTACGCGCGCGTCGCGTACGCCGACATCGCTCCGCCGGAGCATCGCTGGGCGCTCGTCTACGAGATCGGAGCGGCCGACCCCTCGCGGCGCACGCCGCGCTCCCTGGTGGAATGGTACCGGGTGGGCGGCGTGGAGGGCCTCAACGGCCGGCCGATCCAGGTCGATGTCCCCTGACGTCCGGGCATAGACGCTCGCCGGAACGGCTGTTATACTCAGCAGGTGGCCGCTTCCTTCGCGCTCGTCTTGGCGCTGAGCGCCTTCGCCGCCGAGCCCCGGGTCGGGGTTGCCGGGCCCCGGGTCGGGGCCGCCGAGCCTCCGAAGGCCTCGACGGGCACCGTGAAGCTGGTCGAGTACTTCCTCAAGACGCAGACCGCGGACCTGCCGCCCGAGCGCGTCCCGGAGTTCATCGCCGTCAACCGCGCGACCCTTCCGGTCAAGCTCCAAGACCGCTTCGAGGTCAAACGCATGGAGCTGTTGGCGCTGAAGAAGAACGTGGACGGAAAGGGCAAGCCGCCGCTGCGCTTATTGGGCAAGGACACGATATCGACCGGCGAGGAGTGCGGCCCGCCGCGGGAGATGACCGACTTCGGGGTGAACATGCTGGTCAGCATGGGGTGGGCCGAGATCGACGAGGAAGAGGAGAAGTGGCTGCTGAGCGAGACGAGCTGCACCGAGTGCGAGCTGCGGACCGAGTTCACGCTCGAGCTCGTGCTCAGCCCTCCCAAGAAGAAGGGCGGAAAGAAGCTGCTGCACTTCTTCCTGAACGGGCAAGACCCGATCTTGAACCTGATCGCCGCGCATCGCGCGGGCCTGCAGACGACCGGCACTCACTTCTTCGGCATCGGCAGCGGCCCCAAGTGCCGCTGAATCATCACTCGATCGCGTACACCTGAAGCCAGCGGGGGTTGGTCCCCGGCTCCGGGAGCGGCCACTGCTGGTCGTACACCCTGCGAAGATGCTTCGAGGAGAACGACTGGAACACCGCCAGGTCGCGGGGGTCGGGGAACAGGGGCGTGCGTTGTTTCCTATCGCCTTCCCAGTAGTTGAAGAAGACGTGCGTGATCCCCGCTCCGCGCAGCCGCCCCAGCAGGTCTTCGCCGTCGCGCGACTGCGCGACGAACCGGGCGATCGGTTCCGGGGCATGGGGGGAAGCGGCCACGAAAGGCCGCTCGCAATAGTAGCCGCGGGACTCCCACACGAAGAGGATCTTCGCGTCCGGCGGCAGCTTTTCGTTGATGAAGGTCATGGCGGGATAGTAGGGCGAGGGATAGAACGGCTCGCTGCCCTCCAGATAGACGCTCTTGCGCCGCATGCCGAAGACCACCTGCCAGCCTCCCATCACGTACCAATCGTTGAGGATGGAGACGGTGTCGACGCAGCAGCCGAGGAGGATCGCGACGCGCAAGAACCTCTTCGCTCTTGCCGACATATGGGTCGAGGTCAGGACTCCGGCGGCAAGGATCGAGAACCAGGGGACGGCGAACAGGAAGAACCGCGGCATCCGCGAAGAAAGGCCCCAGGTGACCCAGGCCATGCCGAGCGCGGCGAGAAGAAGCCGGTAGGGGCGACGGGCCCAACGGGTCAGAAACAGCCAGGGCAGCATGAGCACGAGCGCGACGCCGATCGCGTTGTAGTTCTCCCAGCCGGACCATAGGTTCGTGAAGTAATCCCGCAATCCCGAAAGGGTCGTGAACATGGTCGTCAAGTCGCGGCGATGCGCGTCGGCCAGGAGCGAGCGCCAATCGACTCCGCGCGGGGCGCCGGCGAACAGCTCGTCGAAGAAGGGGAACACGGGGTTGCGGTAGAACCAGACGTTCCGGACGATCCAGGGCGCGGCGAGCGCGAGGGAGACGCCGACGAGGACGAGAGCGTCGCGAAACATCCGGCGACCCCTTTCGCCCCGTTCGATCTTTTGGATCACGAGCAGCGCCGCCAAGATGATCGGCAGGGAAACCGCGTTGTACTTGACCCCGATCGCCAATCCGCAGAACGTGCCGGCAAGGAGCACTCCCGCGGGCGTCGCCCCGGTCTCCTCATGCGAACCGGCCAACAGGCCGTAGATCGCCAGCAGACCGAACATCACCCAGTTCACCTCGACGAGCCCTTGCCAGGGCTGCTCCGTGAACATGGGGCACGAGAGCAGCAGGACTCCCGCCAGCATCGCGCCTTCGAGGTTCGCGTAGCGGCGAGCGAGGAGGATGACGGCGGATAGCGTCGTCAAGCCGATGCCCCACGGCACCAGCCTCGCCGCGCCTTCTCCGCCGACGGCCATGCCGAAGGCGTACAGCATCTCCGTGTTCATCGGGACGCCCGCGTACACGTTGAGGGGCGTCGGGATCATCCGATGGCTCAGCAGATACAGCTTGGGAAGGGCGAAATGATAGACCAGCGAGTCGTAATAGACGAGGGGGAACATCGCCGCCAGAAAGTCGATCGCGACGAGGCCCGCCAACAGGAGCGCGCACGCGACGATCACCGGCCGCGAACCCTGCGCCGGGCCGGCGGGGGAGGGGCGCGGCTTGCCGGCGGGCAGCCTTAGATTGAGCGCCCCGGCCGCGAGGCCGAGCAGGCCAAGGGCCCAGCGGAGCTGCGCGGGGCCGAAGAATCCGAACAGCCCCAAGCAGAGCCCCAGCAAGGACAAGAAGCCCGATCCCAGGCCGAGGCTGAAGACCAGCTCCTCGCCGCGGCCGACCCCGTCGAGGCGGAACGCCCGGAATATCGGTCGCCCGGCGAGCCATGCCGCGCCGAACAACAGACCCGCGCAAACGAGGTCGGCTAGATGTTCGCCGGGATGGACGAATGTCCATCGCTCCCATGCCGGCGGTATCATCCGGACGACGGTGGCGAGCTGTTCCGGCAGGTCGCGGCGGCCGTAGAGCAGCGCCGCCGCCCAAACGAAGGCGATCGCGAGGCACGCGTTCTCCGGAAGCCTGAAAGAAGCGGCGGGCGCGCCCTGATCCAGGGCCGTCTCGAAGGCTTTCTTCAGCGGCTTAGGAGCCATCGAAGGGGCGGCGCAGCGGAGGCGGCTAGCCGGCGCGCTCGACGACCATCGCGCCGCCCATCCCGCCGCCCGCGCAGGCCGCGATCATGCCGTAGCGGCCCTTGTTCTCGCGCAGGGCGTACAGCAGGTTGAGCATCAAACGGAGCCCCGTCGCGCCGAGCGGGTGGCCGATGGCGATCGAGCCGCCGTTCGGGTTGAGCTTGCCGGCCTTGTACTTGTCGTCCCAGTCGTGGCCGAACTTGTCCTTGCCGAGCTTGAAGAGGGACAGCACCGTGGCGGCGAAGGGCTCGTGCAGCTCGATCTGGTCGAGCTGGTCGAAGGAGATCCCGGCGTTCTTGAGCGCGACCGGCGCGGCCAGCGCGGGCGAGACGCCCATGTGCGCCGGGTTGTTGCCGAAGAATCCCCACCCCTTGAGCTCGGCCAGGATCTCCAGGCCCAGCGCCTTCGCGCGCGCCTCGGAGGCCACGACCACGGCGCCGGCGCCGTCGGAGCGGCCGCAGGAGTTGAAGAGCGTCACCGTGCCCTTCGACTTGCCCTCCTGATAGGCCGCGCCGTCCATGAACTGCGCGTTGTCGCGGTAGAAATCCTTGATCGAATAGGCGGAGTTGTCGAACAGCGCCGGGGCCTTGGCGAGATGCTGCGGCTTGGCGACCAGGTCTTCCCGCAGGTGCGGATACTCGTCCTTGTCGAGCACCACCTGGCCGTTGCGCTGGACCGGCGCTACGTGCGAGGCGTAGAAGCCTCGCTTCCAGCCCTCGAGCGCGCGCTTGAAGCTCTCGTGCGCGTAGGCGTCCTGCGCCTCTCGCGTCACGCCGTACATCTGCGCGCACACCTCGGCGGTGGCCGCCATGTTGATGTTCTTGACGGGGTCGGTCAGCCCTCTTTCCAGCGCGTCGAAGACCTCAAGATTGCCGCTTTCGAGCAGGCCGCCCCACTTGGCCTTGACGGTGTCGAGCGAGCGCAGCTCCTTCTGCGCGCGGCTGCCCGCGATGACGTAGGGCATGCGCGACATGCACTCGGCGCCGCCGGCCACATAGAGCTCGCCGTCGCCGGCCAGGATGAAGCGGGCCGCGGCCGCGATGGACTCGATGGAGGAGATGCAATTATTCTGCACCGTGACGGCCTGCGTGCGCTCGGGCAAACCGGCCTTCAGCGCGGCGACGCGGGCGAGGTTGGGCGCGTTGACGCTTTGCGCGACCCAGCCGACGATGAGGCCGTCCACGTCGCCCTTGCCCACCTTGGCTTTCTCGAGCGCGGCCAAGGTCGCGTCGGTCATGAGGGCGTCGGGCTGGAAATCGGAAAGCGAGCGGGAGATGTGTCCGATGGGCGTGCGGGCGCCGGCGCACAAGACGATCTTGGTGGAACGTGCGAGCATGGGGGCCTCCGGGACGATCGGCTTCGACCGGACTTCTTATATACAACATTTATCCTGACGGCTTCGTGACCTCCGGAGACGAGGCAGCGCCGCCGGTTCTTGCGGATTCCGGCCGGGACAGGCATACTAGTGCCTGGCCCGATCGTCTATGAATATCCTCGGTCTTTCCGCCTATTATCACGACAGCGCGGCCTGCCTGCTGCGCGACGGGCGCCTCGTGGCGGCGGCTCAAGAGGAGCGCTTCAGCCGCAAGAAGCACGACTCCGGATTCCCCAAGAACGCGGCCGCCTACTGCTTGAAAGATGCCGGCCTGACGCTCGCCGACGTCGACTGCGTGGCCTACTACGAGAAGCCGCTCGTCAAGTTCGACCGCATCCTAGAGACCGCCGTCGCTTACGCGCCGTTCGGCTTCCGCTCCTTCTCGATGGCATTGCCGGTATGGCTGAAGAAGAAGCTCTGGATGAGGGAGACGATCCGCGAGGAGCTGGGCGGCTACCAGGGCCCGCTGCGCTTCGTGGAGCATCACGAGGCTCACGCGGCCTCGGCTTTCTTCCCCTCGCCTTTCAAGGAAGCCGCGATCCTGACGATGGACGGCGTCGGCGAGTGGGCGACGGCGAGCTGGGGCGTCGGCCGGGGCAACCAGATCGACCTCAAGGCTGAGCTGCGCTTCCCCCACTCGCTGGGAATGCTCTACTCGGCGTTCACCTATTACACCGGCTTCAAGGTGAACTCGGGTGAGTACAAGGTCATGGGCTTGGCGCCCTACGGCGAGCCGCGCTACGCCGACCTCATCTGCCGCGAACTGATCGACTTGAAGGAGGACGGCTCCTTCCGCCTCGCCAAGAAGTACTTCAACTACTGCGCGGGCTTGACGATGACGAGCGAGGCGTTCCATGAGCTCTTCGGCGGCCCGCCTCGCGAGCCGGAGACCAAACTGACCCAGCGCGACATGGACCTCGCCGCCTCGGTCCAGATGGTCTGCGAAGAGGTGATGACGCGCATGGCGCGCCACGTGGTCCGCGAGACGGGCATGCGGGACCTTTGCCTCGCCGGCGGCGTCGCGCTCAACTGCGTGGGCAACGGGCGCATCCTGCGTGAAAAGATCTGCGACCGCATCTGGATACAGCCGGCGGCTGGCGACGCCGGCGGCGCCGTGGGCGCGGCCGCGATGGTATGGCACGGCGCGCTCGGCAAGCCGCGCGAAGCTGACGGCGTCCACGACGCCCAGCAGGGCTCGCTGTTGGGCCCGGCCTTCTCGGACGAGCAGATCGCTGAGTTCCTGTCCGAGCGCAAGATCCCGCACCGGCGGCTGGAACCCTCCAAGGTGTGCGAGGAGACCGCAAAGCTTCTGGCCCAGGGCAAGGTGATCGGCTGGTTCCAGGGCCGCATGGAGTTCGGCCCGCGCGCCCTGGGTGCGCGCAGCATCCTCGGCGACCCGCGCGACAAGACGATGCAGGCGCGCATGAACATGAAGATCAAGTTCCGGGAGGGATTCCGGCCTTTCGCGCCGTCGGTCCTGCGCGAGAGGTGTCACGACTACTTCGACCTGGAGGCCGAAAGCCCGTACATGCTGCTGGTCGCGCGGGTCCGGCCCGAACGGCGCATCGAGGAGCCGGCGGAGGCCCGCAAGGCCTTCGGCCTGGAGCGTCTCAATAATCCCCGCTCGGACCTCCCGGCCGTGACGCACATCGACTACTCGGCGCGCCTTCAGACCGTCTCGCGCGAGGGCAGCGCCCCCTTATACGATCTCCTCAAGGCGTTCGAGCGCGAGACCGGCTGCGCGGTGCTCGTGAACACCTCGTTCAACGTGCGCGGCGAGCCGATCGTCTGCACGCCGCGGGACGCTTACGCCTGCTTCATGCGCACCGGCATCGACCACCTGGTCCTGGGCTCCCACATGCTCGACAAGACGGAGCAGCCGAAGTCAACGGAAGACAAGAAATGGATGAAAGAATTCGCCCTGGACTGAAAGAGCTCAAGGACTTCGGCCTCGGGCTCAGCGTCATCCTGGCGCTCATCGTGGCCGTGGCGGCGTCCAGGCACTCGCCGCGCCTGCCGGGTTGGGCCGTCGCCTGCGCGGCCTCGGTCGCCTTCACTTCCCTTTATCCGGCTTTTTTCCTCTGGCCTTATCGGGCCTGGATGCCCGCGGCGAGGGTTCTGGCCCGGGTCAATACTTTCCTTCTGACGGCAGTGATGTATTATGCCGTCTTCGCCCCCGTCGGCTGCGTCATGAGGCTCTTCGGCCGGGACTTGCTGGAGGAAGGCTGGGACGCGAAGGCTTCCACCTACTGGAAACCGAAAGAGCCGCGGACCGACCCGGCGCGCTACGAGAGGATGTTTTGAGCCGCATCGAGACCGTCCGTGAGATATGGGGCTTGCTGAAAGCCCGCAAGCGCTACTGGCTGATCCCCATCGTGGTGATCGTGCTGCTGTTGGCTCTGCTGCTGTTCCTCGCGGAGACCTCGCCGGTCGCGCCATTCATCTACACCCTGTTTTAGCGGCGTCACCGGGGAGAATGGCAATTTAGGTAGAATCCCGGTGTCAGACCTCAACTTATGGAACTTATTTGCAGACAAGTTCCATAAGTTGAGGTCTGACACCGATTGCTCATGCCAGAACTGATCTTTGTCGCCAGCCACTTGGGCTACCCCATGGACCGCACGCCTTTGGGCGGCGGGGCGACCGTCGGCGTGCAGCTCGCGCGCGCGTGGGCGCGTACGGGCGGCTTCAAGCTGACTTGCGTCGGGTCCGGGCCGGAAAATCCAGCTGCCGGCATCGAATACCACCGCCTCCCGGGCGAGGATTTCGACCTGGTCCATCTCTCGGAGCTGCGCTATGCGCGCTTTTGCCGGCGATTCGAGGCGGCGACCAACGATTTCCTGCGCGCGCGCGCGGCCTCCGGCGCGCGGGCCTGCGTCGTCGTCAACGATATCTCGGAAGGGCCCGATGTCCGGCTGTTGGCCCGCCTCGGCTATCCGATCGTCTCGATCTGGCACGTCGATGTCGTCGATTACTTCAACAAGATGTATTTCGGCGGCTGGCTCGCTCCGGAACGGGTGACCGGCGCCTTCGAGACGATCAGGCCCTGGGCCGGCTGGGCGGTGCCTGACGTGCTCCAGCTCGTCTTCGAGAAGCAGCGGCAGGCCGTGAAGCACTCGCGCCGGCTCGTCGTCCCCTCGCGGGCGATGGTCGAGACCCTGCGGCGCTGCTACCGCGGGCTCAACGGCTCCGGCGCGACCCTCGATGCGCGCGCCATGGTGGTGCCGTGGGGAAGCTGGGACGAGGAGTTCGACGCCGCGGCCGTAAGCGCGCGCGCCGAGGAGCTGCGGCGCCATTTCCAGCTGGGTCCCGACACGCGGGTCCTGCTGACGCTGAGCCGCTTATCTCCCGAAAAAGGGATCCACCTGCTCTTCGACGCGCTTTCGAGGCTGGAGCGCGCGGGCCGCGGTCCCCGGGACCTGTGCCTTTTCATCTGCGGCGAGGCCGCCTTCATGAGCGGCACCTCCTACGCGCGCCGGCTCAGGCGCCTGGCGTCGCGCTTCGAGCGGTTCCGCGTCTTCTTCCCCGGCTACGTGTCCGGCGCCGAGAAGCAGGCCTTCCTGACGCTGGCCGACCTCTTCCTATCGCCCTCGGTGCACGACAGCTACGGGCTCACCGTCGTCGAGGCGCTGCGGGCGGGCGTGCCGGTGCTGGCGAGCGACCATCACGGGGTGCGCGAGATCTTCGCGGCGCCGCAGGCCTGCGACCCCGGCCGCGGCTTCGGCCGCATGGTGAGCTACGGCTCGGGCGACCCGGCCGGCCGGCTGGCCGAGGCGCTCGATGAGCTCCTGGCCGACCCGCGGGCGCTGGCGGCGATGGGAGAGCGCGCGGCGCGCGCCGGGGCGGCGATGCGCTTCTCGGACGCCGCGAGCCGGATCGCCGAATCCGCGCTCGCGCTCGCGCCATGAAGGCGGGGCTGCGGCTGGGCCTCGTCATCGAGGGCTCGCATCTGCAGGTCGTCATGGCGCGCTCGCGCTTCGCCCAGCTCCTGCAGGAGACTCGCCGGGGGGAAAATAATTGAACGAGCGCATTTTTGCCGGACGGCGCGTCGTGCTGCGGCCCCTGACCGAGGCCGACGCGCCCGCGGTGCTGGAGGCGGTCCTGGCCTCGGCGGCGCAGCTCAGGCGGAGATTCGCCTGGGCGCAGGCCGTCTTGGGGCTGGAGGACATGCGGCGTTTCGTCAGGGCCAAGACCGGGGAATGGGAAGCGGGCGCGAGCTCCACGTTCGCCGTCTTCGAGGCGCGCGGCGACCGCCTCGTCGGCGTCTTGAGCCTCGACCCCATCGTCCGCGAGACGCTCAAGGCGCAGCTGTCCGTCTGGATCCGAGCGGGCGAGCAGGACAAGGGCTACGCCGTCGAGGCCGGACGGCTCGCGCTCGAGTACGCCTTCCGCAAGCTGGCGCTGCACCGGACGTACGCGCGCATCGACCCTTCCAACCGCGCCGCCCGGCGCGTGGGGCAGAAGCTGGGGTTCCGCTACGAGGGCTGCCTGCAAGGCGATAAGCGGCTCGGCAACCGCTGGATCGACCAGGAATGCTGGGGGGTGTTGAGGGCGGATTGGAAGCCGAGGGCGAAGTGACGGCAACGATGGATTTGATCGGCGTCGTAGGCGCCGGGACCATGGGCGCGGGCATCGCCCAAGCCTGCTTGCAGGGGGGCGTGGAAGTCGCCCTCTACGACGTCTCTCCCGAGGCGCTCGACGCGGGGGAGCGCCGCATCCTATCCGGGCTGGAGCGCCTGGAGCGGCCCGAGCTCTTCTCGATGGTGCGCAGGGTCGATTCGCCGGCGCGGCTGTCGCGCTGCGACGCGGTGATCGAGGCGATCGTGGAAGACCTGGGGGTCAAACGCGAGCTTTTCGCGCAGCTGGACAGGCTGGTCGAGCCGCCGAGGCTCCTGGCGACGAGCACGTCTTCGTTCCTCGTCGGCCGCGTCGCGGCCGCGACCGAGTTCCCCGAACGGGTGGTCGGCATGCATTTCTTCAGGCCGGCGCAGGTCACGGCGCTGGTGGAGGTGGTGCGGGCCGAGCACGGCTCCGACGAGGCCGTCCGCCGCGCCGTGCGCCTTGTCCGCGCGCTCGGCAAGACGCCGGTGGTGTGCGGGGATCGGCCCGGCTTCATCGCCGACCGCGTGGCGCGGCCCTTCTATCTTTCGGGCATGCGGCTGCTGGAGGAGGGCCGAGGCACGCCGGCCGACATCGACCGCGCGCTGCGCCAGGCCGGCCTGCGGATGGGGCCGTTCGAGCTGATGGACGGCATCGGCCTCGAGGTGGATCTGGCCGCCGCGCGCGGTCTCTGGGAAGCTCTCGGGAAACCGGAGCGGCTGGCGCCGCGCAGGATCCAGGAGCAGCTTGTCGCGTGGGGACGGCGCGGCCGCAAGAACGCCTGCGGCTTCTATGTCTACGGCGAGAATCCGCCGGGCACGATCAATCCGGACCTGGAGGAGCTGGTGCCCGGGTTGGGCAAGCGTCCGCTCGCGCCCGCCGACGTCGTCCGGACGGTGGTGGGAGCCGTGCTCGACGAAGCGAAGCTCGCGGCTGAGGAGCGCGTAGGATCTCCCTCGGACATCGACATCGCGATGCGGCTCGGGTTCGGCTGGCCGCGCGGTCCGTTCGAGTGGGAGAGGGAGATCGCGGCATGAAGCGGGCCGGATTGTTCGGCAAGTTAGCAAGGGGGTCTGTCCCCTTTGTTAACTTGGCGGTGATGTTGGCTTTGCCGGGGCTGGCGCGCGCCAACGGCATCGTTCCCGAGAGGCCCTTTCCGTCGGCGCGCGAGTACTATCCGCCGCTGGCCGCCGACCCCACCGAGCCGAGCTACGGCGCGCGGATGATCTACCCTCCGGGAGGGGCGCGCTTCGGCGAGATCACCGTCGGCGATTACGTGGGGCTCACGCGGTGGCGGCTGGCGGACCGCTGGAACGCCCAGCTGAACCTGGGCGGCGGCGTCACGAGCCGCTTCAACCTCTCCACCGAGCGCAACTCGCTCGAGGTCACGGACTTCAGCTTCACTCTACCCCTGGACATCGTGCTGGAGCCGAACAACCGCGTGCTGCGCCTGGCGTACTGGCACACCAGCTCGCATCTGGGCGACGACTTCATCGGCCGCGTGAATCCGCCGCTTCAAAAGCGCGCCTACGACGCGTTCAAAGGAATGCTCTCCTACACTCCTTCGGACTGGCTTCGCGTCTACGGGGGCGGGTCTTATGCCTTCAACCAGATCAACCTCGGCGGGCGAGGAGCGCTGCAGTGCGGGGCCGAGCTGATGAGCCGGCGCTTTTGGGGCATCAACCATCTTTTTCTGGCCCAGGACCTGCAGAGCCAGGAGCGGGTCGCGTGGAACCCTTCGTATAATATCCGCGGGGGATTGAAATGGTTCGATGCCAGGCGGATCGGGGCGGCCAGCCTTTTCGTGGAGTATTTCACCGGCCACCCGTACTATCTTCAGTTCCAGCAACAGCGCGAAAGCCATTGGGGTTTCGGCTTGCGCTTCGAGATCGGAAATCCTGTAAGCTGATATGACCTTGAACGATCGAGATCCCGTTGTCGTGTCCGCCGTGCGCACGCCGATCGGGCGTTTGGGCGGCCTGCTCGCGCCGCTGCGCCCCGATGACCTGGCCGCTGAGGTCATCCGCGCCGCCGTCGCGAAATCGAAAGCCGACCCCGAGGAGATCGCCGACGTCTATTTCGGCTGCGCGAACCAGGCGGGCGAGGACAACCGCAACGTGGCGCGCATGGCGGCGCTGTTGGCCGGCCTGCCTCAGTCCGTCCCGGGCTGCACCCTCAATCGCCTGTGCGCTTCCGGGCTCGAGGCCGTCAACTCGGCGGCTCGCGCCATCATCGCGGGCGAAGGCGAGGTGTATGTGGCGGGCGGGGTCGAAAGCATGAGCCGCGCCCCATGGGCCCTGCCAAAAGCGGACAAAGCATTCCCTTTTGGCAATCTGACCGCTTACGACACCGCGCTCGGCTGGCGCTTTCCCAATCCACGACTGGCCAAGATGTTTCCGCTCTCGCAGATGGGAGAAACAGCGGAAAACGTTGCGGAACGCTACAAAATATCCAGGGAAGACCAGGACGCTTTCGCGCTCGAATCGCACCGCCGGGCCTCAGCCGCCCAGGAAGGGGCGTTCAAAGATGAAATACTCCCGGTCATGGTTCCGCAGAAAAAGGGACCAGTAGCTCCGGTAATGCGGGACGAGAGCCCGCGCGGGGACACGAGCCTTGAAAAATTGGCTGCTTTGGCAGCAGCTTTTCGCAAGGGCGGTACGGTCACGGCCGGCAACAGTTCATCGCTCAACGACGGCGCCGCCGCTCTGGTGCTCATGACGGCCCGGCGCGCCAAGGCGCTTGGTGTCGAGCCCCTGGCCAAATGGGGGGGGTCCGCCTCGGCGGGTGTCGATCCGTCGTACATGGGTCTTGGGCCGGTCTATTCGACCAAAAAACTGCTTGCGCGGCTTGAACTTAATGCAAAAGACTTCGATGTGGTGGAGTTGAACGAGGCTTTTGCCGCCCAGGTCCTCGCGTGCGCGCGCGAGCTCGCATGGGACCCGGCGAAGCTCAACGCTCAGGGCGGCGCTATTGCGCTAGGCCATCCCTTGGGCATGAGCGGCGCGCGCCTTGCCGTCACCGCGGTCCATCAGCTCAAACGGCGGGGAGCGGGCCGGGCGCTGGCCACTCTCTGCGTCGGCGTCGGCCAGGGACTTTCGACGGTTTTTGAAGGGATTTGATGGCCTGTCCGCTCTGGATCATCAACGGCAACGCCGTCTTGTGCCTGCGCTGGGAGACGCTGTTTAGGCGCGAAAACTGGACGGTCAACCGCGCGCCGAACCTCGACGTGTTCGCCGCGACCGCCGACCCTCGCGAGGCGGGCATCGCGCTGGTGGACTGGTCGTCATTGGGGCAAACGCCCCTGACGGCGCTGAAAAGGCTCAAGGAGCGCCTGCCCGCCATCTCGCTGATCTTGACCTCGTCGCCGGATATCTCCAACGACCGCATCATCGAGACGCTCGAGGCGGGCGTGGACGATTTCTTCGCGCACACCATCGACGACGGCGTGCTGAAGGCGAAGCTCCGGGCGCACCTGAGGCGGCTCTTGCCTTCCTTCGCCACGGCGATGAACGTCCTGCGCTCCAAGAGCGGCGACATCAAGCTCGACCGCTCGAACTGGGAGCTGCAGCTCAAAGGCAGGGACGGGAAGTGGACGGCGGAGACCCGCCTGACGCGCACGGAGATGGAGCTGCTGGCGCTGTTCCTCGAGCGGCCGGGGACCGCCATGGAGCGGCGCTTCATCGTCGACACGGTGTGGAAGCAGGAGGCGGAGACGATCCGGCCCGGCACCGTCGACAAGCACATCGAATCCCTGCGCAAGAAGCTGGGGCGGTTGGGCGAGCGCATCCACACGGTGTACGGGGTCGGCTACGCTTTTCGGGAGGAAGCATGAAGCGCAAGGTCCTGCTGGCCGAAGACGATCCGGTCTTCCGGGAGCTGGTGAGCGATATCCTGCAGGAGGCCGGCTACGAGGTCGTCGCCGGCGAGAACGGACAGGAGGCGCTCGACCTGCTTTTGACCCGCGGCGCGGACATGGCGGTGCTGGACTTGAACATGCCGGTGATGGACGGCTTGGAGCTCACGCGGCGCATCCGCTCCGACGAGAGGCTCAAGGAGATGCCCATCCTCATGCTGACCGTCCGCTCCTACGTCGAGGACCAGATCACCGGCTTCGACCGCGGCGCCGACGACTACCTCACCAAGCCTTTCGACCGCAAGATGCTGATCGCGCGCCTGCGCGTATTGGAACGGCGCATCCTAGGAAACGCCTGATTCGGCCGCGCAAGCGCGGCCTGGCACGGCATGAGCGGCAGCGGCGCAAGCAAGCTTGCGCCGCGGGTTCTCGTCGAGAAATCGACGTAGTCTAATCCCTAATAGTGCCGTTGTTAACAGACCCCTTGACAGGCGCTCGTACATGCGATATCTACAGGAAAGTTCGTCAAAATCCAGTAAAGGATTCTTCGAATTTTCTTCGTGATTAAAGCGCCGAGGCGCTTATACTAGCGCCATGTCCTTGGTGGCCGAGGATTTCCCTCGCGTCCGTTGTTTCGCTTTTCACCTCCTAGGACTCATCCTCCCCGTCGTATTCCTCGCCGAGAACGCGCGCGCCGCGCTCAATGGGACGGGCTTCGTCACAACGAATTCCACCGGCGGCGCCGTCGCCGAGTCGCAAGTGAACAACATCGCGTGCCCGGGAAACGTCTGCACGATGTCGGCCTCGTTGACGGTGCAAGACGGCGTGAACGGCCTCGCGGTCTCGACCTACACCGCGCCTTTCGCCGGCGACGGACACGACGGGATGAGCGGCACCTCGGGCTTCGGCGTGCTGTACAGCACCAACGCCGGCACTACCTGGATCGACGGCAGTTGGTCGCCCGGCGCGGCGAGCGTCACGGGGGAGACTCAAATCACGGCCCTGGCGGTCTACGGCCCGTATCTGTACGCCGGGACCAATCCGAACGGCAAGGTCGGGGTCTGGAACGGTTCCTGGTCGGTGAGCAACGGCGGCCTCGGCGACACGACGGTGGCCGCCATGGCCGTCTTCAACGGCAGCCTGTACGCCGGGACGACGCCGAACGGCAAGGTGGCCTCGTACAACGGGACGAGTTGGTCGGGCGTGACCCAACCCTTGGGGACGGTCTCGATCGGCGCCATGGCGGTCTACAACGGCAAGCTCTATGTCTCCGGCGCCGGCAGCGTCTGGTCTTATGACGGCGCGACGTGGACGAACCTCGGCACGATCTTCTCGGGAGCGACCAGCATCCCCTCGCTCGTCGTCCTCAACGGTGCCCTCTACGCGGCGGACAATCCGACGGGGCGGGTCTCCTTCTTCGACGGCTTCGGCTGGACGTCGAGCAACGGCGGCCTGTCGGTCCTCTCCGGCGACACCGTCTACGCGATGGCCGTCTACAACAACCAGCTCTATGTCGGCGGCAGCGGCTCGGGTTTGACCGCCGTCTTCAACGGCTCCGCCTGGGTCCCGCTCAACGGCGGCGCCGCCTTCGCCACCGGCGACAAGATCAAGGCGCTGACCGTCTTCCGCGGCCGGCTGTACGCGGCGGGCTCGACCCTGGGCAAGCTCGCGGTGCTCGACGGCACGCGCTGGCTGCCCGTCAACGGGGGCTATCCGCTCACCTACGGCGCTCTCTCGATGGCCGGCTACAGCAATCAGCTCTACGTCGGCGAGATTACCGGGAACTACATCGGCCGGCTGAATCCCACGGTCGCGGCTTTGGGCGGGGTCGACGGCAGCGCGGGGCCGCAGACCCTATCGGCGAGCGGCGTGAACCTCAGCACGTCGGTCACCGCCGCGATCTGCGCCGGGGCCAACCCGTGCTTCGCGACCAACCAGATCGAGTTCGCCGTCAGCGACATGGGCGGCAACTCCCTGGTCTCGGGACCCTACGCCGTGCTCACCGACACCATCGTCTCGGTCGCGGTCACCACGCCGACCATGCCCACCGGCTTCGTCAATCTCCAGCCGAACTTCCTCTGGGCGGGACCGAGCACGACGACGATCGCCGCCCTCGGCCCGAGCGCCTCGTACTACCTACAGGTCTCCAACAACGACCCGACCTTCAGCCCCGCCAACATCGTCATCTTCATCTCCACGCCCGCGGTCTTGGCGAGCAGCAACACGCTGGCGGCGATGACCGGCTCCTACATCTCGACCTACACGCTGACCGACAACACGACCTTCTACTGGCGCGTGGCCGTCGCCCGTCTCGGTGGCCTGTACTCTCCCTGGTCGTCGACCGCCAGCTTCGTGACCAATCTCACGCCGCCGCTCCAGGTCGGGGCCTTCAGCAGCTTCAACTCGGCAGGCCTCTTGCTCACCGAGGCGCAGTTCAACAACATGGGCGTTCCGATGGCGCAGCTCAGCGTGCAGGACCCAGGGGGTCTCGCCGTCAGCACCGTGTCGTTCAGCTCGGCGCCCTGGCCTTCCTCGGGCTTCGCCGGCGACGGCCACAACACCGGCGGCCAGAACCCCGGCTTCGGCGTGATGTACTCGACCACCGCAGGCCGGGTCTGGATCGACTTCTCGTCCCTCACCATGCTCAACAACGGCGCCGTCGTGGGCACGAGCCTGCGGAGCATGGCGGTCTTCAACGGCAACCTGTACGCCGCGGATTCGAGCGTCGGCAAGGTGTACATGCTCAACGCCGACAGCAACACCTGGACCACCATGGGAAGCGCGATCACCGGCTCCAGCGCGTTGGGGCCGCTCTTGGTCGCCGCCAACGGCCGGATGTATACCGGTGATTTCACCAACGGCAAGGTGTTCATCTGCGCGAGCGCCTGCTCCAACGCCGGCAACTGGGTCGCCTCCAACAACGGAAACGCGGTCGCCGCCGGCGGCATCGCGGCCATGGCGGTCTTCAACGGCAAGATCTTCGTCGCCGACAAGACCGGCGGCAAGGTTTACGTGAGCCCCGACGGCGCCAGCTGGTGGCCGAGCGCGTTCGGCTTCACGCTGGGCTTCCCTGCCGCCGCCGCGGGCATCCAATCCATGGGCGTGTTCAACGGCAGGCTCTTCGCCGGAGACCAGAGCGGCAGGATCTTCGCCTCGGTGGACGGCAGCTCCTGGTCCATGACCAACGGCGGGACCGCCGTGGGCGCCCAGATCTCCGCCCTCGCCGCCTTCAACGGCCGCTTCTTCGCGGCCGACCAAAGCAACCAGAAGGTCTTCGTCAGCACCGACGGCGGCACCTCCTGGACCGGGACGAACGGCGGCGGCGCGGCCGGCACCGCCCTGGGCGTACCGCAGGGCCTGCCGGGAGCCAGCATCCTGTCGATGACGACGTTCGACGGCAAGCTTTACGCCGGCGACTCGCTCGGCCGCCTCTGGGTCACGACAGGTACGCTGAACACCGCTCCGGTGGGCCTCGGCTACAGTTGGATCCAGGCCTTCTCGGCGACCGCTCCGGTCACCGGCAACTATAATTCCGGTCTCTATGCCGTGGCGCCCTTGAACGGCAGGCTGTACTTCGCGGACGCCACGCGCGCCTATCAGGTTTGGCCGGTGAGCGCGACCTTGAGCGGCGTGGACGGCTCGATCGGCGTCGAGACGCTCTCCGTTTCCAGCATCCCGGGCAGGGGCATGAGCCTTGCCCCCTCGACCAACACCGTTGTCTGCGCCGGGCTGAACATCTCCGGATGGTTCTCGTACGCTCCCGTGGGCACCGGCTGCGGCGCGACGAACCAGGTGATCTTCACCGTCTCGGACCGGGGCGGCAACGTGCTCCAGGCCGGGCCCTACGCGATCATCGTCAGCAGCGTCGCGCTCTCCACGCCCAGCTATCCGGCCAACGGCGCCTATGTCAACGTCCAGCCCAATTTCAACTGGATCGGGCCGAGCACCGCCGCCATCGCCAGCCTGCCTTTCGCCACCTCGTTCTATTTACAGGTCTCCAACAACGACCCCAACTTCGCCCCGGCCAGCATCGTTATCGCCATCACGACCCCCGTCTTCATGGGCCCCGGCGGGACCATCGTCGCGAGCACGGCCACTGCGTTCGTGCCCAGCGGCTACGTCTCGACCTACACCCTCGCCAACGCCACGACCTACTATTGGCGCGTGTCGATCATCAACGGTCAGACCTACGCGCAGAGCCCGTGGTCGTCGACGTTCACCTTCATGACGGACTTCATCGCGCCGCTGCAGTCGGGCGTCTTCTCGACTTTGAACTCGACGGGCGGCGTGATCCTCGAATCGCAGTTCAACTCCCTGGCGCTCGGCGTCACCGCGCAGATCAACATCGTGGCGTCCAGCCTCTACTCCAGCGGGCTGGTCGTCTCGACGGCCGCGAAGGCGTTCGCCGGCGACGGGCACAGCAATCCCGGCGTCACCACCGGCTGGGGGGTGATCTATTCCACCAACGCGGGGGCAAGCTGGCTGGATTACTCCACGATCACGGCGATGAACAGCGGCAACGGCTATCTGTCGCTCTCGGGCCTGATCCCCGGCTATCCCGTGCGCGCGATGGCGGTCTTCAATAACAAGCTTTACGCGGCGGACGGCACCAACGGCAAGGTCTATGTGAGCCCCGACGGCAATTCCTGGGCCGCCTCCAACGGGGGCAATCCGGTCGGGACCGCTTTGAGATCGTTGGCTGCCTTCAACGGCAGGCTGTTCGCGGCGGACGGCGCCGGTACCCAGAGCAAGGTCTACGTGATGAACTCCGACAGCGTCACTTGGTCCGCCACCAACGCCAACGGCGGGGTCGGCCAGACGCTGCTTCCCATGACCGTCTTCAACGGCAGGCTCGTCGTCGGCGAGGCCAACGGCCCCTCGGCCGTCGGCCGCGTGTACGTCAGCACCAGCGGCGACATCTTCGTCTGCCCGCAGTGTTATAACGCCGTCAACACCCTGGGCATGGGCGGTCAGGTCCAGACGCTCACGGTGTTCAACGGCAAGCTGTACGCGGGAGACAGCTACGGCAAGGTCCTTTCGTCGGTCGACGGCAGCACGTGGACCTGGACTTACGGCAACCCGGCGTATGTCCCCGCGACGAACTACGGCCAGGTGGCGCCCGCGGCCACGCCGATCAACGCCCTCGTCGCCTTCAACAACAAGCTGCTCGCGGCCGACAACGGCGGCAGGGTGTACGCGAGCACCGGCGCCGTCGGGCCTAACGGCGAGATGTTCGGCGCCGGCGTCACGTTGAATCCCACGAATGCGCAGGCGATCTGGTCGCTGAGCGTCTTCAACGGCCGGGTGTACGCCGGCGACGCCATCGGCAGGATCTTCGTGAGCACCGAGGGCACCACCTGGCTGCCGTTGAGCGGCGCCAACGTCACCACGCAGAATCCGGTCTACGCTCTTGCGCCGTTCAACGGCAAGCTGTACGCCGCCGACGGCGTCGGCAAGGTGTTCCAGATCACGCCGGTGAGCGCGACGCTGACCACCGGCGGCTTGGCGGCCGTCGACGGCGTCACCGCCGTCACGGCGCTCACCGCCATCGGGTTGAATTTCGCCCCCTCCACCAACTCTCTCGTGAACCTTCAGGCGCTGGGCCAATGCGGCGGCACCTGGCCCTGCGGCGCGACGGACCAGGTGATGTTCACCGCCACCGACCGCGCCGGGAACGTCGGGCGCTTCGGGCCTTTCGCGGTGCAGGTGGACTCGCTCGCCTTGACCGGCATCTCGATCTCCACGCCCGTGCTGCCCGCCAACGGCGCCTTCGTCGGCGCTCCGTTGATGACGGCCGTCATCAGCACCTATGCCTTCGCCTGGCTCGGCCCGAGCACGGCGACGATCGCCGGCATGCCGGGCGGCGCGTCCTACTACCTGCAGATAGCGGTCAACGACCCGAGCTTCAACCCGCAGAACGTCGTCATGTACATCTCGACGCCGGCGACCGTGATCAGCACCATGTCGGTCAAGGACGGCGGGGCCTGGCTGTACAGCGGGTCCTCGACCTTGACCTTCACGAACAACACCACCTACTACTGGCGCGTCGCGCTCGTCAACGGCTCTCAAGGCACCATGGGTCCGTGGTCCTCGACCTCGAGCTTCGTCACCGACTACGCCCCGCCCAGCGTGTCAGCCATCTTCGGCAGCCTCAGCGCCACCGGCTCGACGCTGCTCGAGACGCAGTTCAATAACCTACTCACCGGCGTGACCGCCCAGATCAGCGTGAGCGACGCGGCCAGCGGCCTGGCGGTCTCGACCAGCGTCCTCGCGTCCGGGGGCGACGGCCACAACGGTCCTTCCTTGGCCCCCGGCTACGGCGTGATGTACTCGACGAGCGCGGGAAGGTTCTGGATCGACTTCACCGCCTCCACGGCCGTCATCCCCGGCGCCTACCAGCTATTGGCCATGGCGGTCCTGAACGGCAAGCTGTATGTGCTGGACGGCAGCCCGAACTCCGGCGGCAAGGTCTTCTACACCTCCGACGGCGTCACCTGGTCCGGTCAGGTCAACGGCGGCGTCGCCAACGGCGGCAGCAGCGTGGGTTCCGCCGCGGGCCAGAACCCGATCCTGCGCAGCATCACCGCCTTCAACGGCCGGCTCTTCGCGGGCGACACCGTGGGGCGCGTGTGGGTGAGCGGCGCCGACCCGACCGCGCCCACGTGGACCCAGGCCAACCAGGTCCTCGGGGCCGGGATGCCGATCGCCGGAGCCTACACGCAGATCCGGACGCTGCTGCCGTTCAACGGCAAGCTGTACGCCGGCGATTACATCCCCAACCTCGGCCGCGTCTACGTCAGCACCAGCGGCGACACCTGGACCAACCCGATCTTCATCCCCGGTTCGGGCGTGGGGATCGGCATGGGCGGCCCGTCCCAGGCTCTGGTCGTCTTCAATAACCGGATGTTCTCAGGCGACAACACCGGCAGGGTCCAGATGACCGCCGACGGCAGCACCTGGACCTGGGCGAACGGCGGCTTGGTCGTCGGCTCCAGCATCACCGACTTCGCCGTCTTCAACAACAAGCTGTTCGCGTCCGACGGCAACGGCAGGGTGTACGTGAGCACGAGCGACACATTCTACGGGACCAACGGCCTCGGCGCGGCCGGCAACCCCCTGGGCGCCGCGGGCGCCGGCTATCCGGCGTCCTTGAACGGCCCGACGCCCGTCAACGCCCTGGCGCCGTTCAACGGCAAGCTGTACGCGGGAGACCAGTCGGGCCACATCTACGTGAGCACCGACGGCAACACCTGGAACGTGACCAACAGCAGCTATGCCGTCGGCTCGGCCATCTCCTCGTTGGCTTCTTTCAACGGCAAGCTCTACGCCACCGACTCCAACCAGGGCTACATCTACACGTTGACGCCGATCCCGGCGGCTCTGAGCGGCAGCGACGGCACGACCTCAAGCCAGCTGCTCAAGGCGACGAGCCTTAACCTCGTCAGCTCGACGAACACCATGACCTGCGGCGGCGTCATGCCTTGCGGCGCGACCAACCAGGTGATCTTCACCGCGTCCGACCGGGCCGGCAACGTCCTCCTCAGCGGCCGCGGCCCCTACGCCATCCTGGTGGACGCCCTCACCGCGGTCGCCGTCTCGACGCCCGCCTACCCGTCCAGCGGCACGTCCGTGAACATCCAGCCCAACTTCAACTGGTTCGGGCCGAGCACCACGACCCTGGCCGCTCTGCCGGCCTACACTTCCTATTATCTGCAGGTCTCCAACAACGACCCCAACTTCAGCCCGGCCAACATCGTCATCAACATCTCGACGCCCGCGGTGCTGCAGACGGCGGCGCTGGTGCCGAGCACCACCCTGCCCGCGGGATTCGGGGCCTACGTCTCGACCTACACGCTGAGCAACCTGACGACCTACTACTGGCGCGTGCAGATCGTCAACGGCGCGTTCTTCACCCAGAGCCCGTGGTCCTCGACGTCCAGCTTCGTCACCGACTTCTCGCCGCCGTTGGCCGTCAGCGCCTTCACGAGCTTGAACGCGGCCAACACCCCGGTCGGCGAGACGGGGATCAACGGGCTCGCCCTCGGCGTCACCGCGCAGATCAACGTGCAGGACGCGGGTTCGGGGCTCGTGGTCTCGACCGTCACCCTGCCGTTCGCCGGCGACGGGCATGGCGACCCCAATGTGACCGGCGGCTACGGCGTCATCTATTCCACCAACGCGGGGCAGACTTGGATCGACGCCTCGACGATCACGACCGCCAATTACGGCAACACGATCTTCGTCGGCGCCTCCCAGCTCCGCGGCCTGGCCGTGGTCGGCGACAAGATCTTCGCCACCGACGGCGGCAACGGCAAGGTCTACTGGAGCGCGGACGGGTTCAACTGGAATGCCACCAACAGCGGCATCGCGCCCGGCGGCCTGCTGCGCCCGCTGCTCGTCGCGGCGAACGGCCGCATCTACACGGGCGACAACGCGGGCAAGATCTGGGTCACGGCGAACGGCGGCACCAGCTGGTCGGCGTCGAACAACAACCTCGCCGTCGCGACTTCGGCGATCCTTTCGCTCGCTTCCTTTAACTCGCGCCTCTATGCCGGCGACCTCTCCGGCAGGGTGTACGTCAGCACCGACGGCAACTCGTGGACCGCGACCTTGGTCGGCGGCGGAGTCCTTCTCAACGGCTTCCCGAGCCAGCAGGTCGGCGGCGCGATCCAAGCCCTGGCGGCGTTCAACGGCCGGTTGTACGCCGGCGACAACAAGGGCCAGATCTTCACCACGGTCGACGGCAGCACCTGGAACTACTCGAACGGCTACGGAGCCAGCTGGGCCATGCTCCCGGTGGGGTCCAGCATCACGGCGCTGACCGTCTTCAACAACAAGCTCGTCGCGGTGGACGCCGGCGCGGGCGCGGGCTACGGCAAGGTCTACGTGAGCACCAGCGGCGACACGTGGAACACCGGCGTTCAACCGACCGGCGGCGCCGCGCTGCAGTCGCTCGCCGCCTTCAACGGCAAGCTGTACGCCGGCGACGGCACCGGGCGGCTGTATGTGAGCACCGAGGGAAGCACCTGGCTGCCCACCAACGGCGGCTACGCGATCGCGGCCAGCACGATCTTCGCTCTCGCTCCGTTCAACGGCAGGCTGTACGCCGCCGACAACCTCGGCTACGTGTACCAGATCACGCCGGTGACGGCGACGCTCACGGGCGCCGACGGCACGACCTTCCAGCAGACGCTGGCGGTGACGGGCCTGCGGCTCGTCAACTCGACGAACAACTACACCGGCACCAGCGGCTCATACTACGCCCCTTGCGGCGGCATTTGGCCGTGCGGCGCCACCAACCAGGTCGTGTTCACGGCCGCCGACCTCTCGGGCAACACGGCCAGGATCGGACCGTTCGGCATCCAGGTGGACGCGGCGATACCGGTCGCCATCTCGACGCCGAGCTTCCCCGTCAACGGCGCCTTCGTGAGCACGGAGCCCAACAACTTCAACTGGAGCGGGCCGAGCACGGCGACGCTGGCGGCGCTGGCGGCCGGCACCTCCTATTTCCTGCAGGTCTCGAACAACGATCCCAGCTTCAGCGCGGGCAATATCGTCGCCGGCATCTCGACGCCGGCGTGGTCGGCGGTCTCGATGAGCACCAGCTTGCCGATGGGCCTGGGCGCCTATCTGTCCACCTATACCTTGCAGGGCAACACGACGTTCTACTGGCGCGTGGCGCTCGTCAACTCCGCCGATAACGCGCTGAGCCCGTGGTCGCAGGTCTTCAGCTTCGTCAGCGACCCCGCGCCGCCCGTCCAGTCGGGCGCCTTCACGCACACGACATCGACGGGCGGCGTGCTGTTCGAGACGCAGGTCAACAGCTTGGCGGCGGGAGTGACGGCCCAGATCGGGCTCCTGGACATCGTCGGCGGCTTGGTGGTATCGACCGCCTCGCTGCCCTTCGCCGGCGGGGGCCACAACAACCCGGGGACCACCGGCGGCTTCGGCGTCATCTACTCGACCAACGCGGGCCAGACGTGGATCGACGTGTCCACCGTGACCAACATGAACGGCGGCGTCCCGATCGCGGCGGGCCTTTCGTCGCTTCGGGGCATGGCGGTGTTCAACAACAGGCTCTATGTCGCCGAGGGCGCGACTTCCGGCCCCAACTTGGGCAAGGTCTATTCCAGCGCGGACGGCAACGTCTGGAGCGCCAGCGCCGGCGGCGCGGCCGGCGCCATCCGGGCGCTAGTCGTTTTCAACGGCAGGCTGTACGCCGCCGACAACAACGCGACGGGGAAGGTCTACTCGAGCGCCGACGGGTCGAGCTGGAGCCCGACGAACGGCGGCGCCGCGCTCGGCTTCAACGCCAACATCGCGGCGCTGGCCACGTTCAACGGCCGGCTGTACGCGGGCGACGCCGGGTTCGGCCGCATCTATGTCAGCACCGACGGCAATGTGTGGTCGATGGCGCAAGGCGGGATCGCGCCCTTCCAGACGCAGACCGTCCCCGCCGTGGGCCAGGTCCAGACTCTGGCCGCCTTCAACGGGCGTCTGTATGCGGGCGACCATCAGGGCCGGGTCTACGTCTCGGTGGACGGCAGCAGCTGGACGGCCATCAACAACTACGGCCAGCCGCTCGGCGGCGCGAGCAATATCACCGCGCTCGTCGCGTTCAGCAACAGGATCTATGCCGTCGACGGGACGAACGGCAAGATCTTCTTCATGAACCCGGACGGCAACACGTGGACTCAGGCGAGCGGCGGGCCGCAGGGCATCGGCCTCAACGCCCTCATTGCCTTCAACGGCAAGGTCTATAGCTCGGACAACGCCGGCCGGGTCTGGGTCAGCACCGAGGGCAGCACTTGGTACGTCATCAACAGCAGCTACCCGGTCTCGGCGGGCGGCGCCGGGATCGTCGGCCTGTCGCCGTTCAACGGCAAGCTCTATGCCGGCGATAACAACGGCCGGGTGTACCAGATCAATCCCGTGTCCGCAACCTTGACCACGGGCGGGCTGCCCGCCGCCGACGGGACGACCGCGGTCTCGAGCATCACCGCCTACGGCTTGAACCTCTACAACTCGACCAATTCCCTGGTCTGCGCCGGCAACTGGCCGTGCGGAGCGACCAACCAGGTGATCTTCACCGTCTTCGAACGCGCGGGCCTGGCTCAGAGGCTCGGTCCGTTCGCGATCCTGGTCGATACCATCACGCCCAACGGCCTCTCGATCTCGACGCCGAGCCTGCCGGCGAACGGCGCCTATGTCGGCGCCCCGCTCGGCAGCCCGTTCACGTACATCAGCTCCTACAGCTTCGTCTGGTACGGCCCCAGCACGGCGACGGTCGCCGGCCTGCCGCCGGGCTCTTCCTATTATCTGCAGATCTCCTATCCGAACGATCCGGCCTTCACGCTGGCGCCCACCATCGCCGTCTCGACGCCGGCGGTCGTGATCACGACGACGATCCCGACGGCGGTCGGGGCGTGGTTCGTCGCCAGCACGACGCTGACGCTGGCCAACAACACCACCTATTACTGGCGCGTCGCGATGACGAACGGCGTCCTGGGCGCGGCCGGCGGCGCGGGCCCGTGGTCGTCCACCTTCAGCTTCGTCACGGATTTCGCGCCGCCCGCGGTATGGTCGTCCTTCCAGAGCATCAATACCGCGCAAACGGCGCTCTCGGAAGGGCAGTTCAACAATCTGCTGACGGGCGTCACCGCCCAGATCGGCGTGAGCGACGCGCAGAGCGGCTTGGCCGTCTCCACGAGCGTCCTGACCCTCGCCGGCGACGGGCACGAGGGGCCGTATCAGGCCGGCGGCTTCGGCGTGATGTATTCGACCAACGCCGGCAGGACGTGGATCGACTTCACCGCCGCGACGACGACGGTCCCGGGCGCCTCGCAGCTCTTCGGCCTCACGGTCTTGAACGGCAGGTTGTACGCCGTGGACGGCAGCGTCGGTTCCGGCGGCAGGGTGTTCCACACGGCGGACGGCAACACCTGGGCGACGGCCAACGGCGGCAACAGCGTGGGCTTCGCCGCGGGCCAGAACCCGGCGCTGCGCAGCCTCACCGCCTTCAACGGCCGGCTCTTCGCGGGCGACTCCCTCGGCCGCGTCTGGGTCAGCGGCGCCGATCCCACCGCCCAGACCTGGACTCAGGCCAACAACGGCCAGGCGGTCGGCGCGTATTTCCGCGCGATGACCTCGTTCAACGGCCGCCTGTACGCGGGCGACGACGGCATCGCCGGGTTCGGCCGCGTCTACGTCAGCACCAGCGGCGACACCTGGACCAACCCGCAGAGCCCCCTGAACTTCGGCATGGGCGGGCCGGTCCAGGCGCTGGCCGTCTTCAACAACCGGCTCTACTCCGGAGACACCTCGGGCCGCATCCAGGTCACCGCCGACGGCAGCACCTGGACCTGGTCGAACGGCGGCTTGGTCGTGGGATCCAGCATCACCACCTTCGCCGTCTTCAACAACAAGCTGTTCGCGGGCGACGGGGTCGGCAAGGTGTATGTCAGCACCAGCGACGCGTGGTACCCGACGAACGGCGGGCCGCTGGGGACGCCGCTGGGCAACGCCGGCTATGCCGGCGCCCTGTTGGGCGCCACCACGATCACCGCTTTGGCGCCCTTCAACGGCAAGCTGTACGCCGGCGACCAGTCGGGCCATATCTACGTCAGCACCGACGGCGCGTCCTGGAACGTGACCAACAGCAGCTACGCCGTCGGCTCCAATATCTCCGGCTTGGCCGCCTTCAACGGCAAGCTGTACGCCTCCGACGCCAACCAGGGCTTCGTCTACGCGCTGACGCCGGCCGCCGTGGCGCTCACGGGCTCCGACGGGACCACGTCGGGACAGACGCTCAAGGCGACCAGCCTGAACCTCGTGAACTCCACGAACACGCTGACCTGCGGCGGCGGGTCGCCCTGCGGCGCGACCAACCAGGTCATCTTCACCGTCTCGGACCGGGCCGGCAACGTCCTGCTGAGCAACCGGGGACCGTGGGCCGTCTTGGTGGACGCGGCGACGCCGTTCGCGATCTCGACGCCCGCATTCCCGGTCAACGGCGGCGCGACGAACATCCAGCCGAACTTCAACTGGTTCGGGCCGAGCACGGCGACCCTGGCGAGCCTGCCGCCGTACACTTCCTATTATCTCCAGGTCTCGAACAACGACCCGAATTTCGGCCCGCTCAACATCGTCGTCGCCGTCTCGACGCCGGCGGTGACGCCGAGCACGACGCTGCCGGCGGGCTTCGGCACGTATATCTCGACGTTCAGCCTGGGCAATCTCACGACGTACTACTGGCGCGTCTCCATCATCAACGGGGCGTTCGGCTCGAAGAGCCCCTGGTCCTCCGTCTTCAGCTTCACCACCGACTTCTCGCCGCCGACCACGCCCGGAGGCATGACGAGCATCAACGCGGTGGGGGCCAACATCACGGAGGCGCAGATCAACGGGCTTTCCACCGGCGTCACCGCCCAGTTGAACGTGCAGGACGCGGGCGCGGGCCTCGCCGTCTCGACCGGCGCCCTCGCCTTCGCCGGAGACGGCCATGACGCCCCCAGCCTGACCGCCGGCTACGGCGTCATCTACTCGACCAACGCGGGCCAGACCTGGATCGACGCCTCGACCATCACCGTCGCCATGGGCGGCACCGTCATCTACAGCGGCGCCTCCCAGCTTCGCGGCCTGGCCGTGGCCGGCGGCAAGCTGTTCGCGGTCGACGGCAGCAACGGCAGGATCTATTCGAGCGCGGACGGCTTGACCTGGGGCGTCACCAACAGCGGCGTCGCGCCCGGCGGCCTGCTGCGCCCCTTGCTCGCCGGCGCGAACGGCCGCATCTACACGGGCGACAACCTGGGCAGGATCTGGGTGACGGCGAACGGCGGCGCCAGCTGGTCGGCGTCGAACAACGGCCTCGCGGTCGCGACGTCGGCGGTCCTTTCGCTCGCTTCCTTCAACGGGCGCCTCTATGCCGGCGACGTCTCCGGCAGGGTGTACGTCAGCACCGACGGCAACTCATGGACCGCGACGTTGGTCGGCGGTTCCGGCGGCAGCCAGCAGGTGGGCGGCCCGATCCAGGCGTTGACCGCGTTCAACGGCCGGTTGTACGCCGCCGACTTCAATGGCCGCATCTTCAACACGGTCGACGGCAGCACGTGGAACTACTCGAACAGCATCCTCAACGCCAACGTCGGCACGAACATCTCCGCCCTGACCGTCTTCAACAACAAGCTGGTGGCGGTGGACTCGACGACCGGCAAGGTGTTCGTCAGCACCAGCGGCGCCGATAGCTGGAACAGCGGCGTCATCCCGACCCTCGGCGTCGGCATCACCGCGGGCAACGCCCTGCAGTCCCTCGCCGCCTTCAACGGCAAGCTGTACGCCGGCGACGGCACCGGGCGGCTGTATGTGAGCACGGAGGGGAGCACCTGGCTGCCCACCAACGGCAACTACGCGATCGCGGCCAGCACCATCTATGCCTTGGCTCCTTTCAACGGCAAGCTTTACGCCGCCGATAACCTGGGCTACGTGTACCAGATCACGCCGGTGAGCGCGACGCTGCCGGGAGGGGCGGCGGACGGGACGACCGCCTTGCAGACGCTGACCGCCACCGGCCTCAACCTCGTCAACTCGACGAACAACTACACGGGGGGCGCGTTCAACGCTCCCTGCGCCGGCGTCTGGCCCTGCGGCGCCACCAACCAGATCCTGTTCACGGCCGCCGACCTTTCGGGCAACACGTCCAGGCTCGGACCCTACGTGATCCAGGTGGACGCGACCACCTCGCTCGCGATCTCGACGCCGAGCTTCCCGATCAACGGCGCCTTCGTGAGCACCGAGCCCAACAACTTCAACTGGACCGGCCCGAGCACGGCGATCTTGGCCGGCCTGCCGTTCGGCACGTCCTACTATCTGCAGGTAGCCAGGAACGATGCCGCCTTCGGCTCGGCCAACATCGTCGTGAGCGTATCGACGCCGGCGTGGTCGGCGGTGTCGATGAGCACGACGCTGCCGATGGGCCTCGGCGCCTACCTTTCGACCTTCACGCTGGCCAACAACACGACCTTCTACTGGCGCGTGCAGGTCCTCAACGGCAGCTACGGGACGCAGAGCCCGTGGTCTCAGACCTTCAGCTTCGTCAGCCAGCTCTTGCCGCCCGCCCTGGCGAGCCCTTTCACAAGCGCGACTTCGACGGGCGGCCTGCTCGGCGAGCTGCAGGTCAACACCCTCGCGGCCGGAGTGACGGCTCAGATCGGAATCCAAGACGTCGTCGGCGGCTTGGTCGTATCGACCGCCGCGCTGCCCTTCGCCGGCGGCGGCCACAACAACCCGGGAACCACCGGCGGCTTCGGCGTCATCTATTCGACCAACGCGGGCCAGATGTGGATCGACGTGTCCACCGTGACCAACATGAACGCCGGCGCCCCGATCGTGGCGGGCCTTTCGGCGCTTCGGGGCATGGCGGTGTTCAACAACAAGCTGTACATCGCCGAGGGCGCGACCTCCGGCCCCAACCTGGGCAAGGTCTATTCCAGTCCGGACGGCAATACCTGGAGCGTCAGCAACAACGGCGTGGCCTTCGGCGGCGGCGCCATCCGGGCGCTGGTCGTCTTCAACAACAAGCTGTACGCCGCCGACAACAACGCGACGGGCAAGGTGTACGCGACGGCCGACGGCACGAACTGGGGACCGGCGAACGGCAACGCGCCGCTCGGGCCGAGCGCCAACCTCGCGACGCTGGCCGTGTTCAACGGCCGCCTCTATGCCGGCGACGCCGGCTTGGGCAGGATCTACGTGAGCACCAGCGGCGATACCTGGGTCATGGCCCAGGGAGGGGTCGCGCCCTTCCAGACGCAGGGCGGCGCCGCGGGCGCGGTCCAGGCCCTATCGACGTTCAACGGCCGGCTGTACGCGGGCGACGGCCAGGGCAAGATCTACGTCTCGGTGGACGGCAGCAGCTGGACCGCCATCAACAACTACGGCCAGCCGCTCGGCGGCGGGAGCAATATCACCGCGCTCGTCGCGTTCAACAACAGGCTGTATGCCGTCGACGGGACGAACGGCAAGATCTTCTTCATGAACCCGGACGGCAACACGTGGACTCAGGCCAACGGCGGGCCGCAGGGCATCGGCCTCAACGCCCCTGCGGCCTTCAACGGCAAGCTTTACAGCTCGGACAACAACGGCAGGGTCTGGGTCAGCACCGAAGGCAGCACCTGGTACGCCATCAACAGCAGCTACACGGTCTCGGCGGGCATCGCGGGGATCAACGGCTTGTCGCCGTTCAACGCCCAGCTGTACGCCGCCGACAACAACGGCCGGGTGTACCAGATCAATCCCGTGTCCGCGACCTTGACCACGGGGGGGCTGCCCGCCGTCGACGGGACGACCGCGATCTCGAGCATCACCGCCTACGGCTTGAAACTCTTCAACTCGACCAATTCCCAGACCTGCGG
>JAPLKK010000132.1 GCA_026388115.1 Elusimicrobiota bacterium | reverse complement strand
GCCGGGTCATCGGCCAACGGGCCGATGACCGCGAGCTTGGCGAGGTCTTTGCGCAGGGGCAAGGTCGCGCCGTTGTTCTTGAGGAGGATCAGGGACTTCGCGGCCGCTTCGCGCGCCGCCGCGAGATACTCGGGCTTCATCAGCGCGGCCTTCTCCGCGGCCTCGTCAGTGAAGGGCCGGTCGAAGAGGCCGAGGCTGAACTTGACGCGGAGGACGCGGCGCACGGCCTCGTCCACCGTGGACATCTGCACCTTTCCCGCCTTCACGAGCTCCGGGACGTGATCCCTATAGTCGGTGCTGACCATCTCCATGTCCTCGCCGGCGGGAAGGGCGAGGCGCGCCGCCTCGGCGCCGTCGGCGGCGAGGCCGTGCTTGATGAGCTCGTGGACCGCCGTGTAGTCGCTCACCACGAAGCCGTCGAAGCCCCACTCCTTGCGCAGGACGCCGGTCAAGGTCCAGGGGTTCGCGGAGGCCGGGATGCCGCTCACGTCGTTGAAGGAGCTCATGAACGTGGCGACGCCCGCGTCCACCGCGGCCTTGAAAGGCGGGAAGTAGATCTCGCGCAGGATGCGCTCGGAAACGTCGGTCCAGTTGTAATCCCGACCCGCCTCGGCCGCGCCGTAGGCGACCCAATGCTTGGCGCACGCCGCGACCTTGTCGGGGGCGCTCATGTCCTTGCCCTGGAAGCCTCTCACCCGCGCCCGGGCCATGGCGGCGCCCAGATACGTGTCCTCGCCCGAGCCTTCCACGATGCGGCCCCAGCGCGGATCGCGCGCGATGTCCACCATGGGCGCGAAAGTCCATTTGACGCCGGAAGCCGCGGTCTCGGCCGCGGCGATGGCGGCCGCGCGCTCCGCCGTCTCGGGCTCCCAGGTCCCGGCCTCGGCCAGCGGCACGGGGAAGACGGTCCGATAGCCGTGGATGGTGTCGTAGGCGAAGAGGATGGGGATCTTCAGGCGCGACTCGAGCGCGGCCTTTTGCAGGGCGTTCGTGTTCACGGCGCCGAGCACGTTCAAGGTCGAGCCGAGAAGGCCCTTTCGCGCCAGCTCGAAGAGCTCCGGCGGCTGGGCCTCGTAGCCTTTGCCGCCGAGCTGCTGAAGCTGGCCGAGCTTCTCCTGAAGAGTCATCTTGCCGAGCAAGACGTCGATGCGCCGCTCGATGGCCTGGTCCTGGGCTGCGAACGCCGGCCCGCAGACGAACAGCAGCGCCGAAAAGACGATCCACAGTTTCTTTGTCATGGCTTTCCCTTATAGTCGATTACGAGTTCATCGCCCTGCCGCAGGTCGGCGAGGCGCACCCCGACGCTGCGCGAGGCCTCGTCATACGTCCAATCCTTCCGCGCGGTCCCGTTCACCCTCACGCGCCTGGGGGAGCGCGGCGCCCCGTAGATGCGGCACTCCACCGCCTTCCACCACGGCGCGAAGCTGCCGCGCCTGGAGTCCACGCGGACGCTCACCGAGTCGCGCTCCCGGCGGCAGGAGATATCCGCGCTCAAGGACTCACCCTTGCGGTAGGCGAAAGTCTCGCCGTCGTCCCAATAGACGCGGCCGCCGCAATCCGCCCCGGGGTAAACCCTCAGCTCAAGCGGGCCCGACGGCTTCTCATCGGTGCTCTGCACGACCGGCTGCACCGGGATCACGGCGCCCGGCCGCACGTAGACCGGCACCGTGTCCAGCGCGGGAGCGACGCGGAACTTCGTCGTCTCCACCGCCAAGCCGGTCCAGAAATCGTACCAAGCGCCGTCGTTCTCGGTGGCCGTAGGAAGCTCCACCTCGTAGGCATCGACGCGCTCGTACAGCTTCGGCGCGACCAGGAGGTCCCGGCCGAAGAAGAACTCCTCCCCGTCGTTCTCAAGGTATGCGCGCTCCGGGTATTCGAAGAAGACGGGGCGCACCAGCGGCAGGCCCGTGCGCGACGCCTCCTCCACGCCGGCGTACGTGTACGGGAGAAGCCGGTAGCGCAGCTCGATATACTTCTTGCGGATCGCCTCGTGGTCCGGCCCGTCCACCCAAGGCTCGCGGTCCCTGCTGTCCTTGATCGCGTGGTTGCGGAAGACCGGCATGAAGGCGCCCAGTTCCATCCAGCGCGTGAGAAGCTCGGGGTCGGGGCTGCCGACGAAGCCGCCGATATCGACGCCGACGTTGGAGTAACCGCTGAGCCCGAGGTTCAGCACCTGCGCCACGCTCATGCGCATATGGTTCCACGAACTGGTGTTGTCGCCGGTCCAGGTGGCGGCGTAGCGCTGGGTGCCGCTGTAGGCCGCCCGCGTCAGCACGAAGGGCCGCTGGTCGGGCGCCAGGCGCAGCAGGCCCTCATAGGTAGCGCGCACGTTCTGCATGCCGAGGACGTTGTGCGCCGCGCGGTGGCTGACGGTGCCGCCGTCGTCGAGCCGGTGCACGACGTCGAGCGGCATCGTCTTGTCGAGGCGCTTGAAGACCGCGGGTTCGTTCATGTCGTTCCAGAATCCCCGGACGCCGGCCGCCACGAAGTCCTTATAGAGCCCGCCGAACCATTCGCGGGTCTTCGCCCGCGTGAAGTCGGGGAACACGCAGTCGCCGGGCCACACCTCGCCCACGTACTCCGAACCGTCCGGGTTCTTGATGAAGTGGTCGCCGGCGAGGCCGCTGTCATAGGGGGCGTAGCCGGGCTCTTTCTTGATGTGCAGGTCCACGATGGTGACGATCTTCATGCCCTGGGCGGCCAGGTCCGTCACCATCCCCTCGAATCGCGGGAACTTCTCGCGGTCGACGGTGAAGGGGCGGTTGCCGCGCTGGTAGTCGATGTCCAGGTAGATCGCGTCGGCGGGGATGCGCTTGTCGCGGAAGGTCCGGGCAAGCTCGCGCACGCGGGCCTCGCTGGGGTAGCTCCAGCGGCTCTGCTGATAGCCCAGGGTCCAGCGCGGCGGAAGGGGAGCCGTGCCGGTCAGGGCCGCGTAGTCTTTGACCACGTCCTTGGGCGACGGGCCGGCGAAGAAGTAGTAATCGAGCGGGCCGCCCTCGGCCCCGAAGGCCAAGGCTCCTCGGGCGTGCCGGCCGAAATCGAAGAAGCTGCGCCACGGGTCGTCGAGGAAGACGCCGTACGCGCGGCCTTTGCGCAATCCCAGGAAGAACGGGATGGACTTGTACAGGGGGTCGGTGGACTCCTGCCACTTGAAGGCGTCCGTGTTCCAGTTGGTGAAGGCCATGTCGCGGCGGCCGAGCGGGCCGGCCTTGTCGCCGAGGCCGAAGTAGAGCTCGCCAGGCGGCATGGTCTTCCAGACCGTGAACCCGTTGCCGGCGAACGTGACCGGGAACTCCGGCGCATCCTCCAGGAGCACGCGGCCCTGGCGGTCGACGAACGTCACCGCCAGCGTCCCTTTCTCGACGCGAGCCCGCAAGCCGCCTACCACGAGCTCCACGACGCCGCAGCTGTCCTTGACCGCGATGTCTTTGGCCGGCTGGACCGCTTCGGGCACCACCGCCCAGCTCGCGTCCGGCGGGAAGCTCCCGTCCGGAGCCAGGCGCACGCGCAGGACGCCGGCCCTCACGGAAGTCACCCGCAGGCGGCGGCTGCCGCTCTTTACTTCGATGCCATCGGAGAGCCGCTGCGCGTCGGGGAACGGGCAGGAGGGAGCGCTCCATGCGGGAGAGGCCGAGACAACGAGAGTGAAAGCGAGAACGCCGGCGCGCATCGTCATGCGGGCATCATAGCGAAAGGATGGCCCGATGAGTAGTAGAGTGTCCCAGGCTACGTCGCGCACGCCATCTGCCGCGACTTCTGCAAGTAGGCTAATTGCCGAGCAGCGAGCCGAACAGGATCCTGTCGTTCGTTCCCTTTAGACGCTGCTCCAGTTCGCTTATCTTTACGACATCCCCGCTGTGCGGCGCCTCGATGACTTGGCCCTGCCCGATGAAGCCGATGACGTGGTGAACGCCGCCTCCATTTGAGAGGAACACGAGGTCTCCGTCTCTTAGTTCGTCCTTGCTCCCGATCGGCGTCGAGGCGCGCTGCTGGTCCGCGGCCGTGCGCGGCGGCGGCTCTTTCACGCAGCCCGCCTGGATCATCGAGGACTGAACGAGCCCCGAGCAGTCCACGCCGCTGTGCGACGTGCCTCCCCACTTGTAGGGCACGCCCAGGAAGGTCTTCATCGCCTCGACGAAAGCGCTGCGGCAGCCGCCGGCCGCCATCTCCTTCGGCGCCGGCAAGGCGATCTTCGGGTCCGTCGAGAAACTCTTCATGGTCTGACCGCTGAGGGGGTCGGAATACGAGTCGCGCATCCACCCGCGGGTGTTCTTCCAGCCGGCCGAGGTTTCGTCGTACTCGCGGCGAGGCACCTCGACATAATACCAATGGACATGGTCGACGTCCCTGTCGCCCAGGACCTTGACCGTCTCGCCCCTCTGGAGTTGGGTGAGGCGGGACTCGTCCGTCGGGTCGCTCACCGGCGCCTGCATGACGTCGACGCCGTCCCCGTTTACGTACAGCGTCCGCTCGATGTCCTTGGAGGAGAGACTGTCGCGCATGTCGGCGTCGGCGTAGCCGTCACTCCTGGAGTCGCCGTTCCCCAAAGACGCGTGGACGGCGGGCACCTGGAACTCACCCACGGCCCAAGCCGAGGCGGCGAACCCCAAAGAGACCGCGGCGGCCAACAGGATCGGCGACGCTGACAGGCGCTTCATAAGCTCCCCCCACCTACCTGCTTGATATATGGCGCAAGATGGCCGGAGACCGCCACTAAACTTTTTCTAAGCCTAATTAGGCTGATAGTGACATGCTTTTTCTCCAGAAACGAGAATGGCGCTGAAAAGCCGCTGAGGCGGCGCCGGTACCCCAACATCAACCGATTTTCGCTATCATTTCTGGATGACGAACGCCGTGCCCGCCAACGGCGCGGGTTCCCCCCCCGGCTCGCGGCTCGCCTTCGCCCTGCGCGCGCTCAAGGTCCGCAACTACCGGCTGTTCTTCTCGGGTCAGATGGTCTCGCTCATCGGGACTTGGATGCAGACCGTCGCCCAATCCTGGCTGGTGTACCGCCTGACGGGCTCGGCGCTCCTGTTGGGCACGGTCGGCTTCTGCACCCAGTTCCCCGTCTTCCTGATCGCGGCGGTGGGCGGCGCCGTGGCCGACCGCCATAATCGCCATCGCATCGTCGTCGCCACCCAGACCGCCTCCATGCTCCAGGCCGCTGTCCTGGCCGCGCTGACCTTGACCGGCCGCATCCAGGTCTGGCACGTCTTCTGCCTCGCGGCGTCGCTCGGCCTCATCAACGCCTTCGACATCCCGGCGCGCCAGTCCTTGATCGCGGACCTGGTCGAGAAAAAAGACCTCATCAACGCCATCGCCCTCAATTCCTCGATGTTCAACAGCGCCCGCATCATCGGCCCGGCGGTGGCGGGAGTGCTGGTGGGAACCTTGGGAGAGGGCTGGTGCTTCTTCGCCAACGCGGTCAGCTTCTTGGCGGTCATCGCGGGCCTGCTGATGATGGACTTCACGCCGCGTCCCATTCCGGCCCGCACCTCCGGGACGCTCGAGCACATGCTCGAAGGCTTCCGCTTCGTGCGGCGGACGGCGCCGGTGCTGGCGGTGCTGCTGCTGTTGGGGATGGCGAGCCTGGTGGGCATGCCCTACATGGTGCTGATGCCCATCTTCGCCGACCGCATCCTGCACGGCGGGGCTCGGGGCCTGGGCCTGTTGATGTCCTCGACCGGAGTCGGGGCGCTCTTGGGAGCGCTCAGCCTGGCTCTACGCTCCGGCACGCGAGGACTGATGCGCGTCGTCGCCGCCCACTCGGCCGCTTTCGGCGTGAGCCTGATCCTCTTCTCGGCCTCCCGGCATTTCTGGCTCTCGGCAGCCCTGCTCTTGCCGGTCGGCTTCACCTTGATGGTCCAGATGGCGGCCTCCAACACGCTGATCCAGTCGATGGTGCCCGACCATCTCCGCGGCCGCGTCATGGCGGTCTACTCGATGATGTTCATGGGGATGGCGCCGTTCGGGTCCCTTTACGCCGGGGCCTTCGCTCACTGGGCCGGCGCGCCGTCGACGGTGGCGCTCGGCGGAGTCGTCTGCATCGCGGGGGCGTCGATGTTCGCCGCTCGTCTGACGACGCTGCACCCGGAGGTCCGGCGCCTCATCGACATCCAAGACCCCGGCGGAGCAAGCCTACCCGCCCCGGCCCCACCTTCTGTATAATAACGCGCCGTTGAACCAGTATCGGAGGTCCCACCATGACGAAGTACCTCGCACCCGTCTTGATCGTCGCAGCAGCCGCCGCCTGGTCCCAGGCCCAAGCGCCGGCGCAAAACACGAATGCCCCCGCCGCCGTCCCGGCGACCGCTCCGGCCACGGCTGACGCGGCGAAGCCCGCGGTAAAAGTCGAGAAGATCGTGGTGGGAACGGCCATCAACAACCGGGAAGTGATGGGGACGGCAACGTCTTTCGGCGCCGACGTCGAGCAGGTGTACTGCTGGACGAAGCTCATCGTGACCGATCCGCCCGCGAAGATCAAGTATGTCTGGACCCTGGACGGCAAGCAGGTCCTTGCGCACTCCGTGGACGTCAACAACTCGGGGCGCTACTGGGCCTCAAAGAAGATGCAGCCCGGCTCGTGGAAAGTCGAGGTGCAGACCGACGGCGGCGTGAGCCTCGCCTCCGCGGAGTTCAAGCGCACTACGGAAGCTCCGGCCAAGGCCGAAACCGCGCCGGCGCCCGCCGCTCCGGCCGCCACGCCGACCAAGTAGTTTCGATCGAGCACAAAGAACCCGCCCGCGCGGCAAGCCCGCGCGGGCGGGTTTTTCTGTCGACCGTCAGCCCCGCGGCGAGGCGTCGAAGGGACGGCGATGGTTCATGACCGCGGCGAACGCGAAGTAGGCGGGAACGAGGATCATCATCGGCCAAAAGAGCAAGGCCGGCACGTTGCCGCAAACATACATCCAAACCAGTCTCGCCACGCCGGCAAGGACGACGCTCCACAGGTTGCTGCTCAGTCCCAGGGCGTCCTTGGTCAGCATCAGGCGCGGCGAAAGCAGCATGTCGCCCACGAGCCCCAGCACCACCGAGCCGAGCGCTATCCCGGCGATGTCGGCGGGATGCAGGGCCATGGCGACGAGCGCGGCCACGGGGCCGAACATGAAGAGAAGCGTCCCGGTCAGCCCGGCCGCCGTCTGCAATGCCTTGTCGAGCGGCGCGACTCGGGCGGACAGCCTCCCCTTGTATGCCAGGAAATTGAACCCGAGGTCCAGCCCGACGACGGCCGTCACGGCGATGAAAGCGGTCAGAGGCATGACGCCGGCCAGCAGCATCTGTCCGAGAACGACCGTCCCGGCGAGGAGCCCGATAAGCTGGATGACCGCCCGGCTGTGCTCCTTCTTGGCCCTGAAGTATCCGAGATAGAGAGCGTTCGCCAGCACGTTCGTCGCGAAGCCTGTCCAAGACAAAGCGGACAACGCCTGGGCATGGCCGGCGCTCAAGTTGATGAAGTTCTTCGCGATCTGCGGCACCAACAGCAGGGAGAAGACGAAGCCTGCGGCGAAGATCAGCCGGTTGGTCCACGCGTCACACGAAGCGCGGCGCGATCCCTCGGTCCGGACCGCCGGGCCCAGGGTCTGGGCCGCCGGGACTTCATCCGCCTTCGGTGAAAGGGACGCTTGCCCGCTCTTGGCCAGCGGCACCGCGCTCCGACCGGTCCCGACGGACAAGGCGCCCGCGTCCTGCCCGGAAACGGCGCCCGAGGCGGGAACGCCGAGCATCTCGGGCCGGAGGAGGCCGGGCGCAAGAGAGGGCGCCGGCAAGAGCGAGACGCTGTTATTGAGGCGCGAACCGACGCCGGCCGGAACGACAGGCAAGCCCGCGACGCCGCCGGGGGCCTGGGCGACCGTCTGCGCGAGGACGGAGGACGACTGCCAGCCGGGGCTCGACACGAGGACGAGCACGGCGAGCGACGCCGCGACCGATTTCCTTGTCCGCTTCAAGTGTAGAGATTGTAGCCGCCGCCTCGATGCCTTCGTAGGGCCGAGAGGGGCCCGAGCCGGCCGGAAATGGGCCTAAGGAGACAGGGCCCTTCGGTTCCCGCCGGGCTGGAGAAGGACCGCTTTTATGGCTACACTAAGTCGAGGCCTTCGGAAGGGCGGCGGATTGAGAATAATTTGCGCTTGGTGTAAACGCGACCTGGGTAGCCGCAGGGGCGGCCCAAAGGGGCAGGTCACCTCCGGCATCTGCGATACATGCAGCCAAGTGCAGCTCCGTCAATTCGGCCGGCCGCTCCAGGAATTCATCGACGAGCTGCCCGCGCCGGTGGTGATCGTCGGCCCCGACGCCGAGGTCCTGGGAGCCAACAAGCGGGCGCGGGCCATCGGCCCCAAGCGCCTCCCCCGCATCGATGACCGGTTCGGCGATATGATCGGCTGCGTCAACGCCAAGACGTCCGGCTGCGGCAGGAGCGTCTGCTGCCAGTCCTGCACGATCCGGAAAAGCGTGAAGAAAACACTGGCGACAGGCAAACCGTGCACGAACGTGCAGGCCTACCGCGATATCGAGGTGGATTCCCGCGTCAAGCACCTCAACCTGCGCGTGAGCACCGAGCTGCGCGGAAAGTACGTGCTGGTGCGCATCGACAAGGTGTCCGGGAAGAAGGCGGACCTCATGCTCAACTCCCGCGGTGCCCGGCCGCGAAGATAGGGCGAGCTACTGGCCGTCGTTCTCCCGCACCTTCTGGATCCAGAGCGCGCCCCAAGTCAGGAACTTCTGGAGGTCCTCCTTCTCGAAGGTGCGCGTGGCGACGACGCGGATCTTGTCGCCCTCGACCACCGTGTACATCTGGCGGTCCTCGCTTTGCAGCACGAAGAGCTCGTGCAGGATCTCGAGCGCGCGGGCGTCCAAAAGGCGAAAGGCGTAGCCCGGCGGGTCGGAGCGCACGCGCATCCACTCCTCGGTTCCGGATACCGCGTCCACCTCGGTATGGTGCTCGTGCACCGAGGTGAAGCCGCCGATGGATTCGCGGTGGAAGAGCATCAGCTCTCCGCTGAAGGGCTTAGCGCCCTCGCCGGTGAGGATGATGTCGTAGTCGTCGTCCATCTCGCCTTCGAACTCCAGCGATACCATCAGGCTCTCGGGACGCGACCCGGCGCCCACCTCGTCGACGGCCTTGGGGCGGGCCATGATGGACTGGTTGTTCGGGTCCGGCTCGCGCTCCACCGGCTCGGCGCGCCAGATGCCGAGGTATTTCTCGGGGTCGTGGTCGATCGCGACGAGGCGTATGCCGAGGTCGTTCAGTTCGATCGGGCCGAGCGCAGCCAGAGCCGACTTCAGCCGCGAGCGGACGCCCCGGTGATAGAGCAGCGGCGCGAGCACGATCGCGGCCAGGTACGCGTACAGCGGCAGCTCGTAAACGTAGTCCAGCCCGCAGATCAGGACCGCGCCGGCGACGGCCACGGCGTAGTGGCGGCCCTCGCGGCCCCCCCACTCGCGCATGCCGTAGCCCACGAGCACGGAGACGCCGACGACGGCGGCGAGCGGCTTAGGATCGAACGCGAGCGATAAGCTCATCTGCTTCCTCGTCAAGCCGCTTGGCGACGGCCCGGTCCTTCAGCGCGCTCGTGTTGATGCGCACGTTCTCCACCGCGCAGCGCACCGCCGCGGTCAACAGATGCGCCGCGCACGCCGCGTCGGAGGCGACATGGGGCGTGCAAAGAGGCGCCGCCTCGCGCGCGTCGGCGAAGGCCTTGGCCGCCAGCCGCGCCGTCTCGAGAGGGACCTGCGCCGCGCCTTCGAGCGCCTTTTGGATGGCGGCCGGCCGGGCCGGGTCCTCTTTCGGCAACTTCATCGCGGCCATCACGCGGTCGAAAGAGGCGGCGTCCTCGCCGGCCAGCTCGACGAGGCGCGAGCGCGCGCCGCCGAAGCGCGACCTCAGGGCCTCGAGCGCGGGCTTCCTGGACAAGTCGAGCTTCTTGGAGCCGAGGCTGATGCCGGCCGCCATCTCGCCCAGGCCGCAGCCCATCGCGCCCGCCGCGCAGGCGGCCGAGCCGCCTCCGGGCGTCGGGTCGGTGGAGGCGAGCGCCTCGGCCAGCTTCGCCCCCGCCTCTCTCCAATCGCCGCCCAGCTGGTCGAGGCGCTCCTCGAGCACCTGGGCCTTCGGGTCGAAGTTGACGACGCGCAGGATGTCGACGGAGTGATCCACGAGCGCCGCCCGCGGGATCAGTCCGATGATCTCGGTGGACACGAGATCCGCGCCCCGCGCCCGCGCCTCGGTGAGGATGGCGTCGAGGACCTTGCGGATGCCGGTCGTCCGATAGTCGGTGAGCACCGTCGAGATCTGGATGAAGCCCGAGGAGAGCACGATCTCCTTGGCGCGCAGCGCGGGCAGGCCCCCGCCGGAGGTGCGGATCTTCTTCGCGATCGCCTTGCCTTCCTCGGCGTTCTTCAAGTCTAGGTTCACGTTGAAGTTGATGATCTGCTCGCGCGCGCCCACGGCCACCGCTCCCGCGGTCGGATGGATGCGGCGCGGGCCGAAATCCGGGTCGCGCGACGGGTCGGTCCCGATGGCGGTCCTCAGCCCCTCGAACTGCCCCTTGCGCACCTGGGCGAGGTCCAGCCGCTCGGGCTTGGCCGCGGCCAGCCCGTACAGGAAGACCGGTATCTCCAGCTCCCTTCCGATGCGCTCGGCCAGCTTGCGCGCGAGGGCGACGCACTCCTTGATGTCGGTGCCGGCGACCGGGATGAACGGGATCACGTCCACGGCGCCCATGCGAGGATGCTCGCCCTGGTGGCGGGTGAGATCGATGAGCTCGCGCGCTTTGGCCGCCGCGCGGAACGCCGCCTCGAGCGCGGCCTCGGGCGGGGCTACGTAAGAGAGCACGCAGCGGTGATGGTCCGGGTCGGATTCGACGTCGAGCACGCGCACGCCCGCCACGCCCTTCGCGGCGGAAACGATCGCCTCGATCTTCGCCTTGTCCCGGCCTTCCGAGAAATTCGGCACGCATTCAACCAGCTTCATCCGTTCCCTCCATTATGAGCCAAAGCGAGTATGCGGCGCGGCTTGCCCCCCAGCCGCCGTTCGAGCAGCCCCCCTGAAAAGAGCACCCGATCGAACCCCGACCGCAACAGGGCGGCCTTGAGCCGCGCGCGCGAGTACATGCGCACGAACGTCGTCCCGCGCCGCACGCGCCCGTCCGGCTCGATGAAGATGCGCTCGGAGAGGATGGCGGGGTCCCTGCCGTCCTGCCATTGCATCTCCTCGAGAGCCCAAAGCCGGCCTTCCTTGGAAAAGCACTGGCGCGGGAAATCGTCCGGGTCGAAGCCGGCGCCGTCGATGATCTCGAGGATCAGCCAGCCGCCGGGCTTGAGCGCGCGCCGCACGGACCGCAAGGCGCGCAGGTCGTCGCCTTGGCGGAGGAAATAGCCGAAGCTGGTCCACAGGTTGATCGCCGCGTCGAACTCCTTGACGAATGCTAGCCGCCGCATGTCGCCGCGGACGAAATCCACGCGCACCCGCTTGCGGCGGGCGGCCGCACGCGCCTGGGCCAGATAGTAGGACGAGTAGTCGACGCCGGTCACTCGATAACCGCGCGCGGCGAGGCGGAGGCTGTGCCGCCCCATCCCGCAGGCGACGTCGAGGATGCGCGCGCCCCGCGCCACGGGCATGACGCGCGCCAGCTCGCGCACCTCGGCCTCGGTATGGCGGGTCAGGGTCAACTCGGCGATCGGGAAGCCCGAGCGGGTGAAGAACGTCTTCCACCAGTCTTTCACGGCGGCGTCATCTTACAAAGCTTTCTCGAAGCAGAGCGCGCCGGGGGTGGGGTTCGGCAGGTAAGGCTCGACGCTGGTGAACCCCAGGACGGCGTAGAGCATGAGGGCCTCGCGCATGTTGGGCAAGGTGTCGAGCTGCACGCGCCGGTATCCCGCCCTCTTCGCCTCGGCCAAAGCGCGCTCGACCAAAGCGCGGCCGAGGCCCTTGCCGCGGAAGGCGGGGCGGACGTAGAGGCGCTTCATCTCGCAGGCGCCGCCTTGCAGCGGACGCACGCCGGCGCAGCCGGCGGCTTTTCGGCCGACGCGGGCGATGAGGAGGCGGCCCTTCGGCGCGGCATAATCGCCGGGAAGGCCGCAGGCCTCCTCCTCGAAGCCGTCCAGGCAATGGAAGGCGCCGATGCCTTGGGCGTATTCGCGGAACATCGCTCGCACGTCGTCGAGGTCTTCAGGCTCGGCGAGCTCCACATGGGGACCCGAGACGAGTCTAGCCGCGGCTTTCGAAGGCTTGGCCGCCTTGGCCGGCGCGGTCTTCTTCACGGCCGGAAATCCTGAGTCGCGTGGACGATCGCGCCGCGCTTCATCACGAGCGCGACCTGGTTCGCGCCGAAGTAGTAGCAGGCCTCCCGATAATCCCGGACGTCCAGCACGATCAGGTCGGCCTGCTTGCCGGGCTCCAGCGTGCCGTGCGTCGCTCCGAGACCCAGGGCGTGCGCGCCGTTGACCGTCGCGGCGCACAGGGCCTCCTCGGGCGTGAGCTTCAGCTGGGTGCAGGCGAGAGAGAGCGCGAACTGCATGTTCCAGCACGGCGCGGTGCCGGGATTGAAATCGGTGGCGAGCGCGACGGGCAGGCCGGCCTCGATGAGCTTGCGGCCCGAAGGATAATGGCCGAGCCCCAGGAAGTAGTTCGCGGCGGGCACCAGCGTCGCCACCGTCCCGGACTTCTTGAGCCGCTCGAAGTCGGCCGCGTCGGCGTGATCGAGATGGTCCGCCGAGACGGCTCCCACGCGCGCGGCCACCGCCGCGCCGCCCGAATGCGCGAGCTGCTCGGCGTGGATCTTGGCCTTCAGGCCGTGCTGGAGCGCGGCGCGCAGGACGGTCTCGGCCTGCGCCTCGGAGAAGTACCCGCGGTCGCAGAAGACGTCGGCGAAGCGCGCGAGGCCCTCCTTGGCCACGGCGGGCAGCATCTCCTCGCAGACGCGGCGGACGTAGCCGTGCGGGTCGTGCACCAGCTCGGGCGCGACCGCGTGGGCGCCGAGGAAAGTCGGGACCAGCTCGAGCGCGGTGTGCGCGGCGACGCGGCGGATGGCGCGCAGGCATTTGAGCTCGGAGTCCAGGTCCAGCCCGTAGCCGCTCTTGGCCTCGAGGGTCGTCGTGCCGCACTCGATGAAGCGCGCCGCCCAGACGCCCAGCCTCGAGACCAGCTCGTCCTCGGTCGTCTTGCGCACGGCGTCCACGCTCGAGAGGATGCCGCCGCCCTCGGCCGCGATCTGCTCGTAGCCCTTGCCTTGCGCGCGCAGCTCGAAGTCCTTGAGCCGCGGAGCGGCAAAGACGGGGTGGGAGTGGCTGTCCACGAAGCCGGGCAGGACGACCCGCCCCCCCACGTCCAAGACCCGCGCCTTGTTCGCCTGCGGGTGGCGGCTGACCAAGTCGTGCGAGCCGGCCGTGACGATCTTGCCGTCCTCGATGAGCACCGCGCCCGCGCGGCACAAGCCGGTCTTGGACATCTCCGCGCCGCGCCGAGGACCGGAGGGGCCGATGAAAGTGAGCAGCTGCCCCGCGTTGACCAGGAGGTGCTTCATGGAGCGATGATTATACATTCTTGTCCCTTCGCGGGAGACGAGAAGTGCGCCGTAGGCCCTTCGGTCCAGCTCCGCCTGGGCCTCTCGGCTCTGCCGTCGGGGGCTATTTTGGGCTAAGATGTCCGTAATGGTGGAATCCCCGACCCCCATCTACGTACTTCTCGTGGAAGACGAGGCGCAGGACGCCGAGCTCTATCGCCTCGTGCTCGAGAAGGCGGGCATCCGGGTCAACACCGCCGGCAGCCTAGCCGAGGCGAGGGAAGCGCTCAACATCGGCAGCTATGACGTGCTCGTCATCGACCTGAAGCTGCCGGACGGGGAGGGCCTCGAGCTTTTCGACGTGGTCCACAAGAAGGACCCTCACGCCGTCGGCATCGTCCTGACGGGCTACGCCTCGACCGAGACGGCGGTCAACGCGCTGCGCCGCGGCGCCTACGATTTCCTCACCAAGCCGTGCGCCAACGAGGTGCTGGTCGCGGCCGTCCGCCGCGGCGCCGAGCGCCAGCGCCTGTCGCGAGACCTCGCGCGCCGCACCGAGGAGGTCGAGGCCCTCAACCGGGACCTCGACAAGCGCGTCAAGGAAGGCACGCGGCAGATCTTCTTCCTCAACGAGCGGCTCAAGCGCTTCATCGTCCAAATGATGGAGGCGAACGACCAGCGGACCAAGTTCCTGCAGAACGTCACCCACGAGCTCAAGAACCCGCTCGCCGTGGTCTGGGGACACGCCTCCCACCTGCTCAGCCGGCCGCTTTCGGACTGGACGCAGGAAGAGCTTTCCGTCAGCCTCGGAGCCGTCCACCGCAACGCGCAAAGCCTCAACAGCATGCTCGAGGAGATGCTGGACGCGGCGCGCGTCTCGGGCCATAAGGTGACCCTCAAGCGCGAGACGCTCCACGCCAGCGAGCAGGTCCGCGAGACCGTCGAGGCCTTCTGCCCCCAGGCGGCCGCCAAGGGCGTCTGGCTGACCGCCGATTGCCCCGAGGGCGAGGGGCCGCGGTACTCGGGGGACAAGCTCCGGCTGCGGCAGATCCTGGCGAACCTGATCTCGAACGCGCTGAAGTTCACGCCGACCGGAGGCAAGATCACCGTGTCCGCCGCGCCGTCAGGCACCTCGGTCCATTTCACCGTTTCGGACACCGGGCCCGGCATCCCCCCCGAGGCGCTCGACCGCGTCTTCGACCGCTCCTATCAGACCGAGACCGGGCGCAAGCACAAGGGGCTGGGGCTCGGCCTGGAGATCAGCAAGGGTTTCGTCACCCTGCACGGCGGCACCATCTGGGCCGAGAGCCAGCCCGGCCAGGGCGCGCGCTTCCATTTCACCATCCCCTGCGCGGCCCCCTCCCTCCAGCCGGAGACAGCGACAACCTAGGCCCCTCCGCACGCCAAAGGGCCGCCAAGGGCCCACCCGACGGTGGGCCCTTTGCTTTCTAAGTCTTTCCCCGAAGCCCCGCGCCGGCCGGGGCTTGGACTGCTATCCTTGCGGTGATGGTACCAGCGATCGTCACGGTAGTCCTCGCCCTCGCGTTCACTCCGTCGCCCGCCTCAGCCCAAGTCCAGCCCAACGGCGAATGGGCCGCGCTGCGCGGCAGCGCCAGCGGCATCCAGCAACCGCGCCGGATCGTCGTCCAGGACGAGAAGACTTGGAAGGCGCTGTGGGCCGAGCATGCCCGCGGCACGGACGAGGAAAACAAGCCTCCGCGCGTGGACTTCTCGCGCGAGATGGTCGTCGCCGTCTTCGCGGGCGTGCAGAACGAGATGGTCCCGGTCGAACTGGACGTCAAGCAGGATGAGGCGACTTCGCAGGCCGTAGCGGCCTATCGCGTCAAACGGGAGGGCTATCACCTGATGGTCCTGTGCCAGCCGTGGGCGATGCGCAAGGTGTCGCGCGCGCCGCAGGTGCAGTTCCAGGAGGTCGCGCCCCCGCAAAAGCAAGGTGACACCCCCGGAGGGACGCCTAAGGTCGGCACAGGGAAGGTCTCATACTCCCCCGAAACGGGCATCCATGACGCCGCCGCAAAGATCGCGGTCCGCATCGAGCAGTTCGCGGGCGGAACGCAGGTTCCTTTTTAGAGTTGATTTGGATTAACAATAGAAATTGACCAAGATCAATCCGCTTCCGCCGGCCTTCAGCTACACTTTCCCCATGAACCGAGTCCTGCTCACGATTTCGACGGCCATCCTGCTCACCGCCACCGCGGCGCTGGCTCAGCCCTCCCCCTCGATGCTCGATTCCATCTTCGACGGCAAGGCCGGAGGCGGGCTTAAGGGATTCACCCCTGAGAGCATCGTCCCCGTCGTCCGCAACACCAAGCCGGTGCCTGTCCCGCAGCTGAGCCCCATCCGGCTGGCCGACAACGTCGCCGTGCACACCGAGGACGTCATCCCGGTCGCCCTCGAGGTGGTCGTCCCCGCGAACGGCCAGGAAGCCCAAGCGATGACGCTCGGGATGGGCCGTCTCGCCGCCGAGTACCGCTTCGCGGCCGACCCGAATTTCGACCCCGTGCGCATCCCCCTCATCCATATCCTGCCCTATCCCGCTCCCAGGCAGGACCAGAACGTCTACCTCGTGCGCGGCATCGCGCCGATCGCGAAGCTGGACGCCATGAAGCAGGCGGGTCTCGTCCGCAACGTCTACACCGGCCAGACCAACGACTCGAAGGGCCTGGAAGCGATCCTGTCGCAGTACACCGGCCGCATCAGCGCCGTCCCGGGCGTCAAGGGCGCTTACGTCGGCTTCGACTGCGGGATCAAGGGCGAGCACTACCACATCATGCCCCATCACCCGGCCATCGTGGTGGAGCTTGACGGAAGCCAGCCCCGCGCCGACGTTCGCACCGAGATATTCCAGGCGGCGCCGGCCCTCGCGGTCCAGCCGCTCGTCTTCGTCGACAGCAAGTAGCCGAAAGAGCCTGCTCGTCGACGCTTTCGCTCAGCGGTAGTTGGTGAACTGAAGGTCCACGCCGAAGGTGCCTCCTTTGAGCACGGCCATCGCCTGCTGCAAGGCGTCCTTGGAGCGGCTCGAGACCCGCAGCTGGTCGGCCTGGATCTGGGCCTGCGCCTTCAGCCCGGCCTTCTTGATCGCGGCGATCATCTCCTTGGCCTTGTCGGTGGGGATGCCCTGCTGGACCTTCACCTGCTGGCGCACGGTGCCGCCGAGGGCCGATTCCAGCTTCTGCGGCACGAAGTTCTTGAGCGGCAGGCCCCGCTTGGCGAGGCGCGTGTTCAAGACGTCGTGGACGGCCTTGAGCTTGAACTCGTCGTCGGAGGTGACGGTGAGGGTGAGCTCCTTCGGGTTGAACTCGATGTTCGAGATCGAGCCCTTGAAGTCGAAACGGTTGGCGATCTCCTTCATCGCGATCTGGATGCATTCGCCCACCAGGTTCAGGTCCACCTTGCTGACGACATCGAACGAGAAATCACTGGGCATGGATCTTTTCCTCCGCTAGCATCGGGATCTTCACGCCGCGCTCGCGCGCGACCTTCTTCGCCTCGTCGTAGCCGGCGTCGGCGTGGCGGGCGACGCCGAGGCCCGGGTCGTTGGTCAGCACGCGCTCGAGCCGCTCGTCCATCTCGCGCGTGCCGTCGGCGACCGTGACCTGCCCGGCATGGAGCGAATAGCCGATGCCGACGCCGCCGCCGTGGTGGAAGCTGACCCACGAGGCGCCCGAGGCGGTGTTCAACAGCGCGTTGAGCACGGCCCAGTCGGCCACCGCGTCGGAGCCGTCCTTCATGGCCTCGGTCTCGCGATAGGGGCTCGCCACCGAGCCCGCGTCCAGATGGTCGCGGCCGATGACGATCGGCGCGGAGATCCTCCCCTTGCGCACCAGCTCGTTGATGCGCAGGCCCATCTGGGCGCGCTCGCCGTAGCCCAGCCAGCAGATGCGCGCCGGCAGGCCCTGGAAGGCGATGCGCTCGCGCGCCAGCGCGAGCCAGCGCCTCAGCCCCGCGTCTTTCGGGAACAGCTCGAGCGCCGCCTTGTCGGTCTCGGCGATGTCCTTGGGGTCCCCCGAGAGGGCGGCCCAGCGGAACGGCCCCTTTCCCTCGCAGAACATCGGCCGGATGTAGGCCGGCACGAAGCCAGGGAACTCGAAGGCGCGGTTCTCGCCCGCGTCGAAGGCCATGCGGCGGATGTTGTTGCCGTAATCGAAGGCGATCGCGCCTTGAGCCTTGAGGTCGAGCATGGCGCGCACGTGGAGCGCCATGGAGTGCATGGCGCGCTCCACGTACCGTTTCGGGTCCCGCACGCGCAGCTCGGCCGCCTCGGACAGCGAGAGGCCCTTCGGAATGTAGCCGTTGAGCGGGTCATGCGCCGAGGTCTGGTCGGTCACCAGGTCCACGCCGACCTTGCGCCGGGCGATCTCGGGAAGGACTTCGGCGCAGTTGCCGACCAGCCCGACCGACAGGGCCTCGCCCTTCGCCTTGGCGGCCAGTACGCGCTCCAACGCGCGGTCGAGGGAGGTCTCCATGACGTCGAGGTACCGCGTCTTGAGGCGCTTCTCGATGCGCGCGGGATCCACGTCGACGCCCAGGAAGGCGGCGCCGTTCATCGTCGCGGCCAAGGGCTGGGCTCCGCCCATGCCGCCGAGCCCGCCGGTGACGAGCAGCCGGCCCTTGAGGCCCACCTCGCCCCCGTTCGGGTAATGCTGCCTCGCGGCCTCGGCGAAGGTCTCGTAGGTACCCTGGACGATGCCCTGGCTTCCGATGTAGATCCAGGAGCCCGCGGTCATCTGGCCGTACATCATCAGGCCCTTCTTCTCCAGCTCGTGGAAGACCTCCCAGGTCGCCCATTTGCCGACGAGGTTGGAGTTGGCGATGAGCACGCGCGGCGCGTAGGGATGCGTGCGGAAGACGGCGACGGGCTTGCCCGACTGCACCAGGAGCGTCTCATCGGACTCGAGCTCGCGCAAGGACCGGACGATGGCATGGAAGCAGTCCCAATTGCGCGCCGCCTTGCCCGTGCCGCCGTAAACGACCAGGTCGTCGGGGCGCTCGGCAACCTCTGGATCGAGGTTGTTCATGAGCATCCGCAGGGCCGCCTCCTGCTGCCAGCCCTTGCAGGAAATCTTGTTGCCGCGAGGAGCGCGAATGATCATGAGAAGGTTCCCTCCAGCAGAAAGGGCTTCATAGTTCCAGAGCGGAGGCCGCCAGTTGCGGAGCGTCCTCGGGCTTGAGCTCGTCGCGCTGGGCGCGCGGGGCGAGGGCTTCGAGCGCCTGTCCGAACGCCTTGAGGCCGGCGCCTTGCGCCTCGGCGAGCTTCGCCGCGGCGTTCTTGAGAAGTTCGGCGCAGCCCTCGGAGGAACCCGATTCCAGCTTGTGCATCCCGGCGCCCGCTTGCATCAGGCCTTGGAGCACATCCTTCTCCCGGCCCTGCGCCAGCTTCCACGCGGGCTCCAAGCACTTGTGGGCGTCGAAGAACAGGCCTTGGTTGAAGAGGATGCGGGCGATCTGGATGGGGCGGGCGAAGGGGACGTTGGCTGGGTTCAGCGCCGCCGCCTGCCGCAAAGCCTCGAGGTAGCGCGGCGCGCGGTCGTCGAGATAGGCGGCCTTCACCCAGCTTCCCGCCGTCCGCGCCGAGATGGCCGTCACTCCGTCTTGGAAGCGTTTCTCGGCCTGGGCGGAGCCGAGGCACGAGCTGAACAGCTTGAACAGCTCGTCGCGCAAAGCAAGCGGGAAATCGTCTTCGGGGGCCGGCATCAAAAAACTCCGGTGCCGGGCTGAAACCAAGCCCGGCACCGGCAGGATATCAATGTTTCAGGAAATCGTTCAAACGCGGCTGGTCCAATCGAGCAAGGCCGTAAGCATGATGCCCAGGCCCGCCAAGCCGGTCGTCATCATCAGGAAGAACGCGATCATCTCAGCCTCTTCGCCCCTTCCGTCTTTCCCCTCCCCCGCGGACACGGGGGAGGGGATTCAAGGAAGAGACGCGTCCAGTGTCAGGCGTCCGCGACGCCTTCCGGCATGTAGCGAACCAAAGCCTCCAAGGCCAGTTCGAACAGCGAGCCGCGGCGGTTGGAGCGGACTTCCCACTCCTTAAGCTTGAGCGCGAGGCGATCGGGCGACAGCCGCATCCAGCGGCGGATGCCGGCCCGGAAGACGCGCAGCTGATCGGCGGTCTGTCCCGCCGGGGGCAGGTCGATGCGCACTTCGTCGTCACCCGCCGACGGAAGCGGCTCGACGCGGATGCCGTCTCCCTGATGGCGGATCTTGAAGGCGCGCGTCACGTTGCCTCCGCAGGCCACGGCGCGGACCAGTAGAGAAAGCCCGGCCACTTGCGACAGCTCCTGCGCCCCTAGCCCCAGCTCGAAGCACTTGATGGCCGCGAGCCACACGGTCGCCGGCAGGCGGTGGCGTCCCAGCCAGCGTCCGGTGAACGCGCGGAACGAATAGCGGCACTTGGCGCAGCGCAGCCGGCCGCCGCTCAAGCGATAGATGCGATCCTCGTTGCCGCACCGGCGGCAGTGATGCGGCTCGCGCCGGGCGGCTTCATCCAGCATAAGTTCGGCCTGATTCGTGTCGAGCCTTAGGATCGCTCCTAGCTCGTTGAGGGCCTGGGCCCAAGTCGTTGCAGTCCGCGTTTCTTCCATGGTGTTCCTCCTACACCAGGAGGGTAGCCCGTTTGGTGCCGGTTCCCCACGAAAGAGGCCGGAAAGCAAGAAGTGCTGGTTTTTACAGCATTATTAAACTTGGAAAAGCGCAAGTTGAAAGAGACCTTACGAACTTGAGGATTCCTTGAAACTAGCTGTAATACACCAGCCGCGCGCCCCAGCCGCACAGCGCCGCCAGGGTGCCTCCGGCGTAGAAGCTGAACCAGGAGAAATCCATGAGGCGCTTGTGGCGCAGGTAGGCCATATTGCCCACCCACACGCCGACCACCGGCATGAACCACCAACCGGGGAGGAGGAAGCACAAGGCGAGCACGAGACGCTCCGCCATCGTCAGATACTTCTCATCGAAGTCCGGAAAATAGCCCGCGAACAGGTCCTTTTCCAGGAAATAGATGAACACGGTCGAGAAATGCGTGACCATGATGAAGAGGCACGCGAGCACCGGCCATTTCTCAGGGACCCAGAGCGCCGAGTCCCCCATGCGCACGGGGAAAAACATGAAGATCACGGCGTAATGAATGACCTGGTCCCAAGCGAAATAGAGGAAATTGTCGGCCAGCTTGAACTTGAAGATGGTGAAGACGCGCCATTCATCCTCGATGAAGTGCAGGAAGAAGATCAACAGGATGCACGTCCAGCCCTGCAGCCGGATCCAGGGCGTGTCCACCCACATCTCGTTGAGGTACGGATAGGTGAACGCGATGTAGGCGACCGGGTGCATCGCGCAGTGCGCGAGCATCCCCCAGATGCTCTTGCGTTTCCAGGCGTTGATGAAGTTGGACTGGAACGTGAAATCCGCCAGGAGATGCCCCAGCATCAGCCGCCAAAGGATGACCATGCTATTTCGCCGTCAAGTTGAACACCCGCCATTCGCCGTGCGGCGGGATGGCGGCGTAGTCGTCGCAGGCGTCGCAGTACAGCCTCGAGGGCTTGTCGTCCGGGATCGCCTCGAGTGCCGCGCCGAAGGCCGCTCTTGCCTCGGAGAATCGTTCCGCCAGGAAGAGCTCGATGCCCTTTTCGTACGCGGGGAGGGCCTTGCGCCATTCCTCGGACAGCTTCCCCTTCTCCGCGAGCAATTCATAGACGCGGATCGGGACCTGCTTGCCGACCACGCGGATCTGGCCCAAGAGCCGGCCCTCCACGGCCTCCCGCCCCCCCTCGAAGCACGACTCGCTCACCATGACGCTCGAGCCGAAGAACTTGTTGGCTCCCTCCAGCCGGCTTCCGAGATTGACCTCGTCGCCGAGGACCGTGTACTGCAGCTTCTGCCTCGAGCCCGTGAAGCCGACGTTCATCGGGCCCGAGTTCAGCCCGATGCGCGCCGCGGGCGTCTCAGGAAGCGGGAAGGAGAACTTATGAGTCCGGTTGAGCTCGGCCATCACCTGCTGGCAGCGCACCGCCGCCACGCAAGCCCTGGCCCGATGGTCCGGCTGGTCCAAGGGCGCGTTCCAGAACGCCATGATGCAGTCGCCGATGTACTTGTCGATCGTGCCCTTCTGCTCGCCCTCGACCACGTCGGTCAGCGCCGACAGATAGACGTTCAAGAACTCGAACAGCTGGTCCGAGTGGAGCTTCTCCGAGATGTTCGTGAAGTGCGCGATATCGAGGAAGAAGACGGTCATCACCCGCTGCTGGGCGCCGATGCGGGCCTTCTCCGGATTCTGGGCCAAGTCCTTCACCACGTCGGGAGAGACGAAGCGGCCGAAGGTCTGTTGGATGGCGCGCTTTTCCGCGCCCTCCTTGAGCACGCGCTGGACCGTGGTGCCGATGAACGAGACGAGCAGCCCGAGCGCCGGCGCGACGAATTCGTAGCGCACCTGATGGAGGAACTGCCAGTTGGTGAACCCGACCCAGCCGGCCAGCATCGCCGCCATGGCGCCGAAGCCGGCCGCGGGCGGGACATGCAGCACCAAGAGCGGGAGCCAGATGAAGGCGAGGATGATGAGCAGCGTCGTCAGGGTATCCGTGCGGCGGAGGTAGTCGCCGTGCATCATATTGTCGATGAGGCTGGCATGGAACTCCACGCCCGGGGTGATGTCCTGGAACGGGGAGGCGTAATGGTCGAAGGCGCCGGTCGCCGTCGCGCCGACGAGCACGAGCGCGCCGTTGAAGGTGCGCTTCTGCGCCTCGGTCAGCCTCCCCTCCAGGATATCGCTCATCGAGATCGGCTGATAGTAGGCGCCGACCTCCTCGTTCGGATGCCCCTTTGCGCGCATGAACTCGCTTTGGCTCCAGATCTGTACGCGCCGGAAATTGACGTAGACATTCAGCCGGCCCCACTTCTTGGCGTAGTCCGCCAGGGGCTTGCCCTCGAACACCGCGAGGACGGCGGGGTCGAGCGTGGGCCACGGGAGGCCGCTGCCCTTCGGATCCTTGAGCGCCTTCGAGAAAAGGGGCATGCGCCGCAGGTGCCCGTCGAGGTCCATCGTCTCGTCCACGTTCGGGTGCCCCAGATAGACCGCGGCCGCTTCCAGCCCCTCGATCGGGTGCTCGACGATGTGGATCGGCTGGTCGCGCCCGGGCAGGGTCTTCATCTGATCGAGGCCCAAATGGACGGTGCGCTTGGAGCGCCGGGTCGCCTCGACCAGCGCGCGGTCGCCGGCCTCGTCGAACTTGTAGGGGTTGAGCAGGAGCACGTCGAAGCCGATGGCTTTGACGTCCAGGGCCACGAGCTTGTCCACCAGCCGCGCGTACACGCCGCGCGGCATCGGCCAGCCGTGATCCTGGATGGTGCCCTCGTCGATGGCGGCGACGATGATGCGCGGGTCCCCGGTCTTCAGGCGCGCTTCGTTGAAGCTGAAGAGGTGGTCTCCCCAGTAGGACTCGACGTTGTCGAGGAGGCCGGCCATGTAGATGCCGCCCAGCGCCAGGGTCCAGGCGGCGGCGAAATATAACGGGAAAAGCGAGCGAGGCCTCTTCGCCGGCGCGGTCGGCTCAGCCATCAGGCGGGCATTGTAACGCAATTGCCCCTAGCCCGCAACACATTCTCCCTCTCCCGCGAAGCGGGAGAGGGGCGGGGTGAGGGCAAGATTACGCCACCAGTTCCTTGCCGTGTTTCGCAACCGTTTCCCCTATCTGGCTGAGGTTCTCGATGACGGTGATGCCGGCGGCTTGGAGCGCCTGCGTCTTGGCCGCGTGGGTGCCCGAGCCGCCCTCGATGATCGCGCCGGCGTGGCCCATGCGGCGGCCCGGAGGCGCCATCTTGCCGGCGATGAAGGAGAAGACGGGCTTGGACATCTTCTTCTTGAAGAACCTCGCCGCCTCTTCCTCCGCCGAGCCGCCGATCTCGCCGATCATGACGACGGCGTTGGTCTCGGGGTCCTTCTCGAAGAGGGCCAGGACGTCGGTGAAGCCGGTGCCGGCGATCGGATCGCCGCCGATGCCCACGGCGGTGGACTGGCCGAAACCGTGCGAGGTGAGCTGCCAGACCGCCTCGTAGGTCAACGTCCCCGAGCGGGAGACCACGCCGACCGAGCCCGGCTTGTGGATGTAGCCCGGCATGATGCCCAGCTTGCACTGCCCCGGCGTGATGACGCCCGGGCAGTTCGGCCCGATGAGCCGCACCGGGTTGCCGGCGGCGTTCATCTCCCGCAGCCTCGCCCGCACGCGCGCCATGTCGAGCACGGGGACGCCCTCGGTGATGCAGACGACGAGCGCGACGCCGGCGTCGGCGGCCTCGAGGATGGCGTCGGCGGCGAACGGCGGCGGCACGAAGATCAAGGACACGTTCGCGCAGGCGGCGCGCACGGCGTCAACGACGGTGTCGAACACCGGCACGTCGAGATGCCGGGTGCCGCCCTTGCCGGGAGTCACACCGGCCACCACCCTGGTGCCGTAGGCCATGCACTGCTGCGCGTGGAACGAGCCCGTCGCGCCCGTGAGGCCCTGTACGACGACGCGGGAATCGGAATTGACGAGGATGCTCATCGAGGCGCCTCCGAGGCGGCTTTCACGGCCTTCTGGGCCGCGTCCCAGAGGCTGTCGGCCTGGATCATGGGCAGGCCCGACTTGTCCAGGATGGCCTTCGCCTCCGCCACCTGCGTGCCTTCGAGCCGGACGATCAGCGGGACGTTCAGGTGGACCTTCTTGACGGCCTGCAGGACGCCGTCCGCGATCGTCGTGCACTTCATGATGCCGCCGAAGATGTTGACCAGCACGGCTTTCACGCGCTTGTCCTTCAAGATGATCTGGAAGGCGCGCGTGACCTGGTCGGCGTTGGCGCCGCCGCCCACGTCCAGGAAGTTCGCCGGCCGCCCTCCGGCCAGGGACACGGTGTCCATCGTGGCCATCGCCAGCCCCGCGCCGTTGACCATGCAGCCGATGGAGCCGTCGAGCTCGATATAGGAGATGCCGACCTTCTTGGCCTGCTTTTCGAGCGCGCCGGCCTCGATGTCGTCGCGAGAGGCCAGGTCCGGATGCCGGAAGAGCGCGTTGTCGTCGGTGCTCATCTTCGCGTCGAGCGCGATCAGCTCGCCCTTCTTGGTGACCACCAGCGGGTTCACCTCGACGAGGCTCGCGTCGTAATCGATGAAGAGCCGCGTCAGCGCTCTGACCATCTTCACGAAGCTCGTGACCTGCTCGGCCGTCAGCCGAAGGGCGAAGCCCATCCGGCGCGCCTGGAAATCGTCGATGCCGCGCGCGGGGCTGACCGGCTCGCGCAGGATCGCCCCGGGCTTCTCTCGGGCCAGCTGCTCGATCTCCATTCCGCCCTCGGCCGAGGCCATCACCACGGGCCTGCCCTCGCGCCGGTCGAGCACGATGGAGAGGTACAGCTCGCGCGCGATGTCGGTCGCCTTGTCGACGAGGACCTCATGGACCAGGACGCCCTGGGGGCCGGTCTGCGGGCTGATGAGCCGCATGCCGAGGATGGCCTTGGCCGCCGCCTTGGCCTCGCTGGCGTTCTTGGCAAGCTTGACGCCGCCGGCCTTTCCGCGGCCTCCGGCCAGCACCTGGGCCTTGAGCACCCAGGGGCCCTTCCCCGCGCGCTTGAGCGCGCCGGAAAGCCGGCCCAGGGTCTTGATGACGCCGCCGGTGGGCGGCACGGGCACGCCCCGCGAGCGGAAAAGGGCTTTTGCTTCGTGTTCCAGGAGTTTCATGGGGTTCCTCGGGCCGCATTCTATGACATTGGCCCGACGACGGGCAACGGAATGTGGTGAACAACCGCCGTGACAGGGCGCGACAAGGGTTGTCATCCGCTCCGCGGCCGTCCCAACGAAGCGTGCACGGCAAATTTGTTATACTCGCTCTAGCGCGCCGGGCCGCAACTGGCGCGCACTCCTGGGAAAAACGAATGTCCGCCAAAACTCAGACGCTACGCGAGCCTCTTCTCCATGTCGATATGTTGGCCCCCTTGGTGGTCGACGAGACGACCCCCTACTCCGCGGTGCTCCAGCGCATGCGCGAGCTCAACCGCGGCTCGGTCATGGTCTGCCGCCGCGAGACCGTGACCGGCGTCTTCACCGAGCGCGACTACCTCTATGAGCACTGCCTCGAGGGGGTCGCCGGCGATACGCCCATCGGCAAGCTGATGTCGACGCCCCCGGTCACCGTCAAGGTCAAGACGGCCCTCGGCGAGGCGATCGAGCTCATGCACGGGAAGAAGTTCCGCAACCTTCCCATCGTCGACGACAAGGACCGGCCGCACGGCCTCCTGACCGTCGGCGCGATCATCCGCTACCTCGCGGAGAAGTTCCCGGCGGAGGTCATGAACCAGCCGCCGACTTTTCAGGTGACCAAGGATGCCGAAGGAGCCTAAGAGCCCCATGGAAGAAACAGCCACGAAGCCGCAATCCAACAAGCAGGTCCAAGAGGTGGAGGCCGTGACGATCCGCTTCGCCGGCGACTCCGGCGACGGCATCCAGCTCACCGGCGGCCAGTTCACGAATTCCACCGGCTTGGCCGGAAACGACCTGAGCACGCTGCCCGACTACCCCGCCGAGATCCGCGCCCCGGCCGGGACGCTCCCCGGCGTCAGCGGCTTCCAGATCCATTTCAGCTCCCGCGACATCCTGACCCCGGGCGACGCGCCCGACGTGCTCGTTGCCATGAACCCCGCCGCGCTCAAGGTGAACCTCAAGGACCTCGAGCAGGGCGGCTTGGTCATCGTCAACACCGACGCCTTCACGCCCCCGTCGCTGCAGAAGGCCGGGTTGGCCGCCAATCCCCTCGAGGACGGGTCGCTCTCCAACTACCGCGTCATCAAGGTCCCCCTGACGAGCCTGACCGACGGCGCGCTCAAGGGCATGAACCTGACGCGGACCCAGGTGGACCGGTGCAAGAACTTCTTCGCCCTCGGCCTGATGTACTGGCTCTACGAGCGGCCCGTCGAGAAGACGCTCGCGTGGATCGAGTCCAAGTTCAAGAAGGTCCCGGCCGTCCTCGACGCGAACAAGAAGGCCCTCTTGGCCGGCTACGCTTACGCGGACACGGCGGAGATGTTCCACGAGCACTACCGCGTCAAGCGCGCGCCGATCGCTCCCGGCCGCTACCGCAACCTGAACGGCAATACCGCGGCGGCGCTGGGGTTCGTGACCGCGGCGCACCTGGCCCAGCGCCCGCTCTTCTACGGCTCCTATCCCATCACGCCCGCCTCGGAGATCCTCCATGAGCTCTCCGACATGAAGGCCTTCGGCGTGCGCACGTTCCAGGCCGAAGACGAGATCGCGGCCGTGGGCTCCACCATCGGCGCCTCCTTCGGCGGGCATCTGGCCGTCACGGGCACCAGCGGCCCGGGCGTCTGCCTGAAGAACGAGGCCATCGGCCTGGCCGTCATGATGGAGCTGCCGATCGTCATCGTGAACGTCCAGCGAGGCGGCCCCTCCACCGGCCTGCCGACCAAGACCGAGCAGGCGGACCTGCTTCAGGCCCTTTTCGGCCGCAACGGCGAGTCGCCGCTGGCCATCCTCGCGCCGGCCACGACGGGCGAGTGTTTCAGCCTGGCGATCGAGGCCTCGCGCATCGCGATGAAGTACATGACGCCCGTCTTCGTGCTTTCCGACGGCTACCTGGCCAATAGCTCGGAGCCGTGGCGCATCCCGGACATCAGCAAGCTGCCTTCCTTGCGCGTCGAGCCTCCGTCCGACCCGAAGTCCTTCAAGCCGTACCAGCGCAACGCCGACCTCTCGCGCCCGTGGGCCGTCCCTGGCATGGCAGGCTTCGAGCACCGTATCGGCGGCATCGAAAAGGCGGACATCACCGGCAACGTGAGCTACGATCCGGACAACCACGATCGCATGATCCACATCCGGGAGCAGAAGATCGCCAACATCGCCAAGGAAATCCCCCCGACCCAGGTGTTCGGCGCCAAGAACGCCGAGGTACTCATCGTCGGGTGGGGCTCGACTTACGGGGCCATCACCGCGGCGGTGCGCGACTTGAACGCCGCCGGCAAACCCGTGGCGTCGATCCATCTGCGCCACCTGAACCCGCTTCCGTCCGATCTCGGCGACATCCTCAACCGCTACAAGCGCGTGATCGTGCCCGAGATGAACCTGGGCCAGCTCGTGATGGTGCTGCGCTCGCGCTACCTCTTGCCGCTCATCAGCCTGACGAAGGTCAAGGGACAGCCCTTCAAGATCCACGAGATACGCGCCAAGGTCCAAAGCGTCTTGGACGGAAAGGAGTGACCATGCCCGAGATCACCGCCAACCCCGCGCCGCTGACGCGCAAGGATTTCGTCTCGGACCAGTGGGTCCGCTGGTGCCCCGGCTGCGGGGACTTCGCCATCCTCGCCCAAGTGCAGAACGTCATACCGACCCTGGGCATCCCGCGCGAGAAGTTCGTCTTCGTCTCGGGCATCGGCTGCTCCTCGCGCTTCCCGTACTACATGAACACCTTCGGGATGCACACGATCCACGGCCGGGCCATGACGATCGCCACGGGACTCAAGTGTGCCCGCCCGGACCTCCAGGTCTGGGTCGTGACCGGCGACGGCGACGCGCTGTCGATCGGCGGCAACCACTTCCTGCACACCCTGCGCCGCAACACCGATGTAAAAGTCCTCTTGTTCAACAACCGCATCTACGGGCTGACCAAGGGCCAGGCCTCGCCGACCTCCGAGCTTGGCAAGAAGAGCAAGTCCTCGCCGATGGGCACGATCGACCGCCCCATCAACCCGGTCCGCTTCGCGTTGGCCTCCGAGGCCACCTTCGTCGCCCGCTCCATCGACACCGACGTCGAGCACCAGCGGTCGATCCTTGCGCGAGCCGCCCAGCACAAGGGCTCAGCCTTCATCGAGATCCTGCAGAACTGCATCGTGTTCAACGACGGCGCCTGGTCGCCGGTCGAGGACCGCGCCACGCGCGACGACAACGCCTTGAAGCTCGAGCACGGCAAGCCGCTCATCTTCGGCAAGAACCGCGACAAGGGCATCCGCATGAAGGGCCTGTCGCCGGAGGTCGTGACCTTCGAACCCGGCAAGCCGCCCGCCGACCTCATCGTCCATGACGAGCAGGCGAGCCCCGCCTTCGCCTACATGCTCAGCGAGATGGAGAAGCCGCCCTTCCCGCACCCGGTCGGCGTGTTCCGCTGCGTGGTTGAGCCGACCTACGATCAGCGGATGGACGAGCAGATCGAGCAGGCCCGCAAGGCCCGAGCCCCGGACCTCGCCGCCCTCTTGGCCGGTCCTGAGACCTGGGAGGTCCAATGACAACCGCGGGAGTCATCTGCCCCGACTGCGGGCACGCGAATCTGCCGGGCGAGGAGGACTGCTCCGCCTGCCACGCGCCGATCTCCGTCTTGTCGACGCCGCAGCCGAAGCAAGGCATGCAGGCCAAGATCCTCGAGGGAACGGTCGCGGACCTGGCTCCGCGGCCGGCGACGATCGTCGGGAAAGACGCCACGGTCGCCGACGCCGTCAAGCTCATGCGCGAACAGAGATCGGGCTGCGTGCTTGTGACCAACGGGCGCGCCCTTGCCGGGATCTTCACCGAGCGCGACCTCCTGCTCGGCTCCGGCCCGGCCAGGGACCCGTCGAAGACGAGGCTCGCCGACCTGATGCGCAAGGACCCGGATTTCCTTCGCGAGGACCAGCCGGTGGCGTTCGCCTTCAACAAGATGACGGCCCACGGCCAGCACCACGTTCCCGTCCAGCGCCCGAACGGCTCCTGGGCGCTGGTCTCGGCGCGCGACCTGCTGCGCTACCTCTGCAGCTAGCCACGTGTCACAACAGGACGGCCTGAAGGTCCTTCTCCTCGAGAACATCCATCCGGATGCCTCCGAGCGCCTGAAGGAAGCCGGCTTCGCGGTCGACTCGCGCGCGAAGTCGCTGCGGCCCGACGAGCTGCGCAGCGCTTTGCGAGGCGTCTCGATCCTGGGCGTGCGCTCGAAGACCTCGGTCTCGGAAGACGCGCTCCGGTCGGCCGACTCGCTCTTGGCCGTCGGCTCCTACTGCGTCGGCACCGACAACGTGGACCTCGGCGCCTGCATGGACCTCGGCGCGGCCGTCTTCAACGCCCCGTACAGCAACACGCGCAGCGTGGCGGAGCTCGTCATCGGCGAGATCATCATGCTCCTGCGCGGCGTCTTCGAGAAGAGCGTCAAGCTCCACGCCGGGGCATGGGAGAAGTCGAGCGCCGGCGCCCGGGAGGTGCGGGGCAAGCGCCTCGGCATCATCGGCTACGGCAACATCGGAGGCCAGGTCGGCATCCTCGCCGAGGCGCTCGGGATGGAGGTCCTGTACTTCGACATCATGGACAAGCTGAGCATCGGCAACGCCAGGCGCTGCCGCTCGATGGCGGAGGTCTTGGAAAAGGCCGACGTCGTGACCCTGCACGTCGACGACAACCCGCGCAACGTCGGCCTCGTCGGCGAGAAGGAATTCGCCGCCATGAGGCCCGGGGCCGCCTTTCTGAACCTCAGCCGCGGCCGGGTCGTGGACTTGAAGGCCCTGGCGAAGAGCCTGAAGGACGGCCGGCTCTCCGGGGCGGCGGTGGACGTCTTCCCCGAAGAGCCCTCCGCGAACGGCAACGCGTTCCATTGCGGCCTCGAGGCGCTTCCCAACGTCATCTTGACGCCGCACGTCGGGGGCAGCACCGTCGAGGCGCAAAGGAACATCGCCTCCTACGTCTCGGACAAGCTCGTCCAGTACGTCCGGGCCGGAGACTCCCTCTACAGCGTCAATTTCCCGCAGGTCCAGCTGCCCATGCTCAAGGGCCAGCACCGCCTGCTCCATATCCACCGCAACGTCCCTGGGGTCATGTCGCAGATCAGCACCATCCTCGCCTCCAACGGCATCAACATCACGGGCCAGTACCTGGAAACGAACGAGCGCATCGGCTACGCGATCACGGACATCGGGAAGCGCTACTCGCCCGGTGTGATCGACGAGCTGCGCGGCGTGCGCGCGACCATCCGGCTCCGGGTGCTGTACTGACCCGGGCTCGTCCCGCGCGGGCTACGCGTCTCTGAGGAAGAACTGCAGCATCGTCCCGCCGCACTCGATGAGGTCGCCGTCGTTGAGCAGGATCTGGCCGCGAACCTTGGTGCCGTTGACCACGGGATAGCCGTCGCTCACCGCGACGAGCAGGAACCCCTCGGGCTTGTGGTGGATCGAGGCGGCGACCTCGGGCGCCGCGCCGAAGAGGCCGGCCCCCTTGATCGGGATCTGCACCCGGTCCGACTTGCCGATGTAGGTGGAGAGGCCCTTGAGCTCGTACTCCACCTCGCCGACGATCCCCTTGAGCACGCGCAGGCCGCCGATCTTGTCGAACTTGGGCGCGGGAGCGGGCTCGGGCGCCGGCGCGGCGGCCTTGGGCGCCTGACCGGCCTCTTTCGGAGTGAGGGAGAGGGTCTCCTCCCCGACGGCCGCGGGCCGCTTCTCCTGCACGGCCGCAGGCCGCTTGTCCTCGACGAAGACCAAGGCGTGCCTGGCCAAACCGATGACGTCGTTGTCGCGCAGGGCGACCTTCAAGACCCGCTTGTCGTTGACGTAGGTCCCGTTGGTGGAATCGAGGTCCTCAAGGACGAAGCCGTCCGCCCGCCGCACGATGCGGCAATGATGGCTCGACACGGCCGGGTGGTCGATCACGACGTTATTGTCGGGCTTTCGTCCGACGCTCAGGATGTCCTGGTCGAGAGGGATCTCCTTCAGGAGCTGGGCGTTGAATTTCAACAAGAGCTTCGCCATTTCTTCTCCTAGTGGAACAGCCGCGCCAACAGGCCCTTGAGTCCCGACGGCGCCGCCGCGGGCACGCGCGCGACCACGCAGGTGATGTTGTCGGTGCCTCCCCCTTCGTTCGCCTTGCGGATCAGCGTCTCGCAGATATCGTCCACGTCCTTGCCCTCGCGCATCGCCCGGGAGATCTCCTCCTCTCCGACGTGCTTGGTCAGTCCGTCGGAGCACAACAGCAAAATGTCGCCGTCCACGATCGGGCAGTCCTGGACATCGACCGTCACCTCGGACTCGGTGCCGAGAGCGCGGGTCAGGATGTTCTGGATGTTGGACCGCTCGGCTTCCGCCATGGTCAGGATGCCGCGGCGCACCTGGTCCATCACGAGCGAATGGTCCTCGGTCAAGAGCTGCAGCCGCCCGCCGCGCAGAAGATAAAGGCGGCTGTCGCCCACATGGGCCACCGTCATGCCCTTCTCATCCACGAGCGCCGCGACGATGGTCGTCCCCATCCCGTGGTCCTGGGGGATGACGCGCGCCTCCTCGAAGATGCGGGAGTTGGCGCTCTTGACGAATCCCTCCAGGCGCCGGGCGCGCGGCGACTTGCCCCCGTCGCCCGCCGGCGCGGGGGCGCTCCCCGAGAGCATCATCGCCGCCGATTCGCGGACCGTGCTGGTGGCGATGCGGCTGGCGACCTCGCCCGAGCTGTGCCCCCCCATCCCGTCGCAGACGACGAGCAGCCCCGCGTCGGCCAGGACGGCGAAATCGTCCTCGTTATTGGGACGGACGCGCCCCGGGTCGGTCCTCGCCGCGATCTCGAGCCGCTTCACGCGCCCTCCGGTCTGCCGGGCTGCGGCGGCGCCGCGGGCTCGGGCCTTTGGAGCGTCTTGTCCGGGTCCAATTCCTCTTGGGGAGGCAGCAGGATGGCGGTCGGAGGCGTCATCATGGCGTTCGCGGGCGTCATCATGGCGGTCGGAGGCGTCGCCCCCAGGAGCAAGGGCGGCGCATCGATCGGCGTAAGCGAAAGGATCTCCTCCGCCGCTTTCTCCGCCTCCTGCTCCGCAGCGGGATCGGCGTGGACGTCAGGAAGCGGCCCCGCCTGCGGCAGGCGTAGCGCCCCGGGCGTCGGCGTGCCCTGCGCGGCGCGCGCGCCGTCGCCGCCCAGCTTCGCGACGCAGGCGCGCAACGCTTTCGCGAATTCGGCGCCGCGCTGGTACCGTTCCTCCGGCTTCTTCTTGAGGGCCTTGTGCAGGATCGGCGACGCGCACGGCGGCATGGCCGGGTTGATCGTCAACGGCTCGGGCTCCGGATCGTTGGCGATCTGGAAGAGCAGAGTGCCGAGGCCTCCCTCTCCGCCCTTGAACGGCTTCTGTGAGCAGCTCGAAGAGGGCGATGCCCAGGCTGAAGAGGTCCGAGCGGCCGTCCACCTTGCGGCCGGCGACCTGCTCCGGGCTCATATACGACGGCGTGCCGATCACCTTCCCGGAACCCGTCTTCGAGGCCGTGGTGACGTGCGCGATGCCAAAATCGGCCACGCGGACGGTGCCGTCCCTGAGCCGCATGATGTTGGCCGGCTTGATGTCGCGGTGGACGATGCCTTGCTGGTGCGCGTAATCGAGGGCGTCGGCGACGAGCGCGACGTACTCCATCGCGACCGGCGGCGGCAAGAGCGCGCCCTTGCGGGCGAAGCGCAGCAGGTCCTCCCCCTCGAGAAGCTCCATCGCGATGTAGGCGACCCCTTTCTCCTCGCCGGCGTCGTAGATGCGGACGATGTTCGGGTGGTTCAACGTGCCGGCCGATTCCGCCTCGCGGAAGAACCTCTCGCGGCCTTCCTTGACTGCGGCCGCGTCCTCGCCGCCCTCGAGCTCGATCGTCTTGATGGCGACGAACCGGTTGACCCGCGGGTCGCGGCCGAGGTACACGACGCCCATGCCGCCGCGGCCGAGCTCCTTTTCGATCACGTACCGGCCGAGGGTGCGTTTGCCCGCCACGGCGACGGGCGCCGCCTCCTGTCCGGCCTTGCCGGCCGCCCCGGCCTCCGCCGCCGACTGGACCTTGGCCTGCTCCGCCGCCTGGACCGGCGCGGCCTTCGTGGGAGCGAACAGACGGCGCGCCATAAGCGCGACGTAGCCCGCGACCAGGAGGAGGGCGGGATACAAGGTCTTGAGCCACACGCCGAGCCCGAAGACCACCGATCCCGCCGCCAAGACCGCGACAGCGAAGAGCGCCGTCGCCAAGGCGGCCAGGCGCGGGGAGAGCCGCGGCGCGGCGAGGACCAGGAACAGGGCCGCGGCGAGGATGAGGCCCACCTCGGCCGTGCTCGTCCAGCGCGGGCGCAGCAGGAAGCGCTGGTGAAGCAGGTTCTCGACCGCGTTGGCATCCAGCTCGACCGCCGGCAGGCCGCGCGAGATGGGCGTGGCATACAGCGTCGCCGCCGGGCCCGCCGACACCCCGATGATGACCACCTTATCCTTGAACAAGTCGGCGGAGACCTTGCCGCTCAGGACCTCATGGAACGAGAAATACGGGAAGGAGCCCTGCGGGCCGTTGATGGAGAGGAGCATGCCGCCGGCCCCGTGGACCGGGATGACGGGCGGATGGCCCAGATAAGCGGTGGCCAAGCGGAAGGCGAAAGAGGGAAAGACCTTCCCGCCGAAGGCCACGAGCGGCGGCTGCCGGCGGACCACTCCATCAAAGTCCGGCAGGTACGTCACGTAGCCGATCCCCGCCGCATGTTCAGCCAATGCCGCGATCGGCGGCTGGAGCCTCGACGCCTCGGGCGTCGGGCCGGCGTCCTCCACGGAGCCCGGGACCGCGGCGCTCGACAGGACGGCGGATAGCGCCTCGGCGCGTTCGGGCGGCGCCTGCCCGCGCTCGATGGAGGCCGGCAAGACGACGTCGCCGGCCGCGGCCAGCGCCGCCGCCAGCCTCCCATCGCCGTCGAGGAGGGCCGCCGCCGAGCTGATCTCGAGGGCGAACGCGCCGGAACGGTCGTGGATCTTCCTCGCCGTGGTCAGCTCCTCGTAACGGGCCTGCAGGCTCTTGAGCTGGTCAAGCGCGGTCGCGCTCTCCGGCTCGGATAGAGGAAAGTGGAGACCGATGACCTTGGGCTTCGCCTTGGCGACGAGCTCGACCATCTCGGCAATGCGGCCGCGCGGCCAAGGCCAGACGCCGAGACGGGAGAGCGATTCTTCATCGATCGCGATGATCGCGACCTCGCTGTCGGCGATGAGGTTCTGGCGCAGGCGCGAGCGCAGGTCGAAAGACTTGAGCTCCCACCCCTCGATGAGGGGATACGCGAGCGGGAGCTTCAGCGTGTGGGCGCCGAGGACCACGAGGGTCAGGAGAATGCCGATGGCCGCGTCGAAAGCGAGGGCTCGTTTGTTCATGCCCGGGAAGACCCCAGGTGAAACGGGGCCGTTTCAAAGTCTAGCCCATCTTCCTTATCCAGTCAACGCCCGTCCGCCGTCATCGTAACATGCTTGACAACGGCGGCGGTCGACATAATACTTGGAGGGATGACTCCCCGCTCGGCCGGTTTCCTGCTCGTGCTCGTGCTGGCCGGCAGCGCCGCCGGGCGGGCGGCGGCCGCGGAGGACCCTGCCGCTCCCCCGGCGGCCGGCGAGGCGCGCCGCGCTCCTCCCCCTCCCGACCGGCGCTTCACTGACCTCAAGAGCGGCATCTACGACTGCGAGGTGCGCGGGATGATCTGCTCCGCCTGCGCGGCGGTGATCACCCAGGAAGTGAAGCGCCTCAGCGGAGTGGAGAACGCCGCCGTGGACTTCGACCGCCGCATCCTGCGCGTGATCGTGAAGCCGGGGCGCGTGGTGCCGGTCAGCCAGATCAAGCGCGCCCTGAACCGCGCGGCCGGACGCATCGACCTCGGCGGGCGCTATCTCCTGGGCGAGATCCGCTACATCCCGTAGAGGCGCCCGGCGCGCCGAAAGCCTGTCCGCTAGAAACGGATGCCGAGGTCGCGCTCGAGATCGTGCTCGGGCAGGCGCTGCGGCCGTTGAGGTTTCTGCACGATCGGCCGCTGGGTCCGCTTCGCGGCGGGAGCCGCGACCGGTTCCGCCTGGGCGGGCTTCGCAGCGCCGTCGAACGCCGCGGAAGCGAGTTGCGCCGGTTCCGGCGTGGGCGCGTCGGCCTTGAGCCCGAACGCATCGCGGACCGACTCCAGCCGCTGCGCGACCTCGGCAGACGTGCGGGCCGTATGAATGGCAACCGGCCGGGCCTGCAGGGTCCGGCCGTCCACCGCCGGCAGGGCGGTCGCGAGGCTAGCCGCGGCCTGGCCGGCGGCCGCGGGCACGGCGTGCGCTGCCAAAGCAAGCACCGGAAGCGTCAGCGCCGGGATGGGCAAGCCGGGCAAGTGGGGACCGGGCAATCGGGGAGAGGGCGACACGGGCGCCGGGATGGGAAGGCGGGGGAAGGCGCCGCCCGGCATGGGGATCACGGTCCCTTCCTGCACCACAGACTGCGCGCGCGCGGCCGAAACGACAAAGAGGCTGATCACGAAAATCGGGAAGGTCAGTCGGTTCATCATAAGGAAAGGATAGCGCGTAGCCGCCCCGCGACGCACTGACCGCCCTCAACAAAGGGGCTTGACCGCCGTCAAAGAGGAATCTGGGCCTTAGAGCCTCTTGCGGCCCCTGGGATGTGTTATAATTGGATGGTCTAGGGGAAATCGGGGAGAGCCCGAGTGTGCGGTCGTGTCGACCGCAGTCTCATCGCCGAGCCGTCAGGCTGGGAGAACCCCGGAGACGACTTTCAGTCGACTGGAGAACAAATGCCTGAGACCACCGAAGCGGCAAAGGAATCGCAGAAGGCGACTTCCAAGAAGAAATCGCGCGTCCTGGTCGTCGATGACCACCCCGTCGTGCGGGAGGGCCTGCAGACCCTCATCGACCAGGAATCCGATTTTCAGGTCTGCGCCGTCGCGGCCACTTCCCGCGAGGCGATGACCAAGGTCGAATCGGCCAAGCCCGACCTCGCGATCGTCGATTTCACGCTCAACGACGACGAGGACGGCATCGGCCTCATCAAGGCGCTGCGGGCCAAGCATCCCGACCTGCCGATCCTCGTCCTTTCGATCCACGACGAGACCATCTACGCCGAGCGGGCCCTGCGCGCCGGCGCCAACGGCTACCTCATGAAGGATGAGCCGACCAGCAAGGTCGTCGACGCCCTGCGCAAGGTCCTCAAGGGCGACATCTCCGTCAGCGACAAGATGGCGGGGCGCCTGCTGCAGAGGATGGCCGGCCAGGGCAAGGCCGCCACGGGCAACCCCGTGGAGCAGCTGAGCGACCGCGAGCTGCAGGTCTTCCGCTGGATCGCGCGCGGCTTCGGCACGCGACAGATCGCCGGCAAGCTCGGCCTCAGCATCAAGACGATCGAGACCTACCGCGAGAACATCAAGCGCAAGCTCGACCTGCACAGCGGCGTCGAGCTCGTCCGCCACGCGGTGCTCTGGTCGACCGGCGAAAAGTCCAACAGCTGAGCCTTTCTCCCTACGGGCCGTTAGCTCAGCGGTAGAGCGTCCGCCTTACACGCGCTCCAAGTTCTTTTGAGGGTGTTTGACCTTCCATGACTCTCGACGGAGATTGACCCCCGACGCCTCTTGACGTATGACAGTTTCTGATGCCATCCTATCGCCAGTTGGCAATTTCCTGGCAATGGCTCCGGTGTCGGGAGTCTCCAACCCATTGCAACGGCTGGCTGGTCCTGTTAGGCTTTAAATGAGGGAGAATCGCCCGAGGAGAAAACGAACTGACATAGACCGCAACTGATTTGACGCTTTGGCTTCACCGGGGCCGCGCGTAGGAGCGCGGTAAGCTCGCCTCGACGTTGAGGGGGCATATGCGAAACCGGATTGGAGCCGCTGATTGTACCGCGCTTCGGCGCGGGAAAGGCGGCATTCGATCCTGGTTATTCGCATAGCTGGGGCGGGTGCCGCTGATTCATTATGGCCCCCCCTGGTTTCTCGGAAGCTCTCAGGCCATGAAAGAACAAATTATCGGCAGGCGACCACCTTTTTCGC
>JAPLKK010000123.1:2333-25001 GCA_026388115.1 Elusimicrobiota bacterium | reverse complement strand
CCGGGTGCGGGTCACCTATAAGCATCACCCGTGGGAGTTCCACCGCTACGCGCGCCTTGCCGCCGTTTTCGCCGAGTGCGCGGGAAAGCAGGGGAAGTTCTGGCCGGTGTACGATTCCCTCTTCGCGCGCCAGAGCGAGTGGGCGATCTCTTCCTCGCCCGAGGAGAGATTCGCCGCCTACGCCAAGGAGGCGGGCCTCGATCCGGCGGCGCTCGCCGCCTGCCGGGCCGACCCCTCCGCGGCGGCGCTCATCGACGCGGATCTCAAGGAAGCCGACGACCACTGGGTGCAGTCCACGCCGACCTTCTTCGTCAACGGGCGGCGCTACGCCGGAGTCCGCCAGCTCCTCTCGGAAGGCGTGCCGGAGATCGACAAGCTCCTGCCCCGGGGGAATCCATGAAGACGAAGCCCGGCGCCGCGCCGTCGGCCTCCGCCGAGCGGGTCGCGCTGGCGGCGCGCGTCATCGTCGGGGTCCTGCTCATCTACTCGGGGCTCGAGAAGGCGGCCGCCCCCGTCGAGGAGTTCATGGTCGTCATCTCCGGCTTTCAAGTCCTTCCCGAGCCCCACGTGCGGCTCTTCGCGCATCTGATCCCGTGGACCGAGCTGATCGCCGGCTCGTTCTTCCTCCTGGGGCTGTGGACGCGCGCGGCCGCCGTCGTCTGCGGCGGCCTGTCCTTGCCAACTGCGGCTGTTTCGGCGGGTCGATCCATCTCAAGCCGTGGCAGGCCATGATGCTGGATGCCTTCCTCATCGCGTGCGCGGCGACGGCGTGGCTGAAGGGCCCCGGCCGTCTCGCGCTGGACCGCTGGGCAGAGGAGAACTCCTAATGGCGAAACGACGCATCCTGGCCATCGACGACGAGGCTTCGATCTGCGAGATGTACGAGCAGGGCCTGACCGCGCTCGGCTACGAGGTGACGTGCGTCTCCAGCGCCAAGAAGGCGAAAGAGGCGCTGTCCAAGGCCCTGCCCGACGTGATCTTGATGGACGTGATGATGCCGGACCAGGACGGCATCAGCCTCACCCGGGACATCCGCTCCGACGAGCGCACGGCCCACGTCCCGATCGTCGTGGTCAGCGGCCTCTCCGACGCCGCGACGCTGAACGATGCCTTGCTGTTCGGGGCGATCGACTATCTCGTCAAACCCTTCGACGTCGACATCCTGCGGGGCAAGATCGAGCGGGCGCTCGCCCTGGCGGAGCGCAAGAAAAAGACGCCGTGAAGTGGGCCTCGGCCCTTTCCGAACGCCCGACCCTCTCCGAGGCCCTGCGGGAATGCGCGGGCAAGATCGAGGCGGAGATCGAGGGGCCGCCGGACCTCGCGGGGCTCTTCCTCTCCCAGCACTCCCAGGCCGACGCTGAGGAGGCGCCCAGGCTCCTCGACCGGCTGCTGAGGCCCGCCCACCTGATCGGCTGCTCGGCGCAAGGCGTGATCGCGGCCGGGCGCGAGGTGGAGCACAAGCCCGCGGTGGCGCTGGTGGCGGCGAAGCTCCCGCAAACGACGCTCGCTCCGTTCCGCCTGGACGCCGACGGCCTGCCCGACCTCGACGCCTCGCCCGGCGCGTGGGCCAAGGCCGTCGGCGTGCCGGACCGTTCGGCCAAGCCGCACTTCGTGCTCCTGGCCGACCCCTTCACCTTCAACCCCGAAGACCTCGCGCGCGGCCTCGACTACGCCTTCCCGCAGGCCGTGAAGGTCGGCGGGATGGCGAGCGGGGCGCTGCGGCCCGGGGAGAACATCCTCTATCTGGACGGAACCTGCTGCCGCTCCGGAGCCGTCGGCCTCGGGCTCTCCGGCAACGTCGTCATCGACCCGATCGTCGCCCAGGGCTGCCGGCCGGTGGGCAAGCCGATGCGGATCAGCGATTGCCGGCACAGCGAGCTCCGCACCCTCGACGGCAAGCCGGCGCTGAAGGCGGTGGAGGACCTCCTCGAGTCCTTGTCCGAGGAGGACCAGCAGCTCGCCCGCACGTCGCTTTTCCTGGGCATCGTCAGCGACCCTTTCCGCTCCGGGACCTCCAAGCGCGATTTTCTCATCCGCAATCTCGTCAGCCTCGACGCCGAGAGCGGGTCCCTGGCCGTCGGGGCACGGCTGCGGCCCGGGCAGACCGTGCAGTTCCACCTGCGGGACAAGCAGGCCTCGGCCGAGGACCTGCGCCTGATGCTGACGCGCTACGCGGCGTCGAAGCCCACGCCGCCGCCCGCGGGCGCCCTGCTCTTCTCCTGCATGGGGCGCGGCAAGCATCTTTACGACGTGCCCGACCACGACTCGTCGGAGTTCCACAAGAGGCTGGGGCCGGTGCCGATCGGCGGGTTCTTCTGCAACGGCGAGATCGGCCCCGTGGAAGGCGCGACGCACCTGCACGGCTACACGTCCTGCTTCGGCATCTTCCGCCCGGCCAGCGCGTAGCGGCGTCCCTCTCTCTCTCTCCCTCTCCCCCATGGGGAGAGGGCAGGGGTGAGGGAAATGTCGCTTAAACGACCAACACGACCTTGCCGATGTTCTTGCGGTCCTGAAGGTAGGCGTGCGCCTTCCCGGCCTCCTCGAGCTTGAAGGTCGCGCCGACGACCGGCGAGATCTTCTCGTCTTTCCACCATTGGAGCAGGCGGCCCATCGCGTCGCCGAGCAGCTTCTCGTTGCCCGTCAGCCGCCCGAGGTGCAGCCCGAAAACGGCGCGGTTCTCGAGCATCAAGTCCGTCGGCGAGAAGCGGGGGGTGCTGACGAACTCCCACCCCAGCCTCAACAGGCTCCTGGTCCTGCCCGCGGCCGCGCCGGAGAAGCCGTAGCAGATCAGCCGCCCGAGCGGGGCGAGCAGGCGGTACGACTTCTTGAAGCTCTCCCCCCCGACCGGGTCCATGACGATGTCCACGCCGCGCCCGCCCGTGAGGCGGCGCACCGCCTCCTCGAAATCCTCGGTCCGATGATCGATCGGATGGGCCACGCCCTCGCGCCGCAGAAAATCATGCTTGGAGGCCGAGGCGGTGCCGAACAGCGGCGCGAGGCCCAAGAGCTTGCCGAGCTGGACGGCGGCCACGCCGACGCCGCCCGCCGCCCCGTGCACGAACAGCGACTCGCCCGGCCTGGCGTTCGCCTGGACGACGAGCGCGATGTACGCCGTGATGTAATTGACCGCAAGCGCGGCCGCCGAGTCGAAGTCCTTGTCAACGGGGATCGGGAAGGCCTGCCGCTCCTTGACGACGACCGCCTCGCTGTAGCCGCCGTAGTTCGTCGCCGCCAGCACGCGGTCGCCTTCCTTCCACGCCTTCACCGCCGCCCCGACCGCATCGACCACCCCGGCGACCTCGTAGCCGGGGACGAACGGCAGTTTCGGGGCGCCCGGGTACATGCCCATCCGCATCAGCGCGTCCGCGAAATTGACGCCGGCGGCGCGCACGCGGATGCGGACCTCGCCCCGGCCGGGCGCCGGCTCCGGGACCTCGCGAACCTGGAGGTTCCTTGGTCCGCCGAAGTGGACGATGAAGACCGCTTTCATCGGCGCAGTATACAACCTTGACCGTGGCGGTCGCGCGGCCTACACTAGCGCCGTGGCCGAAGGCGAAGGGGAGCTGATCTCGACCGGGGCGTTCCGCGTCGACCGGGAAAAGGCGCTCGAGAAATTGAGCCGCTACCAGACGCCGGACTCCTCTCTCTTCATGCTTCCCTGGGTCCGCGCCGCCGTGGCCGGAGGCGCGACGCATATCGGCATGAGCCTCGCCAAAGACGGCAATTTCATCATGGCTTTCGACGGCGAGCCCGTGAGGCCGGACCTCGCCGACCCGAGCGCCTGCCTCTTCTCCGACGCGCCCGACCCGAGGCTCAAGCAGCTGGCGGTCGGCATCCTGGCCGCCTTGCGGCTCAATCCCCACGAGGTCACGCTGACCTCGGGCCGCGCCGGCGATCGCCGGTGCCTCAAGCTCGGCGGTTCGGACGAGACCCTGGAGGCCGTCGAGTCGGAGAATGAGAACACGATCCTGTGGGTGCTGTTCTTGCAGGACCGCCTCGCCGAGGATTGGAACCGCAAGGTCTTCGAGGCTTGCCGCGCCAGCCCGGTGCCGATGCGCATCGGCGACTCGGACCTCGCGCCCTTCGACGGCAAGGACGCGGTCGGGCTGATGATCCGGGAAGGGGGGCGGCGCGTCTGGCTCGAGCCCGCCGAGCCGGAGTCGGCCTCGATCCAGGTCTTCCAGCATGGGGTGTACGTCTGCGACTGGAAATGGCCCGGCGGGCCCCTGCTTCCGGCCGACGGCTTCATCGACGACCCGGCCCTCGAGCTCAACGCCTCGCAGACCGGCGTGGTGGCCGACCACCGCCGCAAGGCCGCCGAGGCCGCGCTCCTCCAGGCCGCGGGCCCCCTGGTCGCCGCGGTCGCCGGGACTCAGCGCGAGCGCCTGCTGCGCCTGCGCGGCCGCTTGAGCGAGCGCGCATGGCGGAAGGCCTGGAGGATCTGGGTCGCCGGCCATAACCCCTACGGCTGGCCCGAGCCCTGGGCCAAAGACAAGGAAGACCTCGAGGAATCGGCGATCGCGACGCGCTGGCTCAAGCGCGTCGCCGACGGAGCGATGAGCGAGCGCCTGCCGCCCGACGCACGCCGGGCCCTGTCCGAGGCCCCGCTCGACGTCGACGACCACGGCGAACCCCTCATCGGATAATGTGCGGACGATATACGCAGACGGCGGCGACCGCGGCGCTATATAAAAGGAAGCGGAGCCTCCTTCCGCTTCGCCGAAGCAGCCGCCGCTATTTTGATATCCTTGGCGCCCTATGAACGCCGCCGCGCGGCTGTTTCGCCGACTGACTTCGGTCCCTACCGCCCCCTTCTACGAGGAAGGGCCGGCGGCCGTCGCCCTCGCCTGGATCCGCCGAGAGCTAGGCTCGCGCGTGCGCGTGCGCCGGCACAAGGGCGGCATCCTGGTGCGCTACCTTGGCGCCGGGAAGGGGCCGGCGCTGTGTTTCGCCGCCCACCTCGACCACCCCGCGTTCCATCTCAAGCGCGCGACTCCCTCGGGCGCCGAGGCCGAGCTCAAAGGCGGCCTGCCGCGAGACCTTCTGCCCGGCGCCGAGGTCGAGGCCTTCGCCCGCAACCCGCGGTCCAACTCCCCTTCGGCGCGCGGCGTGGTCGAGAAGGACGGCGAGGGTTTCCGCATCCGGTGGACCCAGCCCCCGCGGCGAGGCGCCCGGCTGGATTTCGCGACGCTGGCGCTGACGCCGTTCGAGATCCGGGGCCCGCGCCTGCGCTCGCGCTCGATCGACGACCTGGCGGGCTCCGCCGCGTCGCTCGAGGCTCTGCCGCGCTTGGTTCGCATGCGGGCCAAGACGAACGTCACGGTCCTTCCGCACCGCGCCGAGGAGGTCGGCTTCGTCGGCGCGCTCGAGCTCATCCGGGCGGGCGCCGTCGACCCCGGCGACTCCGTCTTGAGCGTGGAGGCCTCGCGCGCGCTCGCCGGCGCGCGCCCGGGACGGGGGCCGGTCATCCGCCTCGGCGACAAGATGACGATCTTCGACCCCAACCTCGTCGCGCTGCTCGATGACTCCGCGGCCGCCTTGCGCAAGCGCGGCCTGCGCGTCCAGCGGGCCCGGCTGACGGGCGGCACCTGCGAGGCGACCGCCTACCTGGCCTTCGGCTACGAGACCGCCGCCGTCGCCATCCCCCTCGTCAACTACCACAACGGGGGGGCCGGCCGCGTGGACGCCGAGGAAGTGCGCCTCGCGGACCTGGCGGGGGTCGTCGAGCTTCTGGTGGAAGCGGGCCGTCGCTTCGCGGGGCGGACCCTGCGGGGCGCGGTGCGCGGCCGCCTCACCAAGCTCCTGGCGCGCGAGCGCCGGCTGCTGTCCTAGGCCTGCCGCGCCTGGCGCGCGGCCTCGTAGAGGAGCACGGCCGCCGCCGTCGACGCGTTGAGGCTCGCGACGCCGCCGGCCGACTGCGGCACGGCCACCAGCTCGTCGCAGCGCTCGCGCACCAGCGCTCTCAGCCCCGCGCCTTCCGAGCCGATGACGAGCACGAGCGGGAAATTGAGGCGGGTCTCCCAGCAGGGCTTTCCCGACATATCGGCGCCGTACACCCAGAAGCCCTCGCCCTTGAGCTTCTCGAGCGCCTGGGCGAGATTGCCGACGTTGAGCACCGGTATCTTCTCGATGGCTCCGGCGGAGGCCTGGACGGCGGCGGGGCTGACCGGCGCCGACCGCCGGTCGGGGACCAGCAGGGCCACGCCCCCGAGGCAGGAGGCGGCGCGCGCGATCGCCCCGAGATTATGCGGGTCCTGGATCTGGTCCAGAGCGACGAGCACCGCGCTTTTCTTCGCCTCGGCTGAAAGTCCGGCAAGCCACTCCTCCAGACCGGCGGCGGGTTTTTCGCCGACGCGGGCCGCGAGGCCCTGATGTCCCGGTCCCAGCCGGTCCAGCTCGTTCTTGGACACGTAGCGGACCCGCGCCCCGGCGCCGCGCGCCAAGCCGATGAGCTCCTTGATGTGCTCGGCCTGGAGGCCGCTCAAGACCCACAGCTCGCGCACGCCGCGGGCGCGGGCGCGCAGGCTCTCCTCGACGGCGTGGCGGCCCCGGAGCCAGGTCATGGCTTGCGCTGGATCCAGCGCTGCCCCTGCGGCGTGTCCTCGACGAGGATGCCCTTGTCCGCGAGCTCCTTGCGCAGCCGGTCCGAGGCGGCGAAATCCTTGCTCTTGCGCGCCTGCTCGCGCTGATCGAGCAAAACCTGAAGGTCCGGAGAGAGCACGGTCTGCACGTCCTCGAAGAGGCCAAGGGCCAGGACGTGGTCGGCCTCCCGCAGGACGGCGAGCTGGGCGGCCTCGGACACCCCGCCGGGCTTGAGCGCGTCCCAGACGGCGGCCAAGGCGCCCGGCATGTCGAGGTCGTCGGCCACGTAAGCCTTGAAGCGGTCGAGGATCGGCCGGGCCGCGTCGCCCGCCGGCCCTTTCGCCTGGCGCGCGAGGAGCTGCGCCCGGTCGAGCAGCCGCCGGCGCGCGCTCTTCGCCCCTTCGAGCCCCTCCCAGGTGAAGTCGAGCTGCTTGCGGTAATGCGCGGTGAGGCACAGGTAGCGGAAGTCCAGCGCGGAGTAGCCCTCCTGCTCGATGTCCTGCAGCCGCAGGAAGCTCCCCGCCGACTTGGCCATCTTGGCCTTGTTCATGACCAGGAACTCGCCGTGGACCCACACGCGCACGAACGGCCGGCCTGTCGCGCCCTCGGCCTGGGCGATCTCGTTGGTGTGATGGATCGGGATGTGGTCGACGCCGCCGCAGTGGATGTCGAAGCTCTCGCCGAGGTACTTCATCGCCATCGCCGAGCATTCGATGTGCCAGCCCGGGAAGCCGCGGCCCCAAGGCGAGTCCCACTCCATCTGGCGCTGGCGGTCCTTCGGCGAGAACTTCCAGACGGCGAAATCCGAGGGGTTGCGCTTCTCGGGGCTGAGCTCCACGCGCGCCCCGCCGCGGATGCCCTCCTGGTGCGGCGCGCCCATCAGCCGGCCGTACGGCGCGAACTTCGAGGTGTCGTAATAGAGGCCGTCGGAGGTCTTGTACACCAGGCCCTTCGCCTCCAGCCGGCGCACCAGCTCGATCTGCTCCGGGATGTTGCCGGTCGCGCGGCACAGCTCGTGGGGCGGCAGGAGGTTGAGGCGCTTGGAGTCCGAGAGGAAGGTCTTCGTGTAGAACTCGGCCACCTCCCACGCGGTCTTGCCGGTGCGGGCGGCTCCCACCTCGAGCTTGTCCTCGCCGGTGTCGGCGTCGCTGGTCAGATGCCCCACGTCGGTGATGTTCATCACGTGGCGCGGCTCGAAGCCGAGGTAGGCGAGGCCGCGGCGAAGCGCGTCCTCGAAGATGTAGGTCCGGTAGTTGCCGACGTGGAGGAAGTTGTACACCGTCGGCCCGCAGGTGTACATGCCGACCTTGGGCGGCTGGATGGGCTCGAGCTTCTCCTTCGTCCTCGAGAGGGTATTGAAAAGCATCATGTCCATGGCGGTCTTATCCGGTGTCAGACGTCAACTTATGGAACTTATTGAACAAACTATGGAATGTGTACGACAATAAGTTCCATAAGTTGACGTCTGACACCGCATCCATGCATATCGTGCTGGTCGAGCCGGAGATCCATTGGAACACGGGCAACATCGGCCGCAGCTGCATCGCGACCGGGACGCGCCTGCATCTCGTCAAGCCCCTGGGCTTCTCGCTCGACGCCAAGGAGATCCGGCGCTCCGGCCTCGACTACTGGCCCAAGCTCAAGCTGACCGTGCACGAGAGCTTCGCCGCTTTCGAGGCGTCCTTGCGGCCGGCGGCTTCGTTGCTGTTCTTTTCCGCACGAGCGCCAAAGAGCTTCTGGGACGCGCCGTATCGCGAGGAGAGCTACCTGCTCTTCGGAAAGGAGTCGACCGGGTTCTCGGCCTCGGTGCGGCAGAAGTACAAGAGCCGCTTCTACCGCATCCCCATCACCGGCGACGTCCGCTCGATGAATCTTTCCTCGTGCGCCGCGGTCGCGCTCTTCGAGGGCCTGCGCCGAACGGGGCTCGGCGAGAACCTCGATTAAGGGAACCGGACGAGCTCCTGGTCGCTCGAGCCGGAGAGGACCGGCTGCTGGTCGCGGTTCTGACGCCGCGCCGCGTCCTGCACCTTGGGCTTGAGATAGTCGTACAAGTTCTTGGCCGTGACGGCGCCGGAATCCCCCTTCGCCGCGCCGCCGAGCCCTTTGAGGAAATAATAGGTGAAAGTGCCGTGCCCTTGGTCCTCGAGCGTGCTCGTGATCTGGTCCGACGAGGCCGCCGCGAACACCGTCAGTTCCGATGGGACGGTCGACGCGCTCATCTTCGTCACCAGGGGCCGCGCCCCCTTGGCCAGCACGGACCTGCCCCCCGCTCCGGAGAAGCAGGCGTCCAGCGCCACGATCGTCTCCTTGGCCTTGAGCGCCGAGAGCTTCTCGTAGAGGCGCTTCAACGGATAGCCCGTGTTCTCCAGGAACGTCGGGTCGCCGTCCCATGGGATGAGGTAAGCCTCGCCGGTCTTGGGGTCCGGAGCCCCGTGGCCGGAGAAGTAGAAGAAGACCCGGCTGTCCTCCTTGACGTTCCTCGGCAGCCAGTTCTCGAGGAACTTCTCCATCGAGGAGCGCCCCGCCTTCTCTCCGAAGAGCTGGACCACGTTGCGGCTCGGGAATCCCAAGGCGATCAAGTGGTCCTTGACCGCCTCGGCGTCGTTCTGCGCGAACTGCGCCTCGGGGATGTCGGAGTACTTCTCGATGCCCACGACCAGGGCGAAGTCGTCGGGGCGCTCGGCGAATCGATATGCGGGCTTGTCGACGTCGGACTTGCCGAAGGGCACGGCGGCGGGCTTGCCTTGCGCCTTCACCGTCTTCTCGACCGCCGCCTGCACGATGTTCGACAGCTCTTCCTTCGCCGCCTTCTTCTCCAGCCGCTCCTGCGCGCGGCGGATGCGGCCGATGGCCACCTTCGCGGAAGCAAGGCGCTCGGCGGTCTCGTCCATGATGCCGAAGCTCGTGTTTCCCCATGCGGTCAGCCCATGCTCGGCCACATCCGGGTTGGCTCCATGCTCGAGGAGCAGCTCGACGGCCGGGTCCTGGCCTCTCAGGGCCGCCCAGGCCATCGGCGAGAGCGCGGTGCAATTAAGGCACGGCGTGGCGCCCCTGTCGACGGCGGCGTGGTGGTCGAGGAGCAGTCGCATCATGGCGACGTCCCCCCTCTCGGCCGCTTTGGAGAGCGCCGTCGTCCCGTTGGGCGGCCGCGTCCCGTTGACGTCCATCCCCTGCTCCAAAAGCGCTCTAGCCGCGTCGAGGTTGCCTTCCATCACGGCACGCTGCAGCGGCGGGGTGGCGCAGCCGGCCAATAGAGCCACAGACGCCGCAAAAGAGAGATATTTCATGATGACCGTCCTTCCGTCAGGCACCTGTGAAGATATACCTTTTCTCGCACCATTTCGGCCCGACCCCGCAGGTTCGGTAACATTCTTACTGACTTAATTCGGAGTCTGGACTAATTAACGTAAGACCGTTAAACTAAACCCCGATGGCCCGCAAACGCCAGCCGTTCACCTCGACCGACGCCTGGCTCGCCGCCGGCATCGCCGCGACGACGCTGCTGCTCGTCGCGGCGGTGCTCTTCTCCGCCGAACGCGTCAAGCGCGACGAGGCGGAGCTGATCGTCAAGGCGATCGCGGCCGCCAACCATAAGCGCCGAGCGGCGGGCAAAGACGCCGTCACCGGCCGCATCGACGATTCGAGCGTCCTCGTGGCCGAGGGGGACATCGTCGCGCAGGAATGGGCAAGCCTCCCCTACCGCTTCGCCGGCGCCGAGAACGCGAAGGACCCCTGCATCCTCGCCGTGGCCACGCGCCGTCCGGACGGCCCGCAAGGCCCGGTCCAGCCGCCGTACGATCAGTGGGGCGTCTGCGCAACGGCCAAGGGCGACGTCGCGGCCTTCGTCGGCTCCTGCGCGCTCGACTGCAAGGAGCCGCCGCCCGAGCCCCCGCCGGCCGCGGCGGTCGCGCCCAAGCCCGAGCCGGAGCCCGCGCCCCCGGTCGTCAAGCCGGCGGCGCCGCCTCCCGTCGCGCACCGCACCGAAGTGATGGCGCCGAAAGTCCCGGACCTTCCTCCGGAGGCGCCGAAGGCCAAGTCCGGCTGCTCCGTCACGGGCTGCTTCGGCACCTCGTGCTGCGACCAGGAAACCGATCAGTGCGTCAGCTGTCCGGGCAACCCCTGCTGCGCCAAGGGGCTCGGATGCGGCGGGTCCTGCCAGCAGGACGACGACTGCCTCCAAGGCTGCGGCTGCAAGAAGATCGCCGGCAGCCCTTGGGGAACGTGTCGCTGAGCGCCGCTACTGCTTGAGGCGCACGACCTGCTGCGGCAGCCCGAACTCCAGCCCCTCGGCCTTGAAGCGCTCATGGACGGCCTTGATGAACGAGTGGATCATCAAGAAACGGTCCGTGTAATCGTCCGCGCGCAGGACGACGACGAAGTCGATGCGCTTGTCGTCGAGGGACTTGAATCTCACGACCGGCTCGTTAGCCCGCGACGGCCCGGGGGCCGTCTTCTGTATCTCGCGGGCCGCCTCCAGCGCCGCGCGCTCCACCGCCGCCAGGTCGGACCCGTAGGCGGCCGTCATCGGGATCACCACGTCGCTGGCGGGCGAGGGCCGGTGGAAGTTGGTGAGGATCGCGTTGGCGAGCTTCGAGTTGGGGAGGATGATCTCGTTGCCCCCGAGGTCGCGCAGGCGCGTCACGCGCCAACCCACGTCGACGACCGCGCCCTCCTGGCCGGAGTCGATGCGGATGAAGTCGCCGACGCGCGCGGTCTCGGAGGCCACGATGTGCAGCCCGGCGAAGAGGTTGGTGAGCGTGTCCTGCAAGGCGAGCGCGACCGCGAGCGAGCCGACGCCCAAGGCGCCGAGCAGGGGCGTGATCGAGATGCCGAGGTTCGAGAGGATGAGGAGGCCGCCGAGCAGCACGACCAGCGCCCGCACGAGATGGTCCACCACGCCCGTCGTCTGCTCGGAGCCGCGGAGCTTGCGCACGTACTGCCGGACGGCCAAGGAGGCCAGACGCGCCAGGGCGAAGGTCAGCGAGAGCAAGAACAGCGTCGTCACCGTCTTGTGGGCGACGAGCGTGTTCTTATCCGACAAAGGGGCTGTTTGGGCCGCGGCGGCCAAGCCGCCCAGCGCCGCCCAGACGGGAAGCGACCTGGCGAAGCTCTCGACCAGGATGTCGTCGTAGAGATTGGACGTCTTCTCGGCCCAGCGCCGCAGCCTCGGAAGGGCGAACACCTTCAGCAAGGCTGCGATGACGAGGCTCGTGCCGAACAGGGCGATCGACGCGATCCAGTGCTCGAACATGCGGGGTATTCTAGCTAAAAACGTCATGAACCCTCACCCCGACCCGGAGGAGCCGGCATGCCCGGCTCCGACCGGCGCACCAAAGAAACATCTTCCACGCGGCGCCGTCCCGCCCAGGATACAGCGGGAGAATCGGTGCCTACTAACCTCTTGACTTGGCGCCGGACGGGGGGCATTATCAGGATATGGCCGACCCGCCGGGCCCCGAGCAGACGCCTTCCTTCCAGACGCCGCCGCCGCTGCTGACGCCGGCCCCGGCGCAGAGCCAGCCGCCTCTGAACCCGCCGCCCGACACGGGCGACGACGGCAAGCGGCGCAAACGCCTGCAGTCGATCGGCGCCGCCGTGGCTTTGGCCGTCGGCGTGGCCTCGGTCGAACTGGCCCGCCATCACGGGCAGGGGGCGGGGACGGATCTCGCCGTAAGCTACACCAACGCCCCCGGCCCGCTGGCGACCCCGGGGAACCGCGCCTGGATGCCGCCGCGTCCGCCCGGCTCGGACGATCCCGTCACTTTCGACCAGCTCATGTCGCGCATCAAGGAGTTCGAGGGCAACCCCGCGGCCGAGCAGCTGGCCGACGCCGTGATGAAGGACCCCGCTCTCAAGCAGATCGTCACGCAGTTCAAGGACCCGCGCAAGGGCAAGGGGCCGGGGACCGCCAAGGAGTTCGTGCACGCCATCACCGGCCGGCTCGAGTTCAAGGAGTTGGCGTCGAAATTCATGGCCTCGCCCGGCTCGGCGCCGTTGCTCGCCAGGGTGGCCGCGATCCAAAGCGCCGGCCGGGCCGTCGAAGAGCTGGTGGCGGCGATCGCCGCGCTGGCGGCGGTCGAGAAGCAAGGCGCGGCGCGCTCCACCTCGTGGGGGACGCGAGCCACCGCCGTGAACGCCGGAGGCGGAGGCGCCACGGGACCGGGCGGAGTCTCGGGCTTGGCCTCGAATCTCGGCGGCCAGCCGCAAGGCGCGGGCGCGGCCGGAAACACTCCTTCGGCCCCGAGGATGGCCGCCGTTCCGGAAGCCGAATCGTCGGCCTTCGACCCCGGCCGCGCGGAGATGCCCCCTCCGCCTCCCGATCAGAACGGCAAGAACGCGCAGAACGCCGTCGGCCTGCGGAAATTCCAGGAAGCGTCGGACAACAATCCCATCGACAAGGCACTGAAGGATTGGCTCGCCAAGTACGGCCTCGACCCCAGCGTCTATCTCGGCAACCTGGGCTCGGGCCTCTGGGATCAGTGCTTCACCCGGCTCGAGCTCGCCAAGTGCGACAAGGCGTGCCAGAATCAGCCGACGCTGCCCACCACCGCGCGCGTGCAGCTCTGCACCAAGCCGGTCACCCCGCTCCCGGACAATCCCTACTGGGACGCGTGCCTCCAGGCGGGCAACACGGACCTGCAGTGCCTCGCCAAGTGCCACCAGCAGGACCCGCCGTGCGAGCTGGATCAAGCCACGATCGACAAGTACTGCAAGGTCACGCCTCCGACGGTCTGCCCGGCCGAATGCGTCCAAGCCAATGCCTGCCAGAGCGCCGCGCCCGGCTCGACGCCGGCGCCGGCCGCGCCTTCGACCCCCGCAACCCCCACCGCCACCGGCCCGACATTCAAGTACACCATCAAGTCCGGAGACACGCTGACGAGCATCGTCGCGCGCTACTACCATATCACCGATCCCGGGGTCGCCTACCGGACGGCCCTGGAGCTCTACGACTACCCGCCGAACAAGCAGGCCAGCAACTTCAACGGCCACAATGGGGGCGATCCCCACTGGATCTATCCAGGCAACGTCGTCTACCTGCCGACGAACAAGACGGCCCTCGACAAGCTCACCATCAAGAAGTGACGAGACTAGCTGAAGCCGCCCTCCTGCTGCTCCTCGCGGCCGCGCTGCCTCCGGGCGCCCACGGCGCGGACCGCATGTCCGTGACGCTCAGCCCCGTCAGGATCCTCCATGGCCACGCCGCGGAGGTGAACAGCGTCGCCTTCTCGCCCGACGGGAAGCTCTTGGCCTCGGGCGGGTGGGACCACGCGGTCATCTTGTGGGACGTCGCCTCCGGCCGCCCGAAGGCGCGGCTCGAAGGGCACTCGGACACCGTCTCCGGCCTCGCCTTCTCGCCGCGCGGAGACCTGCTCGCCACCTCCGACTGGGACGGCGTGGTCAGGCTCTTCGACGGCCGCACCGGGCGCGCGATACGCAGCTTGGAAGGGCACAAGGGGCGCGTGGCCTGCGTGACCTTCTCGCCCGACGGCAAGAGCCTCGTCTCCGGGGGGGCGGACCGGATGATCCGCTTCTGGGACCCGGCGACCGGCGACTCCAAAGCCCTGACGGGCCACAGCGACCTCGTGGCGTCGGTCGCCTTCTCGCGCGATGGCTCGCGGCTCCTATCCGCGAGCTGGGACAACACGTTCCGGGTCTGGGACGCGGAAACCGGAGAGCGGAAAGGCACGGGGCAGGGACATACCGGCAAGGTCGCCGACGCGGTGTATTCCCCGGACGCCAGGATCATCGCCTCCGCGAGCTGGGATACGACCGTCGGCCTCTGGGATTGGGACTCCGGCAAGGGCCAGGCCCTGCTCACCGCGCACACCGCGCCCGTGAACACGGTGGCCTTCTCGCCCGACGGCCGCCTGCTCGTGACGGGCGCCCGCGACGGCACCTTGCGGCTCTGGAACGCGCGGACCGCGAAGCAGCTGTCCTACTATCAGGGCTTCAAGTCCGTGTCCTCGGCCGTGTTCTCGCCCGACGGCCGGTGGCTGGCGACGGCGAACTGGGACAAGACGGTCCGGCTCTACCGCGTCAACGCGAATACGCAGAACGCCCAGTAGCACGCCCGCCCTCCACAAACCTATAATCGCTCCGTGATTGGATTCCTCCGTACGATCGCGCAGGCCTTGGCCGCGCAGGATTCTCCCAAGCAGTTGGCGGCCGGCTTCGCCTTGGGCGCGGCGGTCGGCCTCATCCCGAAAGCCAGCCTGCTGGCCCAGCTCCTCCTGATCTTGCTGACCGCCTCGGAAGCCAGCATGGCCACCGGCGGTCTCGCGATGCTGGTCTTCGCGGCGCTCGGTTACCTGCTCGACCCCGTTCTTCATCCGATCGGCGCGTTCCTGCTCGGGCAAGCCGCGCTGCACGGGCTTTGGACCTGGCTGTACAACCTGCCCATCGTCCCCTGGACCGAGTTCAACAACACCGTCGTCCTCGGCGCGTTCGTCTTCAGCGCCGTCATCGCCTATCCCTTGTATCGGGCGATGATCCCCGCCTTCGAGAAATACGGCGCGACCATCGGCGCGCACATCCGGCGCTTCAAGGTGATGCAGCTCCTGCTCGGCGCCAACGTCGCCTCCAAGTTCACACCATGATCCGCCGATCCTACCTCATCGGCCGTCTGGTCATCCTCGGGGTCCTCTGGCTCTTCTTCGCCCTTGCCTTCGACCCCATCCTCCGCTGGACCCTGCAGAAGGCCGGCTCGGCCGCCCTCGGGGCCAAGGTGGAGATCGGGAAGCTGCGGACCGGCTTCTTCCCCCCGCGCATCGAGCTCCGCCGCTTCGCCGCGGCCGACCCGGGCGAGCCCATGCGCAACCTCGTCCAGTTCGACTCCGCTCGTTTCGGCCTCGACGGGCGGCCGCTCCTGCAGCGCAAGTTCGTCATCTCCGACGCCCAGCTCGGCGGGCTCGAGTGGGGCACGGCGCGGACCACCTCGGGCGCGCTGCCCAAGGCCCCGCCCTCGCGCGCGGCCGCCAAGCTCAAGGAATGGGGGAACAAGTCCAAAGACGTCTCGTTCGCCGCTCTCACCGGCGCCAAGGAGAAGGCGAAGGAGCGCTTCACCGTCCAACCCGACGACCTGCGCTCGGTCCAGCTCGCCAAAGACCTCGAAAAGCGCCTCCCCGAGGAGGCGAAAGCCTGGCAGAAGCGCGCCAAGGACTTCGGCGCCGATAAGAAGCTCAACGACATCCAGTCTCTCGCCAACCAGCTTCAGGGCGGCGACCCCCTGACGCGCGCGAGGAAGGCGGCCGATCTGCTCAAGCAGGTGGACCAGTTCAAGAAGGACGCGGACCAGATGCGCCGCGACATCGAGGCCGACGCCGGCAAGGCGCGGGCCGACATCGAGGCTTTGCAGAAGGCCAAGGCCGCCGACCTCGACGCCTTGCGCTCGAAGCTGCAGCTTCCGAGCCTCGACCCCGAAAAGCTCTCCGGCTATCTGCTCGGCCCCGAGACCGCCGAACGCCTTTCCAAGGTCCTGCGCTTGCTCGAGGCCGCGCGCAAGAGGATGCCCGCCAAGGGCGCCAAGCCCGCGCCCGCGCCCGAGGCGCGCCGCGGAGCGACGATCGAATTCCCGAAAGAGCACAGCTATCCGGCTTTCTGGCTCAAGCACATGTCGCTGTCGGGCACCGCGGAGGTCGGCGGGCCGCTGGCATTCTCCGGCGAAGCCGACGACTTCTCCTCGAACCCCCCGCTGGTCGGCCGGCCCTCGCGCGTCGACCTGAACGGAGCTCAGGGCGCGCGCAAGGCGCGGTTGTCCGCCAGCCTCGACCACACGCGCCAGACGCCGCGCGACGAGGTGGACTTCGAGTACGCCGGCCTGCCGATGGCCGCGATGACGGCGGGCGACCCGTCCTCGCTGGCGGTGACCGTCGGCCCCGGCCTCGCCGCCGTGTCGGGCAAGGTCGTCCTTGACGGGGACGCGCTGACCGGCACGGTCCGCTTCCGCCAGTCGGGCGTGAAGATCACGCCGGCGACCGGCGCGGGCGGGGCGACGGAGCGTCTCGCCGCGGCCGCGTTCGCTTCCATCCACGACATCGACGCCGTGGTCACGCTCGGCGGCACGCTCGAGGAGCCTCACTTCGGCCTCAGCTCCAACCTCGGCTCCGCCCTCGCCAACGGCCTCAAGGCCGCCGTCGGCAAGGAAGCCCAGGCGCGCCTGGCCGACGCGCAGGCGCAGATCGCCAAGCTCGTCGACGGCCGGGTGGCGGGACTCCAGAACCAGCTCAACGGCAGCCTCGGCTCCGCGCTCGGCGGCCTGGGCCTCGACAAGCTCAACGGCCTGCAGGATCAGATCAAGAAGCAGGCCACCGGCGGCCTCCGCTTGCCCAAGCTGTTCCGCTGATGCCGGCCGCGTCCGTGCCCGCGGCCGAAGACTTGATCGCGCGGTTCGATCTCAGGCCGCACCCCGAGGGCGGCCGCTATCGCGAGACGTACCGCTCGCCGGGAGTCATCGGCGGGCGCAGCCAGTCCACCGCGATGCTCTTCCTTCTTCCCAAGGGCGAGCGCTCAAGGCTCCACCGCCTCCGGTCCGACGAGGTCTGGCATTTCCACGACGGCGGCCCATTGATCGTCGTGGAGCTCGCCCCCGACGGACGGGTGGGAGAGACGACCCTCGGCAGGGATTTCGCGCAAGGCCAGCGCCCGCAGCACGTCGTGCCCGCCGGCTCATGGTTCGGCGCCTACCCCGCCGCCCAGACCGATCACTCGCTCGTGGGCTGCACCCTCGCCCCCGGCTTCGATTTCGCCGACCTGGAGCTCGGCCGGCGCGCGGAGCTGCTGAAGCTTTTTCCCCACGCCAAAGAGCTCATCGAGAAGCTGACCGACTAAGACTGATTACCCCCACCCCAACCCTCTCCCCAAACGGGGGAGAGGGAGAAGAGCTAGGGCCGGGGCGGGTACGCGATCTCGACGACCGAGGCCCGCACCGTTTGCTCGCCGATCGAGAGCTCGACCGCCTGCCCCGCTTTGGCGCCCATCAGCGCGAGCGCGGTGCTGGAGTCCCAGCTGATCTTCGGCTCGCCCTCTTCCGCCTCGTCCTGGCCGACGATCTCGTAGCGGAGCTCGCGGCCGTCCGGACCTAGCAGGCGCACCGTCGCGCCGAAGCGCGCCTCCTCGTTGGAGCGCCCCGCGCAGTCCACCGGGATCGCGCGGGCGATCCGGCGCTCATAGTACTTCAGGTCTCGGGAGACCTCGCGCCTGGCCCGGTCGTCGGGCCCGAGCGCGCCCAGCTTGGCCTTCAGCTCGGTGACGCGGCGGCGCAGCAGGTCCAAGCCGCGAAGCGTCACGTAGTTCGGCGAGGCGCTCTGCGCCCGCTCCGGCAGCTCGTCGGGATCTCCGGCGTCTTCCTTGATGAATGCCCGGCTCACGATGTTCCTCCCCTCATGCGGGCGCGAGGTCGCGCTTCCACGCGTGAGCGCGCAGCTCCTTGAGCGTCTCCGCCGGGTAAGGCGGCAGGCGGGTGACGGCGGCGTTGGCGTCCACGTGCGCGGGGGTGCGCATTCCCGGGATGACGGTCGAGACCTCCGGAGCGCTCAGGCAGAAGCGCAAGGCGGCGTGGGCAAGGTCGGGCGTGTCGCCGCCGACGAGCCGCTGTTCCAGCTCCTTCGCGCGCCTCACCGTCTCGGCCAGATACCGCCCGGCGAAATACGAATGGCGGAAATCCCCCTCCGGGAACGCCGCGTCCTCCCGGAGCTTGCCCGTCAGCCCCCCCTCGTCGAACGGCACGCGGGCGATCACGCCGATGCCCTTTTCACGGCAAAGCGGGAACAGCTCGCCCTGCGGCTCCTGCTCGAAAAGATTGAACACGACCTGCATCGTGTCCGGCAGGCCCGAGCGCGCCAGGCCCAGGGCGCTCTTGGGATCGCGCGCCTTGATGGAAACGCCCCAGAAGCGGATCTTGCCGTCGCGCTTGAGCTTGTCCAGCGCCGACACGACGTCGTCCAAGGCCGGCTGGCCGAGCCAGTCGTCGGTCCAGGTGTGCAGCTGCTGGACCTCGACCCGCTCGACCGACAGCTTCTTCAGGCTCCGCTCGGTGCAGGACACGACCCACTCGGGGGTGAAGGCGTCCTCGATCCTGCGGCTGGCGATCCAGGAAAGGTTCTTGGGCGGCACCTTGGTCGCCACGAGAGCGCGCCGGCCGGCCGCCTTGAACGCCTGGGCGATCAGCTCCTCGGAGTGCCCGTCGCCGTATACGTACGCCGTATCGAAGAAGTTGACGCCGGCCTCCAGCGCGCGGCGAAGCGACGCCAGGGCTTCGGCGTCGGTCGAGCCGGACCACATGTCCGCGCCGATGCCCCAGGCTCCGTAGCCCAGCTCGGACACCTCAAGGCCCGTCCTTCCCAGCTTGCGCCGTCGCATGGTCAGTCCTCCGTCCGCAGCCGCGCCGCCTCGGCTTCCTTCTCCTGAAGCTCGGACTGCACCCGCTCCATCTCGGTGCCGACGGCCTGCACCTTCGCGAAGTCCTTGTACAGCTCCGGGTCGCCGAGACGGCCGGCCAGCTCCTCGAGGCGGATGTGCAGGTCGAGCAGCTCCTCCTCAAGCGCAGCCAGCCGCTTCGCCTGCTTGCGCGGGTCCGGCGGCCGCGCCGGCGCGGCCTTGGCCGGCCTCTTCTCGAGCACCGGCACCTCGACCGCCTCGGGGTTTTCCTCGCGCCACTGCGCCTGCCGGCGCTTGAAGTACTCGTAATCGCCGGGGTACAGCGTGACCGCCCCCCGGTCGATGTGCAGGACGTGGTCGGCCAGCGCGTTCAGGAAATACAGGTCGTGGCTGATGCAGCAGATGGTGCCCTCGAAGGCCTTCAGCGCCTCGACGAGGGCCTCCACGCTCGCCATGTCGAGGTGGGTGGTCGGCTCATCGAGCAGCATCACGTTCGGCGGGTCGAGCAGCAGCTTCACCAGCTGCAGGCGGCTCTTCTCCCCGCCGCTCAGCACCGCCGTCTTCTTGTGCACGCTGTCGCCCGGGAACAGGAACGTCCCGAGGATGGTCCGCACGAGGAGCTCGGGGTTGCCGCGGCTCACGTCGAGGGCTTCCTGGAGGACGGTCTTGGCCGGGTCGAGCTGGCCCTCGCGGTGCTGCGAGAAATAGCCGACCTTCACCTCCGTCCCCACGACGCGCTCGCCCGCGTCGAGGAGGGTGACGCCCGCCAGGACCTTCAGGAGCGTGGACTTGCCCGCGCCGTTGTGCCCCACGAACGCGATCTTCCAGCCGCGCTCCAGCTCGAAGTCGAGGCCGCGATAGACCTTCACCTCGCCGTACGCCTTTGACGCGCCATTGAGCGCCAAGACGCGCACGCCGGCGCGCTTGGGCTGGGGAAAGCGGATCCTCACCGTCTTCGCCTCGGCGGGAAGCTCGATGCGCTCGAGCTTCTCCAGGCGCTTGATCATGCTCTGGGCGCGGGCGGCCGTCGAGTGCCGCGCGCGGTTGCGCATGATGAAGTCTTCCATGTCCGCGATCTCGATCTTCTGCTGCTTCCACAACTGCACGATGCGCTCCTTCTGCGCCTCCTTCTCTCTCAGATAGAACTCGTAGTCGCCGTGATAGAGCTTCAGGCTGCCGCCCTCCAGGGCGGCGATCACCCGGCAGACCGAGTTGATGAAGGCGCGGTCGTGCGAGATCAGGAAGACCGCGCCGGGATAGGACTGCAGATAGCGCTCGAGCCAGAACAGGGAGTCGATGTCGAGATGGTTGGTCGGCTCGTCGAGCAGCAGCAGGTCCGGCTCCACGAGCAGGAGCCGCGCCAGCGCCACGCGCATCGACCAGCCGCCGCTGAGCGTGTTCACCGGGCGCTCGAAGTCGGCCACCTTGAAGCCGAGCCCCATGAGGATCGCCTTGGCCCGCGCCACGAGCCGGCCCTCCGCCTCCGGGAAATCGGCGGTCGCGCGGGCGAGCACGGTCTCCTCGGAGACCGGCGCGTTCTCCTGAGGCAGATAGCCGACCGTCGCGCCGCGCTTGAGCGTCAGCGTCCCGCCGTCCGCTTGCTCGATGCCCAGCAGGATCTTGAAGAGCGTCGATTTCCCCGCCCCGTTGGGGCCCACCAAGGCCAGGCGGTCGCCGCGGTTGATCTGCAGCGAGGCTCCGTCCAGCACGACCTGCCGGCCGAACGACTTGTGAACGTCGGTGAGGGTCACCACCGTTCGAGGACCAACAGGCCGACCGAGACGGCGGCCAGGACGTACAGCGAGGGCTTGAGCTCCCGCCCGCGGCCGGCCGCCAGATAGAGCGCGGCCTGGGCGATGAAGCCCCAGAGGATGCCCTGGGTGATGGAGAAGGTCAGCGGGATGAGCACGAGGGTCAGGAAGGCGGGCAAGGCGTCCTCGAAATGCTCGAGGTCCAGCCGCGTCACGCTCCTAAAAAGGAGGGCGCCCACCGCGATGAGGACCGGCGCGGTCGCCCACGGCGGCACCGCCGCGGCGAGCGGGCCGATGAAGAAGCACGGCAGGAAGAACAAGCCGGTGAAGACGGAAGTGAGGCCCGTGGTCCCTCCCGCCTCGATGCCCGCCGCGCTCTCGATGTACGCCGTGCCCGACGAGGTGCCGGCCAGCCCCGCGCCGAGGGTCGCGAGGGCGTCCACGATCAATCCCTCGCGCAGGTTCTTCGGCTCGCCCTTCTCGTCGAGCAGCCCGCAGGCCTGCGACACTCCGACGAAGGTGGAGATCGAGTCGAAGAGGTCGGTCAGCAGGATGGCCGCGACGGCTCCGAAGAGCCTCGGGTCCAGCGCGCCGCGGAGATCGAGCTTGAGAAAGACGCTCGAGAAGTCCGGCCGGCTCACCCAATGCTCCGGCAGCCGGACCAGGCCCAGCGCCCACCCGGCGACGGTCACCGAGAAGATGCCGGCCAAGAACGCGAAGGGGCTCTTGCGCCGCAGGCCCACGGCGATGATGAGCAGGCCCAGCATGCTCAGCACCGTCTTGCGGTCGAGCGGGCCGAGCTGGACGAGCGTGACCGGGTGCGCCGCCACGAGCCCGGCGTTCCTGAGCCCGATGAAGGTCAAGAAGATCCCGATGCCCGCCGCCGCGGCGGTGCGCAGGTTGGGCGGTATCGCCATGGCGATGCGCTGGCGCAGCGGCGTCACCGAGACCACGAGGAACAGGGCCCCGGCCCAGAACATGATCCCAAGGGCGGCCGGCCAGGGAACCCCGCTCCCGATGACGATCGAGTAGGCGAAGAAGGCGTTGAGCCCCATGCCCGGCGCGACGGCGAAGGGCAGGTCGGCGTATTTCCCAGAAAATCATCCATCCCCACCTCTCGGCACCGGAGCCGGTCTTGCTCGAGCACGCTGGCGGTCAGCGCGCCCTGGAAGGGCATGCCGGTGCCCGGCGCGGACAGGATCGAGGGGTTCACGACGACGATGTACGACATCGTGAAGAAGGTCGTCGCTCCGGCGACCGCTTCTCGCCGCCAGTTCTTCATCCCGGGACCGGCACCGCGTCCAGCTCGGCGATCAAGCGGCGCTTGTCGGCCGCGGGCAGGAAGCTCGCCTCGATGGAGTTGCGCGCGAGCGCCGCCAGCTCCGGCGGCGCGAGCCCGAGGGCGCGCCGCGCCGCCGAGAAATTGTCGTGCACGTAGCCGCCGAAATAGGCGGGGTCGTCGGAGTTGACCGTCACGCGCACGCCGCGGGCCAGGAGCGCCTTGAGGTTGTGCCGCTCCATCGTCTCGAAGACGCGCAGCTTCACGTTCGACAGCGGACAGACCGTCAGCGGCACCGCCTCTTCCACCAGCCGGTCCACCAGCCTCGGGTCCTCCGCCGCGCGCACGCCGTGATCGATGCGCGAGACCTTGAGGTCGTCGAGCGCCTGCCGCACGTACTCGGGCGGCCCCTCCTCCCCGGCGTGCGCCACCGCCTTGAGCCCCTCCGCCCGCGCCCGCTCGAACACGCGGCGGAATTTCGAGGGCGGGTTGCCCCGCTCGGAGGAATCCAAGCCGACGGCGGCGATGCGGTCCAGGTGGGGCCGCGCCTCATCGAAGGTCGAGAAGGCCTCCTCTTCGCTCAGGTGGCGCAAGAAGCACAGGATGAGCCGCGAGGTCAGCCCCGACTCGCGCTCGGCCTCGCGCATGGCGGCGCACAATCCCTCGACCACCGCGCCCATC
>JAPLKK010000123.1:0-2310 GCA_026388115.1 Elusimicrobiota bacterium | reverse complement strand
GGTATGGGTCTGCGGGTCGAAGAAGATCTCGGCATGGCGCACCCCGTCGCCGTGGGCGCGCCGCAGATAGGCCCGAGCCAGGTCGTGGAAATCGCGCTCGGTGCGCAGCACTCCCGCCCCCTCGTAATAGATGTCGAGGAACGACTGCAGGTCCGCGAACTCGTAGGCGCGCCGCAGGGCCGCCACGTCCGGATGGCGCAGCTTGACCTTGTTCCGCCCGGCCAGCTCGAACAGCAGCTCCGGCTCGAGGGTCCCCTCGATATGGAGGTGGAGCTCGGCCTTGGGCAGGGCCCGCGCGTAGGCGTCGAGGTCTTTTCCCGCCGTCATCGCGACCTCTCGTTCCAAGTCAGCCGCCGCCGCGCCTCCGCGGCGCCCGATCTGCACCGCTCGTTGGCGGGCCGCGACTTGAGGCAGCCATCGAAGAGCTGGATGGCCCAGCGATAATCGCCCTGGCGCATCGCCAGCACGCCGCCCTGCCACAAGCGCGCCGCCTTTTGCTCGGGACTCTCGTTGGGCAAGTCACGAAGGCTGGGCATCACCGCGCGCTCGACCCGAGGCGCCGCCGGAGCCCGGGGCGCCTGCGGCAACTTGGTGTCGGAAGAATCCTCCAGGACGCGCGAGAGTTCCGCGTTCAGCCCGGCCAGCAGCTTCCTGAACAGCGCCGGCGCGTCCTGAGAGACGTAAGAGACCGCCCTCGAGATCCGCTGCGCCGAGGGGAACACGCTGCGCGCGTTCGGACGGGCGAGCCAATGCCGCAGCCCCGCTCCCGCGCACAGGCCTCCCACGACGAGCGCCGCCATGAACAGGATGCGCCGCCGGCCGGAGCCGTCGTCACCAGAGTCTCCGAAGTCCCTCACCGGAGAAATTATGCCACCTCCGAAACGTTTGTGGAAGAGCCAAAGATGGCCCCTCCCACGGCGCCGGCCGATTGCATTCTCGCGTCCGGGCTGGTAAAGTTAGGCGATTTGCTCAGATCGATCCTATTCGCCGTCGCCGCGGGGGCCGCGCTCTCGTTCGTTCCAAGGGCGGCGTTCGTGTTGGGCGTCCCCGCGCGCTGGTTCGCCGCCGCCGCGACGCTCGCCGGCGCGCAGCTCGCCGCCGCGGCCCTCTTTCGCCTTCGCGCCCGAACTGTTCTCCCTCTCCCGTCTGCGACGGGAGAGGGCAGGGGTGAGGGTTCATCAACACCACCTTCCTTATGCGTCATCGTCCCCTGCAAGGGCGCTCCCCCGCCGTTCGAGGAGTGCATCCGCTCTCTTCTCGAGCAGGACTATCCCGGCCGGATCGAGTGGCGCTTCGTCATCGCGGACGCGGGCGACCCCGCGCGACCCGCGCTCGAGCGGCTCTGCGCGGCCGAGCCCCGCGCCAAGCTGATCATCTCCGGCGCCGAGCCCAAGCGCTCGAGCGCCAAAGCGCTCAGTCTCCTTGCCGGCGTGGATGCCGTCGGGACCGCCGAGATCCTCCTCTTCGCCGACGCCGACGCCGTCGTCGCCCCCGACTGGGCCGCCCGCATGGCCGCGGCGCTCGACGACAGGACCGCGCTCGCGACCGCGGTGTCCTTGCCCCGCGTCGCGAGCCTGTCCGCGGCCGTGCGCCTGGCATGGCTGGCGTTCGGCACGGCGTGGTTCGAGCCCATGGGGCTCGCCGCCGGACATTCGATGGCGCTTCGCCGGGCCGACTTCGACCGCTGGGGCGTCAAGGAGCTGTGGCAGCATTCCGTATCGGACGATCTGGCGCTCTGCTACCTCGCCGCGGAGCACGGCCGCGTGCGCCTGGTCCCCGGCGCGACGCCCGAGGCGCGCGAGGCGCCGGGCCCCGGGTCGGGTCCGCCGGGCGCGCTCGTCTCCCAATCGAGCCGCTGGCTCACCTTGTTCAGATTCTACCGGCCCGACGTCTGGTGGCTCGGCCTGGCCGCGACCCTCATCAAGCTCTGCGCCCTGTCCGAGACGTTCCGCTGGCCCGGGCACTGGACGCTCCCCGCCGTCATCCTCGGCGGCGACGCGGCCGCGACCTTGATCGTCCTGTGGGGCCTCCGGGGGGCCCGCGGCGCCAGGTCCGGCGCCGACGCCCTCCTCGCCGCCGCCGCCTCGCCGCTTCTCTACCCGCTTTACGCGGCCGGCTTCGTCGTCTCCGCCTTCTGGCGCGAGATCGTGTGGTCCGGCTGGACGTACGCGCTCGACGGGCCCGCCGCCGTGAAAGGGAGCGCGGCCGCGGGGCGTTCGCGCCGTTTGCGCGCGGCGCGGCTCCTCGCCGCCGCCCTTGGCGGCGCCGCCTTCGGGCTCGCCTACCGGGATGGGCCGTGGTGGTGGCTGG
>JAPLKK010000252.1 GCA_026388115.1 Elusimicrobiota bacterium | reverse complement strand
GCATCGCGCTAAGCGTGGGCGTCGCGTACCTGGGACCGAAGACCTTCTCAAAGCATACGGACGAGGATTGATTGGGAGATCCGCCGGGCCGGAGCGCGCCGGGCATTTCGGGGCCAAATAACAAGTCCCCTAGCTTTGCGCTAAGGGCCTTGCTCGCCGGAAATCCTGCCCGTCGTTAGCAGTATTCGAACCTGGGCTGGAGCCGAAAACGTGTTTAAACCGCTCAAAGCGCCGGTTTCGGCGGGTTATTCGCAACCCGGATAGGACATTATTCGAACCGATGCTCAGAAGCCCTGTCAGTCGTCCTCTTCAGTGTCTGTCTCCGTTGGGCCATGGCGCGCGCATCCTAGCGCGCCCCGAGCTTCCGGCTTCGCGGAAGCTTGCTTGCGGGAATCCTCACGACCCGCCCGTTCTTCCACACGACGATTGGATCGCCGCTTTGCCGGTGCTCCTCGATGGTCCTTGCGACGGCGATTTCGAGGGCTCTTTCTGCCTTCCTCATGAATGGAGGGACCCTTCGTCGCGGTCCTCGGACTCGTCGTTTCATCGTCATCTGGAGCCTCGCTGGATGCTGAGGAATTGCGGTTCGTCTACTGCCACGATATCTCCGCCGATCGCTCCCGCGATTGGGCGGGGCTGGCTCCCGGAATTATCAAAGAGAAGCCAGGTATCTACAAGGGGTTGATAATCATTGAGAAGATTCCGGACGCCACGATCAAAGCGGCGGCGGATGTCGCTTTCAGGAACCGAGTGGCCGCCACGGCTCACTCGATCCTTGACTCGCTGAATCGCGAGTTCGACGCTTGGCAGCCAGAGGAAGACGACGTGGATCCGGTAGCCGTCATCCTTCAGCCTCTTGAAGAGCGCAAGATGCCCCCTGCCTGAGAGCGTCGTTTCAAGCGCGAAGGTATGCCGCTGCGCGGCCAGTTCGTCTATCTTCCGGAGCATGATCCGGCCGGCCTCGATTGCGGCTGCGCCGGGAGAGAATGGAGAAAGTCCTCCGGCGATCAGGTCCGCGTTCACGAACTCACGGCACTTCGCAAAATGAGGAAGGAACTCTCGGGCGAAGGTCGTCTTTCCTGCTCCGTTGGGGCCGGCGATAACGTACAACTCGGGCGGGATTCTCATCCGAGAATGGATTCTAGCGAATTTCCGAGTCCGGGTAGTTCAATGCCGAGGCGGAGCAAGGCTTTATCCCGCTGAAGCCATAGATGCAAGATCAAGGTCCGACATCTCTCTCCGTTCGCGATCGCGTTCTCTCCTGACGAAGTCGATGATGAACCCGTCGATTCGTTTCCAGACATACGCGGCGAACGGGACTCTCTTGCGGTCGCCGTTCTTGTCCCGGTAGCGGAGGTCGTAGGTTGCGACTTTCTCGCACAGCAACGGCACGCTGGCCGCGATCAGATCATCGCCATATCTCCTAAGGAGGTTTGGGAACACCTTTCGCCGGACGCGACCCGCGACGAGAGGGATATGGTGCAGTACGATCTCATTGCGGGACTGCAATGAGCCCTGCTGCGCTCGACGGATGAACCGTCGCTCCTGTCTGAGCGACAAGCCGGACTGGAAACCGCGATTCGTGGGCGACGACACGGCTCAATTGCCACCCTAGCAAAAAGCCCTCCTTGCAGGAGGGCTCGGTTGCAGGACGTCTAGGATATCCTGCTTATCTTGGATGTCTTAGATGTCCAGGATGTCTGCAAAATGGCTGCCGGGCTAGGATTCGAACCTAGAACAAGTGGTTCAGAGCCACCCGTGATACCCTTTCACCACCCGGCAATCGCTCTTAGTTTAGCACCAACCTGGAAACTTTCAAGGCCCGCGCCACCCTCTAGGCCCATTGCCGCCCGGCCTTTCCCCAAAGGACTCATCCCTTGGGCGCGGGTGATCCGCTAACATCTTCGGACGCTGGGGGGACGAAAAAGCCCTCCATCGCAGGAGGGCTCTTCGTTCTGAACGTGGCTGCCGGACTAGGATTCGCACCTAGAAAAAGTGGTTCAGAGCCACCCGTGATACCCTTTCACCATCCGGCAATGATGAGGTTATTCTATCAGAATCCGGCATTGATGGGAAGATTTTACAATTTAGGACTGGCGCGCCTCGACGAAAACCGCTATACTTGGTCGTCGCACGGTAGTACCCGCCGACCTCCCCTAGTGGGGAGGGAGTGCTTCGCAAGGGTCGCACATAGCCGTAGCCGTTGGGTCATTGCCCGTTTACCGAAGGCTGATAAAATTTGGCAATGAAACGACCGCTCGTGGTATGCGCGGCCTTGCTTGGAGTGCTCCTCTACGGGGCGCCGGGCGAACTAGGGACCTCGGTCGTAAGACCGGAGGGCCTCTCCGGCGCTTGGCGCGCTGAACCTTTGGGTTGGGTGCGCGTCACCCAGTACACCCACGTAGAGACACGCACACGCCTGACTTCGTCGGGCTACATCCTCAAGGATTCCGATGAGGGTTTGGTATGCGCGATCTCCCGCGACTGGTGGAAGAAGCGCGTGAAGGTCGGCGACCTCGTCTGGGTCACCGGCTTCGCTCAGCCGTGCGTCGCTCTCGACACGATGGCGCCCGCCAATCGCCGGGGGCTGGCGCAGACCCGCTGGGTGGACATCTACGTCACGAGCCGTTCCCGCGGTCTCGACTTCGGCATCCGCAAATCCAGCGCCTATATCATCCGGCCCATGAGAGGGGATTACATGCGGTACCGGACGCCCAAGGCCGCCCGCCGGTTCCGCAAGTCGCTTGCCGCCTGAGCCGCGGGTCGGCGTACATCTTGCCATCGCCGCCGGCCTAGACCACGCCCTCGCCGAAGCCAAACGTCTGCGCATCGGCGCGGCGCAGATCTTCTCGAAGAGCCCGCGGCAGTGGGCCGCGGGAAAGCTCGACCTGGGGCGGCTCGCGCGCTTCGACGCTCAGCGTCGCGAGCTGGGCGTCTCGACCCTCGCGGTGCATGCTTCCTACCTGCTGAACGTCGCCTCTCCGCTGCCGTCTTTGCGTGAGCGCTCGATCCGAGGGCTGGCCGAGGAGCTGGAGCGGGCCGCCGCCTTTCGCGCGGAGTATCTCGTGCTGCACCCGGGCTCGTCCTCGGGCGAGGCGGACCGCGAGGCGGTCGCGCGCCGGACGGCCCTCGCCGTCCGCTCGGCGCTCAAGCGGGCGCGCGCCCCGGGCGTGACGCTGCTTTTGGAGAACGCCGCCGCAGAGCGCGGCGACGTGGGGGCCGACCTGCGCGAGCTGGCCGCCCTCATCGAGCGCATCGGCGCGCCGGGCCTCGTCGGAGTCTGTCTCGACACGTGCCATGCCTTCCAGGCGGGCTACGACCTCCGAGACCGGCGCGGCGTCAACGCGTTCGCTCGCGAGCTGGAGCGGACGGTGGGCTCGGAGGTGGTGCGGCTGGTGCATGCCAACGACTCCAAGCAGGTCTTCGGCGGACGGCTCGACAGGCACCAGCACATCGGGCGGGGGCACATCGGGCGCGCCGTGCCGGAGCAGAAGACGATCTCGCCCGGCAGGACCTGCCCCCCGCGGGCCAGGCGCACGCTTTTGCGGATGCCGATGGCGCCGAAGAGCGGCAGAAGCTTGCGGCGGCCTTCGGCGACTTCGCGATGTCCGGGGTCGATGAGGAAGGTGGCGGCTGCGGGGTCCACTAGCGGGGTATTATAGCGAATAGCCGTCAGCGAAGCAGGGAAAGAAGGCCGGCCAGCGGCGCCATGGACATGAAAGTCGCCGCCAAGCTGATCAAAAGCGCGTCCGGTGTCAGGCTATTCTGGCGAAACATTTTCGCAATAAGCGGTTAACAACCGCGTAACTACCCGGGACTATATCCCTAGTCGGAGGTTGCCGCATGGGCCGAGTGGCGTCGCCGAGAAACCTCGAAGGCCTAATCCGTTCTAGGCCTTTTGGGTGCCGCGCAGGTACCCCGACGACCCAGGAAGTGTCGTAAGGCTCCGGCTATCCTCAGGGGGAAGTCATGCTCCGGCTCATTCTTGCCTTCGTAGCCGCGGGAGTGCTGTCTCCCTCCGCCTGGGCCTCGACGCGCTACACCGTCTCCGACAAGGGACTTTTCGCCCCCACCGGCCGCAGCGTCGAGTTCTCCGACCGCTTCGGCTGGGTGTCCTACGAGGCCAAGTTCAAATTCGGCATCGATGTCAACGCGCGGAGCCTGTCGCCTGACTCGACCTTGGACCTCACCGTCCGCCGCACCGACGGAACCTCCTGGAGCTACCGCTGCAAGGCGCGCGACCCGCGCGAGATGCGGGCGAACATCAACTCGATCTACGGCCGCGGCACGCTGGTCGTCGTCGAGTGCCGCGTCAGGGCCGACAAGTTCGCCTCGGCGGTCGGCCTCGACGGGGATATGGTCGGCTCGCCGACCTTGGTCTTCAGCGCCTGGCTGCGGGACGGGAAGGTGGAGACGGGCAGCCAGAAAGGCTTCTATTTCCTGAACTCCGCCCAGATCGGATCGAGCGTCATGGCGCAGTACGCCACCGAGAACGACGACCCATCCGAGCTGGCCGTCATCTTCTCCACCGAGCAGGATATCCCGGCCGGAGAGGGCATGTCGGCGTCCCGCTACTACTATCAGCCGACGGCGCGTTTCGTCCCCTGACGTCGACATCCCCCGACCGCGAGGGATTCAAGTGATATAATGCCCCGCAACGGGGCGTAGCTCAATTGGCAGAGCGCCTGGTTTGGGACCAGGAGGTTCTCGGTTCGAGACCGAGCGCCCCGAAACCCTTTAGAGGCCCAGCTGGTCCGCGACGGCCCGCATCGCGTTCAGGGCCAGCTCCGCGAACTCGGGAAGTGGGATGCCGATCTGCTCGCATTCCCGGATGATCTCGCGGTCGACCGAGGCGGCGAACGCCTTCTCCTTCATGCGCTTGACGATGGAGGAGGGCTTGACGCTCGCCAGCTTCTTGTCCGGGTAGACCAGCGCCGTGGCGGTGATGAGGCCGGTGATCGTTTCGCCGGCCGCGAGCGCCTTATGGAACTTGGTCGAGCGCTTCTGCCCATGCGCTTCTTCGTTATGCATCTTGACGGCGTCGACGAGCTCGGCGGGATAGCCCTTCTCGGCCAGCATCGCGGAGCCTTTGAGCCCATGGACGGACAGGTCGGCGTTGGTGAGCTCGACGTCGAGGTCGTGCAGCAGCCCTGCCAGGCCCCATAGCTCCTCGTCTTCGCCGAAGCGCCTCGCCAGGGCGCGCAGGACGGCCTCGGAAGCCAGGCAATGCTTGAGCATGTTCTCGCTCTTCACGTGCTCCTTGAGCAGTGACAGCGCCGATTCGCGTGACAATGTCGTCGTCATGGGGATGCTCGGGATTATACCGAAATAATTGATAGACTCCGGGGCATCAACATCCTGCTTCCGCTGCTCTTCGCGGCGACGGCCGGCGCCGCCCCCCGCTTCGTCAGCATGAGCGAGGCGGAGATCGCGCTTGAGCTCAAGACGGTCCACGCGGCCCACCCGGCGCTTGCCGACCGCATCGACGCCGTGAGCGAGCGGTTCCTCGGTGTGCCCTACAAGCTCGGCCCGATGGGCGAGGGCGACGGCGGGGATTTCGAGCGCAAGCCCCTTTACAGCTTCCGCGAGCTGGACTGCACGACGTTCGTAGCCGCGCAACCATTTCCCCGAGACGGATTGGATCCCCAACAACGCCGCGGCCGGCTTCATCGAGGACATAACGGCGCGCGTCGCCGGCGGCAGCGCGCGTTGGGTCAAAAAGGCCATCAGCAAGCGGGAGTGGTACGCGCAAAAGTGCTCGGCGGACCTCGCGGGGTTCCCTAACGAGCCGCCTTCGGTCACCGCGGCGCGCGTCGCCCGCTGGCGGGCGACCGGCGCGAAGATCCCCGATGAGGAGGCGCGGCTGCCGTACCTTCCGGCCGAGTCGCTGCCCGCGCTCGCGGCGTCCATCCCGAGCGGCACCATCGGCAACGTGATCCGCGAGGCCCGAGACGACAAGCCGATCGTGGTCACCCATCAGCTGCTGATCCTGCAGCGGCCGGGCGGCCCCATCATCCGCCATGCGGCCTTCGGCAAGCAGGTGATGGACGTCGGGCTTCTGGAGTATTTTGCGCGGCTCAAGGACGCCAAGTGGCGCGTCCTCGGCCTGAATCTGAACGGCATCCGCCAAAGGCCTTGAGGGGACGGCAGGCATGAACCAGGAAGCTCGCAAGCGCCGGGCGCAAGGGATCCTTCGCGGCCTGCGCAAGCTTTACCCGGACGCCCATTGCGAGCTGGGTTTCAAGGGTCCGCTCCAGCTGCTGGTCGCAACGATCCTGTCGGCACAGTGCACGGACAAGCGGGTCAACATGGTGGCGCCCGCGCTCTTCAAGAAGTACCCGACCGCCAAGGCCTTCGCCGCCGCCGACCTCGCCGCGCTCGAGGGCGAGATCCGCTCGACGGGCTTCTTCCGCTCGAAGGCCATGTCGATCCGCGAGGCGGCCAAGACGCTGGTCGAGCGTTTCGGCGGGCAGGTGCCGAAGACGATGGACGAGCTTCTCGAGCTTCGCGGCGTGGCCCGCAAGACCGCGAACGTGGTCCTCGGCACCGCCTACGGCATCGCCAGCGGGATCGTCGTGGACACGCACGTCATCCGCCTCTCCTACCGGATCGGGCTCACCGACGAGAAGGACCCGCGCAAGATCGAGCAGGACCTCATCGCCGTGGTGCCGAAGAAGGATTGGATCTACTTCGGCCACGCCGTCATCTGGCACGGCCGCCGGGTCTGCTCCGCGGCCAACCCCGACTGCCCCGGCTGCAGCCTCAATAAGATCTGCCCCAAGCGGGGCGTCTAGCCTGCTTGATCGTGCGGACTGAGAGTCATTTCACCTCGGCCGTAGGCGCCGGGGCAGCGGCGCGCGTGCCGAAGCGGGAGGCGAAGGCGGCGCCGGCGCCGAAGATGGTCGTCGCCGCCCAGATCGCCCAGCGCACGAGGGGGACGAACGCGAGGACCTTTAACGCCACCACGCCGACGAGCACCGAAACGAGGCCGCTCTCCCAGCGGCCCGCGCCGAGGCGGTCGCCGAGCCAGAAGGCGATGGCGAGCATCCCCCACACGTAGACCGCCGCCGCCAAGAACGCGACGAGCGGCACCAGCGGGATGCCGACCAGCGAAACCAAGAACGCGACCGCGGCGGCGGCGAGCGCGGGCCAGCAGACGACGCCCCAGGCGAAGCATGCCGCCGTCTCGCGCTCCAGCGTGTCCCGCGTGTTGCGCAGGGCCGCGGGGAACAGCGCCCAAAGCACCACGGCGAGCAGGAGCCAGCCGACGCCGGCCACGAGCTTCCCGACCACCGCCAGAGCGGCCAAGGCGGCGGCCGCGGTGAACAGCGGCGCCGCGAGGCGGGCCAAAGACCGCGCGTGCGGAAGCTCGATGACGGGCCCCTCGACGCGCGCGCCGTCTTGGAGCGTGGCGCTTCCTCCCAACGAGACGACGGGTCCGCTGACGACGGTATGCGGCCCGAGCTGGGCCGAGCCGCCGAGCGCGACCACCGGGCCGTTGATGCGGCCGTCCACCGCGACCGAGCCGCCGAAGGCGACCACGGGTCCGTCGACCGACTGTCCCGTGCCGAGGGAGATGTCCTTGCCGAACTTGAAGACGCCGTCGGCGACGCGCTTGGGCTCCTCGGGCGCGGCCTTCGCCGCCGGCGCCTTGCGCGTCGCGGCGGGCGACGCCTTCGCCGCCGCGGGCTTCTTGTCTTCGGCGCGGGCGCCGAGCGCGAGGGCCAACAGCAGTGCGGTGCAAAGGCGCTTCATGCGAGCCTCCCTATCGTTTGACGGACGTCAGGTCCTGGAAGGTGAGTCCCACGCCGGTGAAGTTGCCCTGCGTGTCCTGGATCAAGAGGGTGCTGTAGCCCAGGAGGCGCGGCTGGTCCTTGTACGACCAGCGCAGATCCTGGCGCTTGATGATGGTGCGCGTCTGCATCGTCTTGAGCAGCACCGCGGCGATATCGGGGATGTGCTTGAGGGCGACCTCCACCGGGATGTTGACGACGTCGTCGTGCAGCTCGAGGATGCGCTTGGCGGCCGGGTTGCAGATCATCACGCGCCCGCGCAGGTCGAGCGCCAAGAATCCTCCGCTGAGGTTCTCCAGGACCGACGCGTTGTGCGCGGTCACCTTGTTCAGCATCGCCTCCAGCCGCACCAGCCTGAGATTCGCCGAGACCTGCTGGCAGACGGCCTCGACGAAGCGCACGTCGTCCTCGGTGAACGGGCCTCCGCGCTTGTTGAGGAGCTCCATCACCCCCGACAGGTCGAACCGGTCCATGATCGGGACGCACAGCACCGACCCGGTCTTGAAGCCCGTGGCCTGGTCCACGGCGCCCATGAAGCGCTCGTCCTTGTACGCGTCGGCCACGACCGCGGGCTCGCGATGCACCGCGACCCAGCCGCAGATGCCGCTTCCCATGGCGATCGGCACTTGGTTCAGCTTGTCCGGCGGCACGCCGAGCGAATAGAAGGGCACCAGCTCGCGGCCCTTCACCCCGACGACGAAATACGTCCCGGCGTCGGCGCCGAGAGAGACGGCGAGCTTCTCCAGGACGCGGACCCACACCTTGTCCTCCGCGCCCTCGCGAACGCTCTGGCCGAGCGCGATGATCTCAAAGAAAGTCTTGAGATAGTGCTGCTCCATCGAATGGATCTCGGGCGGCGTCATGGCTTTCTCCGCTTGCGCTTGGGTTTGGCCGGCGCGGCCTTCTTCGCGGCCAACGCCTGCAGCGCGGCTGTCGGGTCCGGCTCCGGCGCGGGCGCGGGCAGGACCGCCGCCTTCGGCGCGCGCGCCTGGCGGGCGCGCTCCGCCTCGAGGAAGCGCCGCGCTCCCTCCAGGATCGCCTTCGCCAGCCGCTTCTCGAAGGAGGGCGCCTGCAGCAGCGCCTCCTGCTCGGGGAAGATCATGTAGGCCGACTCGGTGAGGATGGCCGGCATCTCGGTCATGCGCGCCACCAGCAGATTGCCGTACCAGAGGCCCTCGTCGGGAAGCGGGATGCGCCGCTTGTACGACTCGTGCACGGCGCGGGCCAGCTCGAAGCTGTGCGGGTGGAAATAGAACACCGAGAAGCCGTGCGGGCGGGCGAAGGGGTTGTCGCCGTCGGCGAGGCTGTTGTTGTGGACGCTGACGAACAGCTCGCCGCGCTTCTCCCACGCGATGCGCGCGCGGGATTGAAGGCCGACCTCGTCGTCGCCGGCGCGCGTCATGATCGGGTTGGCTCCCTCGGCCGAGAGCAGGCCCGCGAGCTGTTTGGCGATCGCGAGGTTGACGTCTTTCTCGAGCACGCCGCGCGGGCCGACGGCGCCGGCGGCGCTCGGCATGTGCCCGGCGTCCACCACGATCGCGCGGCCTTTGAACACGGACTGCCCCTTCGGCGCGAAGACGGGCGCGCGGCGAAGGTCGAGCTTGAGCGCGCCGCCCTCCCAGGTCCCGTGCGTGCCCCACAGCCGCTGGCCGCTGTCCAGCTGCAGCGTCAGCACCGCGGTCGTTGTTTCGGCCTGCCGGAAATTGATCTGCCGGACGAAGGTGTCGTCCGGGTCGTAATGGATGCGGTTGAGGTGCGCGACGGTCTGGAACAGGCGGACGGTGACGGCGCGCAGGTCGTCGGACTCCTCCACCTGGAACGGGATCATCTCGCTGAGCGCGATGGAAACGGTCGTGCCGTCGGGCTTCGCGAGGGTCTTGACGCTCGAGAGCTCGGCCCGCGGCGGATAGGTCCCGGACGGGAGGTTCTGCAGGGCGGCGGACTCGATCCAGCCCTCCTGGGTGGACGAGAGCTGGACGCGCGTCTCGCCGTTGCGCCTGCCGCTCACCAGAAAGCGCGTGCCGGCCGGGGGGAAGAGGAGGTAGCCTTCGCCCGGTCCCGTCTTCACCGGAACGACGCCGCTCGATCTCATCTCGGCGACGAGGGGGCCTTCGCGCACGCTCACGCGTCCGGCGGCCTTTGCCGACGCCGCGCCGAAGTCGCTTTTCAGGAAGAACTCGACCTCCGCGTGGTCGAAGTCGTCGGCCAGCGTGATCTGGTAGGCGCCCTGGTAGACGCCGAGGGCGGTGTTCGCCTCCGTCATGAGAAAGCGCCGCTTGGAGCCGCCGATGCCGAACTCGGCGCGCCCTCCCGTCGTGCCCTTCATCTGCACCAGGAGCCAGTCGCCGGGCTTGAGGTCGAGGTCGCCCGTCGGCTGGCGAGCCTCGTCGTCGATGCGCGCCGGGCCCGGCGGCGAGGCGGCCAGCGGGGGCGTCACGTAGATGGAGCGCGAGAACGAGGTGGCGCCGGACGGCAGATCCAGCTCGCACAGGAAGGTGAACGTCCCCGGGGCGACGGGCGGGAAGGCGATGAAGCCGCCGAGAGCGTGGGGCTTGACCGCCTGGCCGTTGATGCGGAAGGGCACGTTCGGATTGCTCACCGCGCCGAAGACCATCTCGCCCGGCGCCATGGCCATGACGAGATCCTGCGGCGGCCACGCGAGCGAGATCGGCACGGTGCTGAGCGCGATGTGGGAAGGCGCGGGCGCTTCCTCTTTGCGGGCCTTCTTGCTCTTGGCGGCTTTGTGCTGGGCGGGCTTGGCCTTCACCCGCGCGGCCGGCCGTTTCGCCTCGGCCGGAACCTTCGCGGGCTCGGCTTGCGTTTCGTTGGGAGCGGCCGCCTGCGCCTTGGCGGTGTCCGGCTCGACGGCGGCGCCCGCGCCGGGCGCGGCGGCGGGGCAGAACAAGGCGAGAAGAAGGGCGAAGACAAACGGCATCGTCTTCGGCGGATTATATAAACTTTTGCTATCTTAGTCCGATGACATCCCGCGACGCCGTCCGGCGTCTGCTGCCTTTTCTGAAGCCGCACCGCGCCGCGCGCGCTGGCTGGCCCCATGGAAGGATTCGTATGAACGCCCGGTGATTTACCACTGCGTGACGCGGGTGGTGGAGCGACGCCTGGCATTCGGGGTGGTCGAGAAGGAACAA
>JAPLKK010000109.1 GCA_026388115.1 Elusimicrobiota bacterium | reverse complement strand
GCCTTTGGCGCGCGAGCCGTCGAGCTTGCGCGCCACCAGGCGCGCCGCGCGGCCGCGCTCGTCATTATTGCGCTTGAAGGTATCGAGCTCCTCGATGACGGGCAGCGGGAGGACGACTTTCGCGCCCTCGAAGGCGAAGATGGAATTCGGGTCGTGGATGACGACGTTGGTGTCGAGGACGAAGGTTTTCAAGCGGCGGCCTCCTGAAGGGCCCCGGGCCCGGGGCTCCTGAACGGCTCGACGAATTCGGCAAAAACCTTGTTGGCGAGGAAGACCCCTTCGCGGGTCAGGCGCAGGCGGTTGTCGTCGTCGAGCACGGCCCAGCCGCGCTCGACGACATGCCGTTTCTCCCGAGGGAAAGCGGAATCGAACTCGGGGGTCCAATCGATGCCTTCGATCAACCGCAGGCCCAAGAGGACTTTTTCGCCCAGCGCGCGGCGGCCGTCGAGCCTTTCCGCCTCGGCGATCGGCGGACGGCCGGCCTCGACCGCGGCGCAGTAGTCGCCCAACCGGTCATGATTGGCCCGCCGCGTCCCGTTCAAGAAGCTCGACGCCCCGCAGCCTAGGCCGAGATACTCGCCGTTGCGCCAGTAGATGCGGTTGTGGACCGATTGGTGCCCCGGGCGGGCGAAATTCGAGATCTCGTAATGCTCGAAGCCCGCCGCCGCCAGGCGGTCGAGCGCCGACTCGAACATGGAGCGCGCCAAGTCCTCGTCCACCTCGACCTCGCGCTTGCCGAAGAGCGTGCGGTCCTCGACTTGCAGGCCGTAGAGCGACAGATGGTCGGGCGAGAGCGAGAGCACCGCGTCGAGGCTCCGGTCGCACTCGGCGAGCGTCTGCCCCGGAAGCGCGTACATCAGGTCCACGTTGACCGAAAAGCCCGCCGCGCGGCAAGCGTCGTAGGTCCGCAGAAAATCCTTCCAGGTGTGCCGCCGCCCGACCGACCGCAGGAGCCGGTCCTCGGCGGTCTCAAGCCCCAGAGAGAGCCGCGTGACCCCTCCCAAGCGCAGGGCGGAGATCTTCTCCGCGTCCAGGCTGTCCGGGCTGGCCTCGAAGGTCGCCTCGCGATACTCCCCCCCGACATTGCGCAAGAGCTCGGCGATCTCCGAAGCGCTCAGCTCGCTCGGCGTCCCTCCGCCGATATACAGCGTGTCAAAGGAGAGCCCCTGGCGCGTCATCTCGAACTCCCTCTCCAACGCGCGCAGATACCGCGCCGCCTGGGACTTCTGGCCGGAGAACGCGGTGAAGTCGCAATAAAAGCACTTTACCGCGCAGAACGGGATATGGACGTACAGACCGCGCAATTTGTCGGGTGCTCTCAGCTCGTCCCCTTCTTCATGAACGACGCCATGAAGTCGATCGGAACGGGGAAGATAGTCGTCGAGCTCTTCTCCGAAGCGATCTCGGTCAGGGTCTGCAGGTAGCGCAGCTGGATGGCGGCCGGGTCGCGCGACAGCATCGCGGCGGCCTGGGCCAGCTTCTCCGAGGCCTGCAGCTCGCCCTCGGCGTGGATGATCTTCGCCCGCCGCTCGCGCTCCGCCTCCGCCTGCTTCGCCATGGCGCGCTGCATCTCGACGGGCAGGTCCACGTTCTTGACCTCGACGTTCGAGATCTTGACGCCCCAGGGCTCGGTGTGCTGGTCGAGGATCTGCTGGAGCTCCATGTTGATCTTGTCGCGGTTCGAGAGAAGATCGTCGAGCTCGCTCTTGCCGAGCACGCTGCGCAGGGTGGTCTGCGAGAGCTGGCTGGTCGCGTAGATGAAGTTCTCCACCTGCAGGATCGCCTTATCCGGAGCCACCACGCGATAGTAGATGACCGCGTTGACCTTGAGCGAGACGTTGTCGCGGGTGATGATGTCCTGGGGCGGCACGTCGAAGACGATCGTCCGCAGGCTCACGCGCACCATCTGCTGGATGACCGGGAAGATGAAGGTGATGCCGGGCCCGCGCAAGCCGCTGTAGCGGCCGAGCGTGAAGACGACGCCGCGCTCATACTCGTTGAGGATCTTGATCGAAGACATGATCGCGACGACGGCGATGATGAGCAGCGGAGTGAATCCAAGCATGGAGGGCCTCTCTTAGGTGCGGCGAGTCTATTCTGTCAAAAAACACTGACCCCTGCAAGCAAAACGGATACGCTCGAGGAATATATCATGCGCGCGGGCGTGCGCGCGCGTATTCAGCGGCGCGCGAGCGCGCGCAGCTGGGCGGGCGCGAGCGACCACACCAGGCGGGCGCCGCCCGGCGCCGGCTCGCGAACATCGAGCAGGCAGGCCTGGCCTTTCTTCAATTCGGTGAAAGGCACGGAAGAGCCCGTGCACAGCCAGGCGATGAGCGTGCCCAGATGAGGCTCGTGGCCGACGGCGGCGATGGAGCGCTCCGTGCGCTTCTTGAGCCAGGCGGCGAAGGCGGCGGGCTTGGCGCCGGGCGCCAGCGTGTCCGTCTCCTCCAGCGGCGCCCGCAGGCGCTTGCGCACGATGACGGCCGTTTCGAAGGCGCGGGCGTAGGGCGATGTGGCGACGAGGTCCAGCTTACCCACCTCCTCGGCCAAACCCAGGGCCGCCTCCTTCATCTTCTCGCGGCCGAGCGCGGAGAGCGGGCGCTCGGAATCGGGCTTGCCGGTGCGGGCCCACGCCTTCTTCTCTTTCGCGTCCCCCGCCGGCGCGTGCCGGACGATGAGCAGGTTCAAAATGCTATTCTCCCGCGGCCATGGATCCCGTCGAGGCGCAAGCCGAAGACATCTGCAGGCGCCTGTCCATCGATGACCCGCATTACGTCGAGATCGAGGCCAAGCGCCGCGTCGTGCCCGAGGATTTCGAGGAGATCCGCTTGTTCCTCATGAAGCGCAAAGGCGTCCGTCATGCCCGCAGCGTCCTGTTCTTCGACCAGTTCCTCGACACGCCGGACATGGCCATCTTCAAGCGCGGCGCCAGCATGCGCCTGCGCTACAAGCGCAACGGCGAGCGCGTGTACCTGCAATACAAAGGTCCGGGCTACCACCGCAAGGGCGTCCTCTACCGTTCCGAGTTCTCGACCGAGCAGCTGCGCGAGGTGACGATGGAGGAGAGCCATCACGACATCGTGCATTTCTCCGACACGACCGTGCAGCGCATCATCCAAGACCACGCCGCCCCCGTCATGAGGCGCGCCCTGCGGCGCCATCTGGGCGAGGGAACCCTGCGGCGCATCACCGCGGCTCCGCTGGTCTGCGCCTTTCAGAAGGAAAAGTTCGAGGTGGGCGACGAGCGCGCCTTCCTGGAGCCTTCGCTCGACCGCCTCTTCGCCTTCCATCTGGGCGGCCGCAGCCCTCACCCGTTATCGACCTTCTGCGAGTTCGAGGTGGAGGTGAAGTCCGCCGAGAGCGACCTCGAACGCAAGCTCAAGGACCTCCCCAAGCTCGAGGAGTTCACCCGGCTGCTGTCGCGCCGGTTCGGCCTGCCGCCCGAACCGCTCGACAAGTATCACCGCTGCGCGTCGTTCTTCTTGAAGCGGCGCTGACCGCCGGACGGAGAGCCCCCGACCCTCGGCGCCGGGCCGGCCTGCAGGACCTTCGAGCCCGGCGGGACCGGTTCCGTCACCCAGACGTTGCCGCCGATGGTCGAGCCCTTGCCGATCCGGATGGCCCCTAGGATGGTCGCGCCGGCATAGACGATCACGTCGTCGTCGACGTCGGGATGGCGCTTGATGCCCTTGACCGGCCTGCCGTATTTGTCCAGCGGGAAGCTCTTGGCCCCCAGCGTCACGCCCTGGTACAGCCGGACGTTGCGGCCGATGGTCGTCGTCTCGCCGATGACCACCCCGGTGCCGTGATCGATGAAGAAGCGCGGCCCGATGGCCGCCCCCGGATGGATGTCGATGCCGGTCAAAGAATGCGCGTGCTCGGTGATGATGCGGGGGATCAACGGCACCTTGAGCCGGTACAACTCGTGGGCGATCCTCTGGAAGATGATGGCGAAGACGCCGGGATAGCAGAAGATCGTCTCGGCGTGGGAAGTGGCGGCCGGATCCCCCTCGTAGGCGGCCTGCACGTCCGCCAGCAGCAGGCGGCGGACGCGCGGCAGGGTCTTCAAGAAGTCGGCGGTGAGTTCGCGCGCCCTTGCCCGGCATTTCTCGTAGGGCATGCCCCCCCCGCATGAGAAGCACAGCGCGCGGCGGATCTGCTCCCGGAAAACCCGTTGGGCGCCGTCGAGCGCCGCGCCGACGTGAAAGACGGCTGTCCCGGCGGAGCACCCTTGCGCGTCGAAATAGCCGGGGAACAGCGCCGAGCGCACCGCCTCGACGGCCTCGATGATCCGCGGCCGGGAAGGCAGCGGCTCCTCCGAGCGCTTGCGCCCCAACGGGTCCCCGTCGCCGAGGCTCTTGCCGAGGTCCTCGGCAACTTTTTGGACGATCCGTTCGATCTCACGCGCCGTCATCATAAGCTTACTCCTGGCGACGAGGTCGTTCTCCTCTGTCGCCGTGCCGGGCGAGTCATTCGAGCCCGGCCTCGAATAGCCAGGTGCTCAGGTACCGCTCGCCCGTGTCCGGCAAAATGGCCACGACGAGCTTGCCGGCATTGTCGGGCCGGGAGGCCACCTGGAGGGCCGCCCACAGCGCCGCGCCCGACGAGATGCCGCACAACAGCCCCTCGCTCCTCGCGAGCTTGCGGGCGCACGCGCCCGCGTCCTCGTTGCTGACGACCAGCACTTCGTCGATGAGGCTCCGGTCGAGCACTTTCGGCACGAAGCCGGCGCCGATGCCCTGGATCTTGTGGGGCCCGGCCTTGCCGCCGGAAAGGACGGGGGAGGCCGCCGGCTCCACGGCTACGAGCCGGATGGAAGGCTTGAGCTTCTTGAGGGCTCGGCCCGCGCCGGTCAACGTCCCGCCCGTCCCCACGCCGCTGACGAGGATGTCGATCTTGCCGTCGGTGTCTTCCCACAGCTCCCGGGCGGTCGTCCGCTCGTGGATCTCGGGATTGGCGGGGTTCTCGAACTGCTGGAGCATCAGATGGCCGGGGCGCTCGCGGCAAAGCCGCGCCGCCTCGTTCACCGCGCCGGTCATGCCCTCGGGGCCGGGGGTCAGGACCAGCGTCGCTCCGAAGAACTTCAGGAGCTTGCGGCGCTCGACGCTCATCGTCTCCGGCATGGTCAGCACGAGCGGGTAGCCCTTCACGGCGCAGACCCAGGCCAGCGCGATGCCGGTGTTGCCGCTGGTCGGCTCCACCAGCGTCATGCCGGGGCGAAGCGCCCCCGACTTCTCGGCCGCCTCGACCATCGCCAGCCCGATGCCTCCGATCAGGCCCGTCGCGTCCTTCGCTATCTTGGCCATCAGGCGATCCTCCCGGCAAGCACCGTGTCGCGATACTGGCGGCGCGCGAGGTCCTCGAAGAGGAACTGGGAGCGCAGCATCTTTTCGCCGGGCTTGGGCGCGACACGGCTGTAGAGCCCGTCGGGACCGAGCACCCAGGCCTTGGTGTTGTCGGCCAGGCTCGTCTCCAGGACGGTGTCGACGAAGAAGCGCTTGAGCTGCGGGTCCTTGATGGGGAAGGCCAGCTCGTAGCGCATGTAGAAATTGCGCGGCATCCAATCGGCGCTCGACAAGTAGACCTTGTCCTCGCCGCCGGCGCGGAAATAGAACACGCGGCTGTGCTCGAGGAAGCGATCGACGATGCTGATGACGCGGATGTTCTCGCTGAGCCCCGGGATGCCCGGCCGGAGGCAGCAGATGCCGCGCACGATGAGCTCGACCCGCACGCCGGCGCGGCTCGCCTCGTAGAGCGCCTCGATGATGCGCCGGTCGACCAGAGAGTTCATCTTCGCGACGATGCGCCCGCGCCCGCCCGCCCTCTGCACGGCGATCTCGCCGTGGATGAGCCTCAGGATCCCTTCGTAGAGGCCGTGCGGGGCGACGAGGAAGTCCTTGAACAGCGCCGACTTGACCAGCCGGGTCAGGCCCGACATGTAGGCCTCGGCGTCCTGGCCCAGCACCGGATCGGAGGTCAGCAAGCCGAGATCGGTGTACTGCAGCGCCGTGCCGGGGTGGTAGTTGCCGGTGCCGAGGTGGCAATAGGCCCGCCGCTCGCCGTCCTGCTCGCGGATGACGAGCGTGAGCTTCGAATGCACCTTGAAGCCGCCGAGCGGCCGCACGACCTGCACCCCCGCCTGCCGCAGGGCGCGCGCCACGCGGACGTTGTTGAGCTCGTCGAAGCGGGCCTTGATCTCGACGTAGACCGCCACCTTCTTGCCGGCCTTGGCCGCGTCGCATAGGGCGTCGATGATGGGCGACTCGCGGCTGGTCCGGTAGAGCGTGTGGTAGATCTGCGTGACGGCGGGGTCCTTGGCCGCCTCCTGAAGGAAGGAGACCACGACGTCGAAGGCGTCGTAGGGGTGATGCAGGATCAGGTCGTGGTCGCGGACGACCGACAGCACGCTCCTGCGCTTGAGCGGCGGGGGCAGCTCCGGCTTGACGGCCGGATAGCGCAGCGACTGGAACTGGGGGAGGCGGTACAAGGTCGCCAGCGTGCGCAGGTCGAGCGGCAAGGGAAAGCGGTAGAGCGCGCCCGAGTCGAGCCTCAGCGCCGTGGCCAAGAAGAGCGCGCCTTCCGAGTAAGCGAGCGCGTCCACCTCGAGACGCACGATGCGCGCCCGTGAGCGCTGCATCACCGCCTCGACGATCTGCTCCTCGATCGTCTCTTCCTCGTCCGGGCGGTAGCGCAGGTCGGCGTCGCGCAACACCTTGAACGGGAAGGCCTCGATCATGTCGGTGCGGCCCAGGAGCTCGCCCGCCCGCGCGCTCAGCCAGCGCTCGAGCAAGGCGTAGCGCACCACCCCCTCGCCGGCCGGCGGCAGCTCGACCAGCCGCGCGTCGCGCTCGTCGATGGAAAGGATGACGTAGTCGGCCGGGAAACGGACGAAGACGTGGATGCGCGCGCTCTCGAGGTACGGCAAAGACTCGGTGTTCTTGCGCGCGCAAAAGCTCATCTTCGGCAGGCGCGCGCGGATCTCGGCGTCGAGGCTGTTGTCGTTGTGAAAGTCCTTGTAGATGCGGATGCCCTTGCGGCCAAGCGTCTCCAGGATGTCCTGCAGGACGGCCGCCTGCCTCGCCTTCTGGCCGAGCACCTGCTCGCGCATCTGCGCCAACAGCCGCGCCGGGGTCAGCCCGTCGGGCAGGCGCATCCCCGGGCGATTGCGCGTCAAGCGCGCCGTTTCGGCGACGCGGATCATGAAGAACTCGTCCAGGTTCGAGCTG
>JAPLKK010000149.1 GCA_026388115.1 Elusimicrobiota bacterium | reverse complement strand
GGAGGTCGTACACTCGTAAATGATCAACATCTCAATGAAGGCCATGCTGGAAGCTGGGGTCCATTTCGGCCACCAAACCCGCCGTTGGAATCCGAAGATGGGGCGTTTCATCTTCGGCGAGCGCAATAACATCCATATCATCGACCTCCAGAAGACGGTCAAGGAGCTCAAGAAGGCCTACGGCTACATCCGCGACAAGGCCGCCGAGGGCGCCGTGATCCTGATGGTCGGCACCAAGAAGCAGGCCCAGGAGATCGTGAAAGGCGAGGCCCAGCGCTGCGGAGCGTCCTACGTCACCGAGAAGTGGCTGGGCGGCACGCTCACCAATTTCGAGACGATCAAGAAGTCGATCAAGCGGCTCGAGGAACTGGAGAAGTGGGAGACCGACGGCATCTTCAGCGTCCTGTCGAAGAAGGAGGTCTCGCGGCTCTCTAAGGAGATGTTCCGCCTGCGCAAGCTCCTGACCGGCATCCGCACGCTGACGCGGCCGCCGGACGTGGTGTTCCTCATCGATCCCGTCGAGCAGGAACTGGCCGTGGTCGAGGCGCGCAAGCTCCATATCCCGATCGTCGCCGTTTGCGACACCAACTCCGACCCCGACCTCGTCGACCTGCCCATCCCCGGCAACGACGATGCGGCCCGCTCGATCAAGCTCTTCAGCGGCCTCATCGCCGACGCGATCCTCGAGGGCAAGATGGCGCGCGACCAGGCGCAGACCCAGGGCACCGTCGAGCAGGCCGAGGTGCAGATGATCGAAGGCGAGGTGCCGGCCGAGGTGCCGGCCGAAGGGATGCCGGTCGAGGCGATCGCCGAGGCCGTGACCGTCCCCCCCCGGGCGCGGGCATGATGAACTGCAAGAAGGCCATCACCGAGTCCAACGGCGACTTCGACAAGGCGATGGAGAGCCTGCGCAAGAAGGGCCTGGCGGACGCCGCCAAGAAGTCGGCGCGGACCACCCGTGAGGGCATCGTCGCCGCCCACATCACGCCTGACGGGAAGAAGGGCGCCATCCTCGAGCTCCTGTGCGAGACGGATTTCGTCGCCAAGACTCCGGACTTCCAGAACCTCGCGAAGGGCCTCGCGCAGAGGGCCGCCGAGGGCAAGCTCGCTTCGTCCGAGGCCGCGGCCGCGGACGTCCAGCCGGTCGTCGGCAAACTCGGCGAGAACATGTCCTGCCGGCGCTTCGAGCGCTTCGAGCTCTCCGGGCCCGGCCTGCTGGCTCACTACGTGCATCCTGTCGGGCACAAGAAGGGAGCCTTCCTGGAGCTCAACTGCGCCTCCGACGACGTCGCCAAGAGCGACGCGACGCTCGAGCTGGCCAAGGAGCTCGGCCTGCAGATCGTGGCCTGCTCGCCCCGGTGGGTGACGAAGGCCGAGGTGCCCGCCGCCGAGATCGAGAAAGAGAAGGAGATCTTCGCGGTCCAGCTCAAGAACGAGGGCAAGCCCGAGGCGTCGATCCCGAAGATCGTCGAGGGCAAGGTCAATAAGCTCTTCTTCCAGCAGTTCTGCCTGCTCGAGATGATGAACGTGCGCGACAATAAGACGCCGATCGCGAACATGGTGAAGGACGCCGCGGCGAAGGCCGGCGGAGCGATCGAGATTGTGCGCTTCGCGCGCTACCAGCTAGGGGAATAGCGCGCCCGTGGGCGAAGATCCGGGGCCGAAAAGCTCGCCGAAGAAGTACAAGCGCGTCCTGCTGAAGCTCTCCGGCGAGGCGCTGGCCGGAACAGGGCGCCGCGGCATCGAGTCGCGGGCCCTGAACCACATCTGCCGCGAGATCAAGCGCGCCTTCGAGAAAGGCGTGCAGGTCGGCGTCGTCGTCGGCGCCGGCAACATCTGGCGCGGCGCGCAGGACCGCGGCGAGGCCATCGACCGCGTCACCGCCGACAACATGGGGATGCTGGCGACCATCATCAACGCGCTGGCCCTGCAGGATTCCCTCGAGGAGATCGGCGTGCCGACGCGCGTGCAGTCCGCGATCCAGGTCAGCCAGCTCTGCGAGCCTTACATCCGCCGGCGCGCGATCCGCCACCTCGAGAAGGGGCGCGTGGTCATCTTTGCGGGCGGAACGGGCAATCCTTACTTCACGACGGACTCGGCCGCCGCGCTGCGCGCGACCGAGATCGAGGCGGACGCGCTCTTGAAGGCGACCAAGGTGGACGGGGTGTACACCGACGATCCGGTGAGCAACCCGAAGGCGCGCAAGATCCCCGAGCTCACCTTCATGGACGCCATCCGCCGGCGGTTGCGCGTGATGGACTCGACGGCGCTGACGTTGTGCATGGAGAACGCATTGCCGATCGTGGTCTTCAACCTCGGCGTGAGCGGCAACATCGCCCGCGCCGTCGCGGGCCAGAGAGTCGGCACATTGATCCGGGAGTGAACATGGTAGAAGAGATATTTTCCGCCGCAGACAACGGGATGAAGGGCAAGCTCGAGAAGCTCAAGCAGGAGCTGGCCCAGATCCGCACCGGGCGCGCCAATCCGCAGATCCTCGACCCGATCCGGGTCGAGTACTTCGGCCAGGCTGTCCCCTTGAAGCAGGTCGCGGCGATCAGCGTGCCTGAGGCGCGCACGCTCGAGATCCGTCCCTGGGATGCCACGGTCATCACCGCGGTCGAGAAGGCCATCCAGAAGTCCGACCTCGGGGTCCAGCCCCAGAACGACGGCAAGGGCGTCATCCGGCTGACGATGCCGACGATGACCGAGGAGCGGCGCAAGGACATGGTGAAGGTCCTCGGCCACACCGCCGAGGAGGCCCGCATCGCCATGCGCAACGAGCGCCGCGACGCCATCGAAAAGGTCAAGAAGGGCGAGAAGGATAAGAAAATCCCTCAGGATGCGCGCAAGCGCGAAGAGGAGCGCATCCAGAAGCTGACGGACGCCTACATCAAGAAGGTGGACGAGGCGCTGGCCGCCAAAGAGAAAGAACTCTCGACGGTCTAGTGGCCCACTCCGCCGCAAAGCCGACCCCTTCCGTCGAGCCTCGGGTGGCGGCCGCCGCCTATGCGGCCTCGAACGGGCTCGACCCGGCGAACCTGCCCCGCCACATCGCCGTCATCATGGACGGCAACGGCCGCTGGGCCAAGAGCCGCGGGCTGCCGCGCGTGGCGGGACACAAGCTCGGCGTCGACTCCGTCCGCGCCGCCATCCGCACCTGCGGCAAGCTCGGCATCGAGGTGCTGACCCTCTACGCCTTCTCGACCGAGAACTGGCTGCGGCCTAAAGACGAGGTCACCGAGCTGATGAGCCTGCTCTCGTGGGCGCTCAAGCGAGAGGTCTCCGAGCTCGACAAGAACAACGCCCGGCTGCGCGCCTCGGGGCGTCTGTCCGGGCTGCCGAAGACGGTGCAGATGGAACTCGCGCGCAGCATCGAGCGCCTCAGGGAGAACACGGGCCTCGTCGTGAACCTTGCGCTCAACTACGGCGCGCGTCAGGAGATCGTGGACGCCGTCAACGCGCTCATCAAGGACGGGGTCAAGGACGTGGACGAGGCGGCGTTGGCGGCCAAGCTGTACACTGCGGGCCTGCCCGAGCCGGACTTCGTCATCCGGACATCGGGTGAGATGCGGCTGTCGAACTTCCTCCTGTGGCAGTGCGCCTACTCGGAGTTCTACGTCACGCCGGTCTTCTGGCCCGACTTCCGGGAGGCGCAACTGCTCGAGGCCATCGCCGAGTACCAGAAGCGCCATCGCCGATTCGGCGGCATCTAGGTTTCCGTTCGAACCCTATTCCCGCAGCCCGCTTTGATGCAAGAGTCCCTTGGCCAACAAGGCGAAGGAGTTTCTGTATGCTGTTTCAAACGGCAGAACCATCCACGTGGTGGCTCCAATTTTCTCCGCCGTAAGGAATTATGCGGCTCATCGTCTGGAACTGCCACCAAGCCCTCCACAAGAAGCTTCAGCCATTAGTTTCACTGCGCCCGGACGTGGCCATCATCCCTGAGTGCGCTAACCCATCACGCAGCGAGTTCCTTCGCGCCATATCCATCGACCCCAAGCCCGCTTTTGAATGGGAGGGCGTGAACCAAACCAAGGGGCTAGGCGTTTTTGGATTTGGCGATTACAAGCTGACGCGCCAAGCGGGAGCGGGTAATGGAAAGTTTTCCATTTGCTTGAGGATTGATGGACCGACACCTCTTGGACTTTTGGCGCTGTGGACCCAGAAACCTGGATACATCGAGGAGGCTCATGCGGCTGTAGATGCCCATGCCGACTTCCTGCGGGCCGGAGATGTAATCGTCGCTGGTGACCTTAACAGCAACCGCATCTGGGACGATGAGCATGAGCCGAATCATTCAGCCTTCGTGAGCCGTATGGAGAAGGATTTTGGACTTGTCAGCGCCTATCATGCCGCCAGGGGGGAACCGCACGGGAAGGAGCGGGAACATGCGTTGTACTTCCGGTACATGGAGAAAGCCCCCTACCACGTTGACTGCGTTTTCCTTCCGAAGGACTGGGTGGCCGGAATCCAGGTAACTATTGAGAAGTTCCCCAAGTGGAAGGCGTATAGTGACCATTGTCCGCTCGTTCTAGACTTCAAGCCGCTCACGCACTGCCCTTCATAATGTCGGGATCTCGATGGCTGCCAGAAAAGCTCTAAAGTCGTCTAAAAAGGGCAGCCGCCTTAAGGCGACCTCCGCGTTACCGCGCCGTTGCTCAACTCGCTTACCGTGCCAGTGGTCCCTCTCCAGACCCATGTATTTTTGATTCGATAGGACCTGGCATATGCACTTGGCTCAACCGGAAGTTAATTTGGACTGTTTGCGGCGACGGAGCGGCTCGATCGCGACCGCCTGCTGTGCCAGCCGATAGAAGAGCATGCCTCGATGGGGCGAGCCGCGCCTATTGAACCTGAATGTGAATTCGTTCAGGTAGGCGGGCAGATGTCTCACTCTGACTGCTCCTTGGTGAATGCCCAAGATCCACCTCTTCAGCAACGCCGATACGCGATGGACGCGTGGGACGACCTTGTCGAGTACCTCTGGAGACGCCCCATAGCCGGCGTTGAGCCTGCGAACAGAGTATCCCAGCCGGCTTAGGCCGACGTAAGCCGGTCGACCATCAGTGA
>JAPLKK010000231.1 GCA_026388115.1 Elusimicrobiota bacterium | reverse complement strand
CGCCTCCTTCTTGAACAGCCACTCGCCGAAGGCTGCGATGCCCCAGCAGAGGGCGAACCCCAGGACCGCCCCCGCCGCGGAGAAGCCGAAGCGAACGGCGGGACCGGAACCCGCCAAGGAGGCCGCCCAGGGACCGACCAGCAGCGGGTTGAGCGGCGAGGCGGCCAAGCCGGCGGCCGCGAGCCCCAGGGACAACAAGTCCGGGATCAAGAACGTATCCCAATCGATGAAGGCGATGGCGAGCAGGCAGGCCGAGGCAGCGCAGACGGCCGCGGCCCACTCGGGCCGCCACGACCAGCGCCAAGCCAGCGCCGCGAACAGGGCCGCCGTCAAAGCCTCCACGGCGGGATAGCGAGCGGAAATAGGGTGCCGGCAATGCCGGCACCTGCCCCGCAGGAGCAGGAAGCTCAGCACGGGGATGTTGTCGTAAGGGGCGATCGGGTGCCGGCAGCGCGGGCAGCGGGAGCCCGGCCGCAACAGCGACTCGTCCAAGGGCAGCCGATGGATGCAGACGTTCAGGAAGGAGCCGACGACAAGGCCCAGGACGAAAGCGAAGGCGATCATCATCCGTTCATATCAGCGCCCTCTCCCTCGGGGAGATGGCCGGGGTGAGGGACCCAGCAACGCACATCGGCCTCCCGGCTCGCGCCGGGAGGCCGATCGTTCATGCGTCCAGCGGACTCAGTAGGTGGTCCACTGACTGCCCTTCGTGTCCGTGTGGGTACAGTTGACCCACATCGTACCGAAGTTCGCATCGCCAGGCGAGTTGACGTACGCCCAACCGCCCGCGTCGGTGAGCGAGGCCGTTCCCGAGTTCTGGGAGACCGTCGCCGAGTCCGCGTGGTAGTTTGGCGCCTTCGCCTTCGGGATGGTCGACAGGTACTTACCCCCGTTCGTCAGGGAGTTCAGGTCCGTCGGATACAGCCCCTCCATGTCCCCGTAGTAGATGCTCAGGGCGGAGCGGATCGCGCCAAGGTTGCCCTTGGACGACCCTTCGTTCGACTTGCGGATGAGCTCCGCGAACTTCGGGATGGCGATAGCCGCCAAGATACCAATGATTGCAACCACGATCATCAACTCGATGAGCGTGAACCCGAGTCTCGCGAGGCCCTTGCTGCTCTTGCTCTTCGTCATGCTTTGCACCCTCCTTTCGGCCGGTATGAAGAATTAGGAGTAAGGATTTTAGATTTCCGGCCTTATTGATGCCCGAGCACTAGGCTCGTATGAAGTGATTAAACATCCTGGAAGGCCCTATGTCAAGCTCGGATTAGTCAGCGGATGTCCGCGTGAACGCGATGCCCAGCCTGCGCGCCCTGTCAAGTTGCTCGGCGAGGGGCGCGTAGTATACGGTAGGGCACACGTCCGGCCCCCGGCCGCCGTAGTAAGCCCGGACGCAGGCGAGCCCCGCCCGGCGGTCCTCGGCCTCCAGGCGGTAGACCGAGAAATCCCATTGCCAGAAGTGGCCCAGCCCGGCGAGCAGCCATACGGCGGCCAAGGCGGACGGCAGCCTCGACGACCCCCGCAGCGCGCGATGCCACGCCGCGGCGCTCAGCGGGACCAACCACACGGCGACGGCCGCGTAGCGCGACGCTTTCGAGTAGTCGAGGCCGATGGCCGCGCGCCCGAGAGCCACGCCGGCCAGCGCCGCCAACAGGCCGAGCAGGGCCGCCGGCGCCGCGGCCTCGGACGGCGACGGCCGATCCCGGAGCCGGCGAAACAACGGGTAGGCGGCCACGCAGAAGCAGAGCATCCCCAGCGTCAGCGAGATCTGCTCACTCCCGAAGCCCCACGAGACCAAGTTGAAGAAGAAGCGCCAGTAGCGCATCGTCCAAAAGGCGGTGGCCGGGATGCGCGACGGCCGGGCGGGATAGAATAAAAGCCAGACGACGAGCGCGGCGCCGATGGCGAGCGCCACGCCCCGGATCGGGGCCCCGGACCCAGGGGTCGGGGCCGCCGCGCCGGCGGCAGGCGCCGACGGACCTCTTCCCCTGCCGGCGTGGACGGCGCAAAACGCCAGCCACACCGCCGCGATGGCGGGAAGCCCCAACGAATGCGACACGATCGAGGTCAGGGCGCAGGCAGCCCCCGCCGCGGCCCAGGGCCAAGCAAGCTCGTCGCGGAAAAGACATAGCACCGCCCCGAAGAAGCCGAGCATCGCGTAATGGTGGGTCGAGTCATGCGCCCAGGCGAACGCCTGATGCGCGCGGGGGCTGAGCGCGAAGGCCAAAAAGGCGCAGACGGCCCACACCGGCAGGCCGGGGCACGAGCGGCGCAGGAGCGCCCCCACGGCCAGCAAGCTCAAACCGAACAGGAGGAAGTTGAACCGCTGCTGGTGCGCGTAGTTCAACCTGTCCAGATGATAGCCGGCCCAGAACTGGAGCTTGGTCGGCACGCTCCAGCTCTCCTCATGGCGCGAGAAGAGCGATGGTCCCAATCGTCCCAGTACGGCACGTCCACGTGGGAGCGGGCGGCGATCAGGAAATGCGCGGCGAAGAGGAGGCCGAGGGCGGCGACCGCGCAGCGATCCGCGAGCCGCGTCATCGCACCTCGTAGATCACGGCGCCCCCCTTCACGTCGTCGAACACCGGGCGGAAAAAGCGCGGGTCACGCAGGCTGCGGCCGACGCGGTCGATCGCGCGCCGGTCATGCGCCGCAGCATCAAGAGTGAAGCCGAGGTCCAGCTCCTGCAAGAGCACGTAGCGGACTTTCCACTTCTGCAGGAGCTCCGCCTGCGCCCGCGCGTCCGGCCTGTCGGCCAAGGGCAGGCTCGGCCGGGAGGCATAGAAGCCGTCGCGGGCATACAGCGTGCTCGACAAGACGTCGCCCGGCGCCGAATGCTCGCGCAGCCAGGCGTAGCTCGCCTTCAGCTCCGGCTCGGACCACGGCGTGGAGCGCAGCCAATGGCCGGTGTGGAAGGCGAGCTGAGCCGCGAGCAGGGCTCCCAACACCACCGGTGCGCCGTTGCCCAGCGCTTCGGACGCGGTCCAAAGCGCCAGAGGCAGCAGCGGGATCCAGTAGCGCTCGTATTGCCAGCCCCAGAACAGGTGCATGCCGGCCGCGGCGACGAGCATCCAGGCGAGCGGGTCGTCGAGGCGGCGGCGCAGGCGCCGCAGCGCCTGATAGGCGCAAAGCGCGATGAGCGCCGCGCCCAAGGCGGCCGCCGCGGGGCCGTCGCCATGGCGGCCCGGCAGGAAACAACCTCCCAAGGCGGCGGAGAAGTATCGCGCGTTGGCCAGCGGGACCCGCCAGCAAGCGCCGCTTGCGCGGCCCTCGTAGGAGGCCGCCCACTCCGACGCCTCCTGCACGAAGCCGGATCGGGCGAAGCACCAGGCGCCCCAGGCCAGGCAGCCGAGCGCGGCGGGCCAAAGCCTTCGAGCGATG
>JAPLKK010000229.1 GCA_026388115.1 Elusimicrobiota bacterium | reverse complement strand
TCCGGCGTCGCGTCCGGGCGCCCGCGAGGAGCGTCCTGGCCATTCGATCCAACTTTAACCCTGCTGGGTTAATCGCTTATTTCGACCGTGTTAACAAAATGTTACGGCGCAGCCGGCCGCAAAAGCGGCGGCGGGACGCGCCCGAGCGCGTCCCGCCGCGGTGAGGCGAAGGCACGGCGCCGCTCCCTACTGCATCAAGTCCGAATTCGTCGTCGTGTCGCCCGCGAAGTAGCTGTCGGTGCAGCGGTCGTAGTTGACGTTATAGTTGCCGTACTTTCCGGCCGGTCCCGCGCGGATGACCGCCACGTTCCAGCCCGGGATCGCCGTCGAGCTTCCCGGGCAGCTGGCGAGGGCCTGCAGCGTTTGGAAGGTGAAGTCCTTCATGCCGCAGCTGGACCCGCTGCCGTTGCAGTTACCGAACGAGATGTCCAGCTTGTTGATGTCGGTGGCGTAGACGCCATTGCGGGCCAGGTAGGCCTCTTGGGCCGACCGCAAAGAGCTAATGAAGGCCCGGGCCTCGGCGGTGCGTGACTTTTCCACGACCTTGAAATACTGCGGGATGGCCATCGCCGCCAAGATGCCGATGATCATGACGACCACCAGCAACTCGATAAGCGTGAAGCCTGCCGTTCCTCGTCTGACTGCTCGCTGCCTTGCCATGCTGACCCTCCTGCTTCGTGCCCGAACCCGGCGGGCAACCCGATTATGCACTATTTTCCGCCGATCTGCGATAGCTGGAAGATCGGCATGAAGATGGACAACACGATCACGGCGACCAGCCGATGAACACCACCATGATCGGGTCGATCATCGAGGTGAAGCGCCGGATGAACTGGTCGATCTGCCCGCGGAAGAAGTTCGACAGCGTCGCGAGGATCTCGGGAAGCTTGCCCGACTCCTCTCCCATCCACATCATCTCGGTCACCAGGCCCGGGAAGACCCCGGATTTCTTGAAGGCGGCCGAGATCGATTTGCCCGCGGCCACGTCCGCCTTCACCACCTTCAGCGCGCGCTGGAACAGCAGGTTGTCGGCGAAGACGCCTTCGAGCACCGAGATCGCGTTGAGGATGCTGACGCCGCTCTCGATCAGCGTCGAGAGGGTCGTCAGCAAGCGCTCCACGAGGACGTTCTTGACGAAGGTGCCGAAGAAGGGGATCGAGAACAGGAACTCGGCCTTCGCCATCTGGCCCGCCTCGGTCTGCAGATAGCCCTTGAGGAGGAACACTCCCGAGAGCGTCGCGACCACGAGCGTGACCAGGTGATTGACGAGGAGATTCGAGCACATGATCACGAACAGCGTCAGCGGAGGCAGCTTCAGGTTGAAGCTCTTGAAGATCTCGGCGAAGGTCGGGACGATCTTGAGGATGAAGAACGCGACCACGCCGGCGGAGATCATGGCCAGGACCGCCGGGTAGGCCATGGCGGTGATGACCTTGCCTTTCAGCTCCTCCTGCGCCTCGATGTACGCGCCGACCTGCTTGAGGGCCTTCGGAAGCTGTCCGCCCATCTCTCCCGCCTGGACCAGCGAGATCCAAAGCGAGTTGAAGACCTGGGGGTGGCGCTCGAGCGCCTTGTACAGCGCCGAGCCGCTGGCGACATCCTTGGTGACCTGCCCCACCGCCGCCTTCAGCGCCCGGTTCTCAGAATGCTCGCCTAACAGCGACAGGGTGCGCACCAGCGGGACGCCGCCGTTGAGCAACGTGGCCAACTGCTCGGCGAAGAAAGCGAGGTCGCGTCCGCTGACGCCGCCGCCGCCGCGAAACATCGCGGCGGCGCCGGCGCTCGCGGCCGCCCGCTCGGCCTGGAGAGAGAGGATGAAGAAGCCTTTGGATTGGAGGCTGCTGATCGCCGTGTTTTCGTCGGCGGCATCGAGCGTCCCTGAGCTCGTCTCGCCGCGCGAATCCTGCACGGTATACGAGAATTTTCCCACCGCGGCTAGTTTATCAGGCGACTCCGCAATAGTCAAGAGACGGCCATCTCGCCGTCATCGGAAAAACGACGTCAGGGACGCGACAATTCCTTCCCGCCAGTCCGCGCCCCGGCGCCGGCGTTATTGTTCGATCCCTCCATCGGCGGCAGCGCAGGGTCGACAAGATAGTCGTGACGCGCGGCGCGCTTGACGTCCCCGAGGCGGCGGTACAGGTTCGCCAGCCGCTGGTGCGTGGTCGAGAACTCGGAGGTGCGCTGCGCCCGCCGTAAAACCTGCTCGTAGGCCGCCGCGGCGTCGGCGTCGCGCCCGCCCTTCTCGTAGGCTTCGGCCAGCAGGCGCCAGCCCACGGCCATCTCGGGCAGCATGCGGATCATGACGCGCGCATGGGCCTCGGCCTTCGCCGTGTCGCCGCGCTCGGTGCAGGAGCGCGCGGCCACGGCCCGCGGGACCGGATTGTCCGGCGCGACCGCGATCATGCGCGCGATGAATCCCGGCACACAGCCCTCGAAGGGGCCGGTGGCCTTAAGCGTGGTCGAGTCGACCTCCGGCAGCATCATGGGATTGACCGGCAGCTCCCAGCGCCGCACCAACGCGGGGCGCAGCTTGCGACTGGCGTAGAGGGCCGCGTCCTCGTCCGTGAAGACGGGCCGGTACTCCGGGAAGCCTTTGATGACCTCCATGAAGCCGGGGCGGGCCCGGGGCGCGGCGATGAACTCGGGGTGGTAGGTCTCGACGAAGTACTTGAGCGCCGTGCGGCTGGCGAAGGCTTGATGGGCGAGGAAGAAATCCTCCTGACTGAACATGAAGGGCAACTCCATGTCCATCCCGATGCGATAGCGCGGGACCACTTCCCACTCGTAGTACCCGCCGAGGTCGGGGTGCTGCAACACCTTCCCCCCTCCCCCCTCCTTGTTGAGGAATGCCGTCACCCCCTGCGGCAGGCTTTCCACCGAATACGGGTAGGCGGGGCGGTCGCGGAGCTGCTTGACCAGCGGCGCGAAGCTCGAGGCGACCAGCGCCGCGGCCACGAGCGAAGCCGCGATCACCCCCCTCGGCCTCGGCCCCTTGAACGGCGGGTGGTCCCGCAACAGCGGCAGCGAGAACAGCGCCATCTCGTAGAAGAACCGCCGGCAGCGGGTCAGCAGCAGCATCCCGCCGAGCAGCAGCAGCAGATGGGCCGCGCGCGCCCGCCCGCGCCGCGCGGCCTCGATCCACGCGAGCCCCCCGAGGACGAGGAAGATGTTGAAGGCGGTCTGGCCCGACGGGCCGCCTTCGACCAGAGCCCAGTTGACCAAGTCGCCCCACCGGACGGGATGCAGCTCTCCGACCTGATAGCGGACGCGATCGAGAGGGATGAAGGGCACATCGATGAGATGGTGGCCGAACGGAGTCACGAACACGGCCGCCATGGCCAGCGCGGCGCAGGCGAAAGTGGTGTCGTCGAGGGCGCGGCGCTCGCGGTCCGGCGACCAGGGCAAGCGCGCCAGGAGTCGCTCTCCGACGTAGCTGCCGCACAGCCACAATAGGACCGGGTAGCTGACGCCGTGCAGATTGCCCCACAGCACGCCCAGCGGCGGCAAGAGCCATGCCCAGCGAGGACGCTCTTCCAGGATGAAGAGGAACGCGGCGATCAGCAGGTACTCGCACAGATGGGGGCGCAGGACCAGACAGCGCGGAAAAAGGGCGATGAGCAGCAGGACGGTCAGGAAAGCCGACCATGCCGGCCGCCGCACGCGGCCCGAGAAGGCGTATACGCCGAGCAGCGCCGCCAGGGCGGCGAAGAGGACGGTGCGCAGGGCCACCAGGCCGCCCCAGCCGCCCCAGCGGAAGACCCGGTAGACCAGCGCCTGGAACAGCCAATAGTAATCGACGTAAGGCCTGGGCGGCTGCAGGAAGGGGAAGTAGCTGTTGGTGGGGATATGGCCGGTCTCGGCGAGGAACCGCCCTCCGGCCAGGTGATACCAGAGGTCCGTGTCCGTGCGCATGATCGGCCAGGCCGCCGACACGGCGACGGCCGACGCGATGAATACCGCGGCGTAGATCGCGGGGGACCGGTCGCGCCAGCGCGCGAGACGGGCCCAGTGCGAGAGTCGGACCAGGAATGCGCCTCTCATCGACTTCCGCCGAGCGGAGATCGGCGACAGGACGCGCGCTTCGCTTCCACCGCCCGTAATATTAACAGGTATTGAGACGCTTTGGTATCCGAAGCCGGGACCGGCCCCGGGTCAGAGATCGCCGGAAGTGACGGAGAGCGCTTCTTCGACGCTGGTCACGCCCTCGAGCACCTTGCGCCAGGCGCTGGCGCGCAAGCTCCAGGTCCCGGCGGAGGCGGCCACCTCCCTTAGCTTCGACACGTCGCCCCCGGTCTTGTAGATGGTGTCCTTGAGCTCCCTGCCGATGAAATAGATCTCGTAGACGGCCTTGCGCCCCAGATAGCCGGTGCGCGAGCACTTCTCGCAGCCGCCTTCCTTATAAAACAAGATATTGGCCGGGTTGGGCAGAGCGGCCAGCATGGACTCCTTCGCGCATTGCTCAAGCTCCTTGGGCGCGTCCTTCGCCGGCTGATACGGCCGTTTGCAGGCGGGGCAGAGCTGGCGGACCAAGCGCTGGGCCGCGAGGCAGCAGAGGCTCGAGGAGAGCATGAACGGCTCGATGCCGAGGTCCACCAGGCGCGGCACCGACTCGAGGGCCGAGTTGGTGTGCAGAGTCGAGAGCACCAGGTGGCCGGTGAGGGCCGCGGTGACGCAGATCTCCGCCGTCTCCTTGTCGCGCACTTCGCCCACGAGGATGACGTCGGGGTCTTGGCGCAAGAACGAGCGCAGGGCGCCCGCGAAGGTGAGGCCGATGGCGGCGCGCACCTGCACCTGGTTGATGCCGTCCAGCTTGAACTCGACCGGGTCCTCGATGGTCATGATATTGACCTCGGGGGACTTCACCGTCTGCAGGACGGTGTAAAGCGTGGTCGTCTTACCGGAACCGGTGGGGCCGGTGATGAAGATGAGCCCGTGCGGGAAATTCGCCGCCTTGAGCAGGTCCTCCTTCTGCTTGGTCTCCAAGCCGAGTTTGTCAATGCTGAGCTGGGCCGAGCCTTTGTCGAGCACGCGCATGACGATCTTCTCGCCGAACACCGTGGGGCAGATCGAGACGCGCAAGTCGATCTTGCGGCTCTGCAGGATGATGGTGATGGCGCCGTCCTGCGGCAGGCGGCGCTCGGCGATGTCGAGCTTCGCCATGATCTTGACGCGGCTGACGATAGCGAGGAACAGGTCCTTGGGCGGCGGCATGCGCTAGTAGAGCACGCCATCGATGCGGAAGCGCAGGGTGACACGCTCGTCGTAAGCCTCGAGGTGTATGTCCGAGGCGCGCTCGGCGATCGCCTGTTTGAGCATCGCATTGACGAAGGTGATGACGCCCGAGCCCTTGGACTCGGTCATGACCTTGTCGAGGTCCACGCGGGCGTCGGTGGTGTCCACCTCCCCATCGCCCGAGGCGCCGTCCTTGCCGTCCTTGCCCGCCATCGCCTTCTCGGGGAGGTCCGAGCCGCCCGCGTAGAACTCGTCGATAGCCTTCAGTATCTGCCCCCGCGTCGAGATGTACGGCTGTATCTCGAGCCCGGTGACCATCTTCAGGTTGTCGAGCACCATCATGTTGTCCGGGTCGGCCATGGCGACGGCGAGCATCTTGTCGTCCATGAACAGCGGCAGGACGAGGTTGTCGCGGGCGAAGCGCTCGTTGACCACTTGGTCGAGCTTCTGGGAACGCTCCACCTTCAGGATCTTGTTCTCCTTCGAGGCGTACATCACCCCGATCTGCTGGGAGATGGCGATGGCGATCGCCTCCTCGGTGGCGAAGCCGAGCTTGACGATCGCCTCGCCGAGAAGCCCGCCCGACTGCTTCTGTGCCTTGAGGGCCTTGTCGAGCTGCTCGGGCATGATCACCCGGCGCTGGACGAGGATGTCGCCGATCCTGATCTTTTGGAACTGCGGCATTGTAGTTGAATTTCCGCCGTTTTCCGGCGTACCCTGAGTATAGCGGTCTCTCTTGCAATGTCAATATCCTGCGTTTTTCGCATCCGGGCGAGCGTTAAATTCATGACATGGCCACGATGCCTTCCGGGTCGCGGTCGCCCGAAGCCTCCGGCTGGACGTGGACGGACACCGCGCTCGTCTTTGGCCTGAGCCTTTCGGCGCTCTTCTTCCTGGGTATCTCATGGCGCCGATGGCCGGACCCGCTGGTGGATTTCGGCCGCCAATTATATGGGGCCTGGCGCCTCAGCCGCGGCGCGCTGCTCTATCGCGACGTCGGCTGCGAGTTCGGGCCGTTCTCCCAGTACTTCGACAGCATCGTGTTCCGCATGGCGGGGCCCGGGTTGACGACGCTGGTCGCGGCCAAGGACGAGCATACGGACGAAGATCCGGAGCTGATGCGTCTGATCGAGGCGGGCTACGAGCCGATGCTTCAGCTCAACGGGCAGTCTTCAACGTTCCACCGCCGGAGTCTGACCCTCTGGAGCCGCGCGGCGGCCCCGACCCGGGGCGCGGCGAGAGCGGGCGATCGACGGCCCGGTACAAGTACCAATCAAAGCCGGAAGGTCCGGCGTGCGGAAAGACGCGCGCGAGCTTGAACTGCACGCCGTGCGGGCCCTTGAGCACGGCCGGCGGCGGTAGTTCGTCGCGGTCCAGCCGGTGCGCCACGAACCAGTCCGCTCCGTGGATGGCCGCCTCGCCTCGCGGCACGTAGACGATGCGCCCGGGAGGGACGGGAGGGGCGTAATAGTCCACAAGCATCCCGTTGCGGAAATCGTGGTCGCCGGCCACGCGCGCCGTGCCGCCGCTGGAGGCGATGAAGTCCACCGCCTCGGCGTATCCGCCCCGGCCGTATTTCCAGAAGCGCGACGACGCGGCGAGCTGCAGGCAACAGAACGCGGCCGCCAGCGCCGCCGCGGCCACGGCCCGGCCGCCGCGCCCCGGGTCGGGGCTACCGTGCCCCGGGTCGGGGCCGCCGCGCCACCAGCGGACGATGCCTGAGGCGAAGACGGGGATCGCGCATGCCGCCGCCGGGAGAAAGTAGCGGGAAAAGAGCACGGGCGGACGCGTGAGCGCGGCCGCCAGAGGCAGGGCGAAAAGCGGGACGATAAAAGCCCAGTCGTCATTGTGAAGCAGCTCCCGAGCGACCGGCCACGCCGCAAGGCCCGACAGAAGCACCGCCGCCGCGGCGCCAGCCGCCGTGGCCGGCGTCGCCCATAACAGGCCCGCAGCCTCCTCAAGCACCATCCTCAACCGGTAGGGCGGACCGTCCACCGTCAACCGCAGCAGCTGCGGGATGCAGACAGCCGCGAGCACGAGCGCCGGCAATGCGTGCCTCTTAAGCCTTTCGGACGCCGACCTGCCGGAGACAAGCTCCGCCGCAACGAGAGCCGCGTAGACGTAGAGGAAGATCAGCTGCGAGAGCAGGCCGACGGAGCAGACCACGGCAAAAGCCCACGCCCTGCGCGGCTCGCGCAGCCACGCCCAGCATGCGAGCGCCGCGGCCGCCGCGAGAGCGTAGCCTCGCGCCTCGGTCGAGTAGGTCAGCAGGGGATACCACAGGGCGCACAGCGCTCCGGCCGCGCGGCATTCGGCCTCGCCCCAGCGGCGCGCGACGGCCATGGCGGCCCAGACCGCGGCCAGCCCGGCGACGAAGGACGGTAGGCGCAGCAGCGCTACGCAGGAACTCGCGCGCGCGGCGTACAGCCACAGCGTCATCAGGATATGGTTGTTGCTCGTGGGCACCGCGTAAACGATCTCGCCCACCCCCGGCGCCGCCTGCGCGAGGCGCAGCGACCATATCTCGTCGAACCACAGGTCATGACGCAGAAGGCTCGGCAAGCGCAGCGCCGCCGCGACGGCGAGGCAAACGACGAGCCACACGGCGTCGGACTTCAGCGCACCGGACTTATCGGGACCCGAGTCCATCGGCGACGACGAGCTGGACCAGTTCACGTCGCACGCCTATGGCGCGGCCGAAAGGCCCGCTGGAAAGCCGCGGCCGCCTCCGCTCTGCGGCCGAGCCGCGCGTAGGCCTGGCCGATGTTCATCTGCAGCCCCGCCTGCTTCGGCTGGGCCTGGGCGAGCGGCTCGAGGAGCTCCACCGCCTTCTCGGCGCTTCCGTCGATCAGCTCCAGATTGCCCCAGTAATAACGGACCTTCTGCGAATCAGGGAACCACGCGGCGACTTGGCGGGCCAGCGCGAGCGTCTCCGGTGTGAAATCCCGCTTGCTGAGACGCGCCTCCAGCTCGTGGTAGCGATCGCTACGGCGCAGGAGCTCGGGCTCGGCCCCTCCGGCGGCCCCGACCCGGGGCCCGGCGGCCGCCAGGGCGCGCAGATTCATCTCCGCCTGGGGCTGGTCCGGCGCGCGGCGCAAGGCCTCCGACCACAGCTCGATGGCGTGCGCGCGGTCGCCCTTGCGGTTGTACAGCGTGCCGAGGTTGTTGCGGAAGCCCGGCTCGTCAGGGAAGAAGTGGACGGCCCGCTCGAGCGCGGCGATGGCCTCGTCGCGGTTCTTCTCCGGCTCGCGCAAGAGCGCCTGGGTGTACGCGCCCGTGATCGGGTACGAGAGCGGGTTGATGGCGAAGGCGGTCCGGTAGTAATCCAGCGCCTCCTCGAAGCGGCCGAGCCGGCCACCAAGGACCGTCGCCTCGTTGAAATAGATCTCGTCGTAGCCCGCGTTCGCGTTGAGCGCCGCCCGGTAACCCCAGGCCGCCTTGTCCCAGCGCCCGGCCTGCGCGTAGGCGTTGCCCAGCTCATAGACCTCGTTGACCTCGTTCGGGAAGTAGCGGAACGACGCCTCGAGCTGATCGACGGCGGCGGGGATGCGGCCGGCGCGCAGCAGCTTGAAGCCGGCGAAGTAGCGGACCTCGCGCATCCACTGGCCGTACCAGAAGAAGCAGCCCCAAGCCGCGAGCAGTGCCGCCAGGACGGCCGCGGCCTTGGCCGCGCCGGCCCCGATACGCGCCTGCCTCCAGGCCCCCTGCGGCGGCTCGACGAGGCCCATCGCGGTCCCCGCCTGCCACCAGAGGATGAAGCCCGGCACGGCGAAGTGCATCGAGACGTTGAGCTGATTGTCGACGAGCATCCCGAAGGCGCCCGACATCGCGGCCCAGCCCCACAGCGCCTCCGGGCGGGGGCGCCCCCCCTCGCGCAAGCGGCGCCACCACATCCACGCGCATGAGAAGAGGATGGCCCAAAGCCAGAGGTTCACCCCCACGCCCGGCAAGCCGGTCTGCGCGAACAGCTCCAGCCACTCGTTGGGCGAGTTGTTCGCGTGGGTGCGCATCGTGCGGAAGAAGTCGTAGCGGTCCAGCACATGCCCTTGGTAGAACGGATAGAAGAGCTCGAAGACGCCCCAACCCTTGCCCAGAAGCGGGTTCTCGTGGCCCATGAGCCAGGCGCACGACCAGATCAAGACGCGCTGGTACAGCGGGCTGTAGGGCGCCGCGCTCGCGGTGTCGGCGATGGAAGCCAGCTCGCTCACGCGGCCGACGACGGAAGGGGTATGCCCTTTGACCGCGCTCTGCGGCCACAGCAGCACCATCGCTACCGCCAAGCAAACGGCGAGGCCGTGGGCCTGAAGGTCGCCCTTGAGCCGTTCCTTCAGCCCCGGCAAGAGCGCGAGCGCCCCGACGCTGGCAAAGGCCCCGATCCACGAAGAGCGGGTCAGGCTGCACAACAGCGCCCCCTCCATGGCGAGGAAGACGAAGGCGTAAAGCGCGCGATGGAAACGGCCGCGCGCCTCGAGGTAGTACGCGGCCGCCAACGGCATCAGGATCACGTAATACGACGACATGAAGTTCGGGTTGCCGAACGTCGAGACCGCGCGGCCGCCGTAGGGGTTCAGCACCTTCGGCCAGATCCATTCGACGCTGAAGTACTGGCAGATGCCGTACACCGCGGATACGGCGGCCGCGACGAGGGCCAGGTGCCAATAATCGTGGAGGCTGCCGCGGCGCGCGAGCCATAGGGCGGCGGCGAAGCCGGCGATCCAGAGCAGGCCGCCGTAGCCGTCCCACAGGTGCGGCCAAAGCTCGACGCCCGCGACGCCCGAGCGCAGTTGAGGAAACAGCATCCAGGCGCCGCCCCAAGCGGCGGCGAACAGGGCCCACCTCCCCGGAGAAGCCTCGTCGCCGATGCCCCGTTCCCGGGCGATCCACGCGGCGACGTAGAAAGGGATGACCATGTTGATGACGGTGAACAGGAAAGCGCGCAGCCCTTCGAGCCGGATCGACGGGCGGAAAAAGGCCGCGTGCCCGAAGTACGAGAGCGTCCAGGTCAAGACGCAAACGGCGAGCCAGGCGGCCAAGGGTGCGTCCACCTCGGTCCGCGGCAGCCGCAAGCCGCCGCCGGCGGCGAACGCCTGCCGCCACAGATACAGCGCCGCCGCCGCGAGTAGGGCGGCGTTGAGCAGGGCGATCTGCGTGAAGTACGGGTTGCGCGTCAGGTCGGTGAAGAACAGGAGCGGGCAGACGAACTGGGCGATCGTCAGCAGGAACGGCACGGCTAGCGCGCTCCCTGGTGCTGTGACCGCCGCGAGCGCGGCCGCGAGCAAGGAAATGGTTGCCGCCCCGCAGGCGGCAACCATGCCGTGGGGTGGGTCGGCGCTTGCGACGGCCTAGGGGGCCCCACGGCCTAATGTTTGGTGCGCGGATCGACGAACTGCAGGCCCTCCCCCTGGTGGGAGGGCATCGTCGGTCCCCCGAGTCCGCGCTGGATCGCGGCGTTCAGCGAAGCCTGAACCTTGCTCTGCAGGATCCCTAGATTCTGCTTGGCGTTGCCGTTGTTCGGGTCGAGCTCCAGCGCGTGGTTATACGCCTGCAGGGCCTCGGGCACTTTCTGCGCCATGAAGAAGGCGTTGCCGAGATTCGTATAGGCCTCGGTGAGCTCGTGGCGGTGGACCCACTTGTGGCTCTCCTTGTCCTCGAAGAGCGGCTGGTAGGCGAGGAGCGTCCGGCGCAGATAGGGGCTGGCCGACAGCCTCGTGTCCACCCGGCATTCGCGCCCGTCGATGAGAGCCTGATAGATCTCGGCGGCCTTGTCCCACTGCTTGCGCGCCATGTAGATCTGCCCCATGCGGAAATAGTTGGGCGGGAAGACGGGGTCGATGTTCCGGTACATCTGGAAGCGGACGAGCGACGTGTCGAACGCCTTGTTCGCCTCCTCGACGCGGCCCTGCCCCATGAGCCAATCGCCGTACTTCATATAGAGCACCCCCACCTGATGGTGCATCTGCACGTAATTCGGCGCGCGCGAGCGGACCTGGTCGTAGGCCTCCTGGGCGCGCTCGAAATCGTCCCGGGGAACGTGGTTCTTGTCCCCCCAGTTCTCGTTGTAGATCTTCGCCATGTTGAAGCGATCGTTGAAGACGTTGCCCTTGAAATAGAAGGACATGATGAAGGCGGGGTTCAGCTCGCCCACCTTGATGTAGTGGCGCAGGGCCTGCTCCCACTGCTGCTGCTTGGAGAAGAAGATGGCGATGTTGTGGTACACGTCCGCCTGGAAGAAGCCCCAGGCGAGGTTGACCGGCAGCATGGTCAGCGCGATGGCGACCGGCACCAGCGCGTTGCGCGTCAGCGCCGCGACGCGCATGAAGGCGAAGCCGAGGCCGACGACGCAGCAGAAGAAGACCGACCAAGCGATCCACCACTGCAGGATCTCGCCGCCGAAGGTCAGGCGGCCCACCGGCCCCTGCAGCTCGGCGAACTTCGAAAGCAGCAGCCAGCCCATGTAGCCGACCGCGCCCCAGGCGACCAGGCGCGCCGGCCAAAGGAAGAAGGTCGAGGCCGTCTCCCACAAAGAAGGCGCCGCCGGTTCGCGCGTGAGCGGCTCGCGCTGGGCGTGCAGCTCCGACAAGGACATCCCGCGAGAGCAGTTCACGATGAGCCCCGACAGCAGGCCCAGATAGACGCCCGAGGAGACGAAGCGCATGCTCACGTCGAAGAAGTTGTGCATGAGCATGCCCTGGAAGGCCACGAGCACGCCCAGGAGCTCGTAGGCCCTGGGGGGCGCTCGCTCGCCGCTCTTCATGCTCCCCGTCATCTGCTGGAGGGCGCGGTAGGCCATCCAGCAGGAGCTGAAGATGAGCCACAAGAAGATCCCCATCCCGATGATGCCCTCGTCGAAGAGCACCTCGAGGTACTCGTCCTCCGAGTGATCGGTCTCGGTGTTGTGCTTGCCCTCGATATGGAAGATCGGCGGCCGGCGGAAGGCGGGATAGATGACCCAGAAGGAGCCGATGCCCGTGCCGATCCACGGCTGGGTCATGATCATCTCCCAGGTGGCCTCCCACGTGAACAGGCGGAAGTTCACGGAGGTGAAGCTGGACTGGAGCTTGATCCACACGGCGATGAGCGCCGCGGCCATGAGCGCGGCGACGGTCGCCAAGAAATGGTAGCGCAGGCGGCGCAACCGATCGCGGTCGAAGAAGAAGAGGTAGGTGCCCAAGAGGATGCTGATCGTGATCGCCAGGGCGATCCAGGCGCCCTTCGTCTGCGTGGCGAAAAGGGTGAACAGGTCCATCGCGAGCAGGATCAGCAGCCGGAACTGCTTCGTCTTGAGCCATTGCGTGACGAGCAGGGGCATCATCAAGACGAGGTAGTCCGCCAGGAAGTTCGGGTTGCCGTAGGTCGAGAAGACGCGCAGCCCGAAGGCGCCGCGCCAGATGAAGGGGTCTGGGCCGTTGCCGGGCCCAGGCGGGAAGAAATGGATATCGAACCACTGCAGGCAGCCGTAGCCCGCCGCGACCCAGCAGGCGATGATGAGGACGCGGATGAGCCGGCGCACCGCGACCTCGTTGAACTCCTGGATGAGGATGAGCGGCACGGTCAGGTAGAAGATGCGCCGGATGAAGAAGTCGGTCGAGGACCAATGGTACGGGGCGTGCCAGAACGAGAAGATCCCGTAGATCAGCGAGGCCAGGAAGGGAGCGAGGATGACGAGGTCCTCTTTGGTGAGGGCGAGGAAGCCCTCTTCGAGAAGGCGGCAGACCCAAAGGGCGACCAGGGACACGCCGCCCATCTGCACCAGCGTGATCTTCACCTGCGCCGAGTCGTACGTGCGCAGGTAGAAGGCGTCGCAGACGAGCAGGTAAAGGATCGGCAGCCACCAGAAGATGGTCTTGCGGACGAAATTGACGCAATCGCTCGACGCGATGTTGACGTCGATCGACCGCGGACGCTGTGGGGCGGCGGCGCCTTTGCCGTTCACGCAGGAGCCATCATAACAAAATAGTCTTCCACCTCAAGGACCCGGCACGCCCCTACTTGGCGCGCCGCCGGCGGACGAGCGAAAGGAACTGCTGGTAATCACGGATATAGTCACCCGCATCGTAGGGGTCCGAGGCGAAGACCATCAGCACGGCGTCGGAGGTGTACCTGTACTGCACCGCCCAAATCATCGGAGGGATGTAGAGGCCGATGTCCGCCCGATCCAGACGGAACTCCTCGCGCGCCCGCCCGTCGTCGGCCATGATCGAGCAGGCCCCCTTGAGACAGACGAGGAACTGGCGGCAGCGCCTGTGGGCGTGCTCGCCGCGCACCCGGCTGTCGGGAACCTCGAAGACCGTGAAGTAGCGCCGCGGCCGGAATGGGATGTCCTTCTCAAAATCCCCGACCGAGATATTGCCGCGCAGGTCCTTGATGAGCGGGAAGCGGTGAAGCTTGACGCCGCGCACGCGGGTGACCGCCGAGGTCGCCCTCGCCGCCGGCGCCGCGCCGTCGGGCAAGGCGCTCGCCGGCGCGTCCACGTAGCCCGTGATGCGCGCAGGGTTTCCCATAACGATCGCATTGGTCGGAACCGAACGCGTGACCACGGCTCCGGCCCCGACCATGGCATGGGCGCCGACCGAGAGCCCCGGCAGGACGGTCGCATTGGCGCCGATCGACGAGCCGGCACACAGCGTCGTGACCGGGAACTTGGCGGGCCGGCGCCTACTGCGGGGGAACGGGTCGTTGGTAAACGTGGCGTTGGGGCCGATGAAGACGTCGTCCTCGACGCGCAGGCCGTCCCAGAGTTGCACGCCGCACTTGACCGTGACGCGGTCGCCGAGGCGCACGTCGTTCTCGATGAACACATGGTCGCAGATGTTGCAGTCGCGGCCGATGACCGCGCCGGGCAGCACGTGGGCGAAGGCCCAGATACGGGTGCCTTCGCCCACTTTGCGGCTCTCGCAGACGCCCAGCGGATGAACGAAAGGTTTCATGCGCGCTGCCCCCCGAAGCGGGTCGATTCGAGCACGAGGCTCGCCGGCCGCTGTTTCGTGTTCTCGAACGTACGCCACACGTAGGAGCCGATGAGCCCCAGCCCGAGCGCGTTGAGCCCGGCAAAGAAAAGGATGGTGACGACGGTCGCCGCGTAGCCGGGGACGGGGATGGCCCCGACCCATCTGTCGACGGCGACGACAAGCGCGAAGACCACCGAGACGAGGAATGACAGCAATCCCGCCGCCATGAGGATGCGCACCGGCAGGTCCGAGAAGGCGAAGACGCTGTCGAAGAAGTACTTCATGCGCCGGCCGAGAGTCCAGGCGCTCCGGCCGCGGCTGCGGGCACGACGCCGGTACCCGACGACCATGCGGCGGAACCCCACCCAGAAGATCAGGCCGACCAGGGTGCTGTTAGCTTCGTTGAGGGAGAGGATGCAGTCCTTGAACTGCGCGGTGCAGGCGAAGACGTCCACTCCGCCGGGAGGCATCTCCGAGTCGATGAACGTGCGGTACAGCCACCAAAACAGCCGCGAGGCCGTCCGCGCCGGCCACGGATCCTCCCGCGACTCCCGCGTGCCGACCACGACGTCCGTCGCCCCCTCGCGGAGGATCTGGTGGAAGCGCAGCAGCAACTCAGGCGGCTCCTGGAGATCGGCGGCCATCACGGCGAACAGCGGGCCCGAACCTTCGGCGAGGCCGGCTCGAATGGCGGCGAAAGAGCCGAAGTTCCGCGAAAGGACCAGCAGGCGCGAGGAGAAGGGCTCGCGGGGCAGCTCGCGTTTGAGCACCTCGAGCGAGCGGTCCGGGCTGCCGTCTACCACGAAGACTGCCTCAAGCGCCCCCTGCAGGTCGAGATCGAGCTTGCGCAAGGCTTCGAGCAACTCGGGAAGCGACTCTTCGTTCTTGTAGACGGGGATGACGACGGAATAGATGTTCAGGTCCATGAGTTGCACGCAGAGATCACGCGTTCGACCTCCCGGTCCGTCAGATACGGGTGGATAGGCAGAGACACCTCGCGGCGCGCGAAGAACCTTGCCCTGTCCAGCGGCCCGAGCGTCTCAGCGTGCACCGCGCGCATCGCGCCCTGGTCAGGCGCCAGGACCGGGTAATGGACCGCCGAGGCCACGCCGCGGGAAGCTAGATGCCGTTGGAACGACCCGCGCGAGCCGCGCACGAGCACGGGGAACAGATGCCACACCGAGCGCGAGCCTTCAGGTACAGGCGGAACCGCAAGCCGTGGGTTCCGAATCTCGGCGCGATAGCGCCGGGCGACCCGGCGGCGGCGCTCGATGAAGGCCCCCAAGCGCGGCAGCAACGCCCTCCTCAACACCGCGGCGTGGAGTTCGTCGAGCCGGCTGTTCATGCCGACGAATCTGTGGACATACTTGGCGGTCTGGCCGTAGTCGCGCAGGCTGGCCGCCCGCTCGGCCAGTCGGGCCGACCGCGTCAAAACGGCACCCCCGTCGCCGAGGCAGCCGAGGTTCTTGGTCGGATAGAAGCTGACTGCGGCGATCTCGCTCGCGGAGCCGACGGGCCGACCCGCGCTCGTTGCGCCGATGGCCTGGGCGCAGTCCTCCACTGTCGTCAGCTCGAAGCGGCGCGCGAAGGCGCGCAGCCGCCACACGTCGATCGCGTGGCCGTAGAGGTGGACCGGCACGAAGAACCGAATGCGCCGTCGCGCCCGGCGCAAGGCGCGCTCGGCCGATTCGAGGTCGATGAGCCCCGATCCATCAACATCGGAGAAGACCGGCGTCGCGCCGCAATTCAGGATCGCCAGCGTGGTGGCGAAGGCCGTCAACGGAGTGGTTAGGACCCTGTCGCCGCGCTTGACGCCGAGCGCCTTGAGCGCGATGACGAGCGCGTCGAGGCCGCTGCCGCAGCCAACAGCGCGCGGCAGGCGCCAGAAGCGCGCCAGGTCCCGTTCAAACGCCTTCACTTCGGGACCCAGGATGAGCCGGCCCGAGCGGCCGACGGCTCCCATCGCCGCCAGCGCCTGTCCGCCAATCTCGGACCACTGACGCCGGAAATCGTTCATCGGGACCGTTGGTGTCATCGGCTCGCCACGCGCAAAAATTCTACACGTTCTACCGCGGCCGAACAAGCAATCGCCCTACGCGCGACCGATCATGCGCAGGCATCGCGGCGGAATCTGCAACACGAGCTCATGCCGCTCGCCCCGACGAACGACGGCAGACCGGTGATGGGGCGCCGGCGAGAGCATCCCATCCAGGTCCTGTCGGATCTTTGGGACAAAGGATGGCGCGCCATTCTCACGCGTGGACTTGATTCAGAGAGCCCCTCCTGCTGGAAAGCGAGCTCACATGTCCTGGGTTCCGTTCGTACTCGTCAAGTCGTTGCTGCGCGGAGCGGAATTCGTTATATTCATCGAACGCTGCACCTCGCGCGGCTAAGCCGATGACTGATCCACCTGTCGAAGATCCATGGCCGTCGGCCCGGCTTCTCGCATTCTCAGCCTTCGTGGCCTACCTGCCGGCTTTGCGAGGCGGATTCACCTGGGCTGATGACCTCTACGTCAGCGACGCCCCCCAGCTGCGGTCGCTCAGCCACCTGTGGGAGACATGGGCGAGTCCGGGCTTACATCACGGCGGAGCGGCCGGATATCTTCCGTTGACCTATACCGCTTTTTGGGTACAGTCCCATTTTTGGCACACGTGGCCGTGGGGCTATCACGCGGTGAACGTCGCGCTGCACGTCCTCAACGCTGCCTTGGTCTGGCGCCTGCTGCGTCGGCTGCAAGTGCCGGGGAGCCTGCTGGCCGCATTGATCTTCGCCCTGCATCCGGTGCAAGTGGAATCGGTCGCGTGGATTAGCCAGCTCAAGAACCTCCTGTCAGCCCTCTTTTACCTGCTTTCCATGGCTTGTCTGCTCCGCTTCTTTGGAATCAAAGGATCCGAGGACGCCCACAACGAAGAACATGGCCACCGGCGCTGGTACGCCTTGGCGATCCTTTCTTTCCTCTTAGCCATCGGAGCGGGAGGTATTGTCTTCACTTTGCCGGCAGCCGTTCTATTAATCCTTTGGTGGAAGACCGGCCGCATTCAGCCGCGAGACGCATCCATCCTCGCGCCCCTGTTCGTGATCGGCGTCGCCTCGGGAATATTCATGGCGCGCATGAAAGGCCTCCATTTCGGCATCGGAGGCAAGGAAGCGCTGGAGCCGTTCCTGCTGGCGGGGAGAGGATTGTGGTTCTATGCAGGCAAACTGGCATGGCCCAGCCGTTTGAGCTTCGCCTACCCGCGATGGAACATCGATCCTTTGGTCTGGTGGCAATATCTATTCCCGCTATCGGCGCTCGCGGCGGTGGGCGCTCTGTGGCGGCTTCGCAGCGACCTGGGCAGGGGCCCGCTGGCGGCGGTATTGTTCTTCGCCGGAACGCTGGCTCCACATCTCGGGTCCGCAGGCATGTCCCCGGAGCATTATTCCTGCGTCG
>JAPLKK010000144.1 GCA_026388115.1 Elusimicrobiota bacterium | reverse complement strand
CTTCTTCGCCGGGGCCGCGGGCGGAGTACATCCACGCGTACGTGAGCGCGCCCTCGGGCGCCGCCGTGCAGGAGGTGTACCGCTCCGTCGGCCTGAACTCCTCCTCCATCACGCTCCAAGCGGTCTCGGTGGACACCGGGACGTTCGCCCCCGGCGCCAAGACCGCAGTGCTCTCTCCCGGCGGGACGGCCGTCATCCGGTTCATCCTGGCCGAGTCCTCGGTCGCCTGGGAAGCCCTCATCTCGACAAGTCCGGCATTCGACCTCCCCGTGCTGCGTGCGAGCGGCTTCGGCGACCCGGACCGGCCGCTGGCGGTATCGTGGGACGGCGTCGACTCGATCGATGTCCCGTCACGCTCGGCGCGGCCCGGGACCTACCGCGTGCTCCTTCGGGCGGGAGGCGGGACGGTCGAAGACCGCAGTCTCTCGATCCAGATACCGTCGTCGCCTTTCCTCTACGGCCAGCTCGGCGCTTCGGGGGCCGGGGCGGTGGTGCGGGCCGATGGGCCGGGCTCCAACCCGGGGAGCTTCGCGGTGGCCAGCTCCACCGGGTATTTCGAGCTGTACGGCCTGACGGCGGGGCGCAGCTACACCGTGACGGCCTCGAGCCGCGTCGTGCTCCTGGCGAACGTCGCGATCTCGAGCGTCTCCGTCGAGCTTTCCACGACCGCCTCGGGCGTGACGGCGGCGGTGACCGGCGGCAACGCCGGAACGCTCTCCTTCGACGTCCCTGGCTTCTTCCTCGTGAACGTGACGCTTCCCGCTCCTTCACCCGCCGACGTCACCGGCCAGGTCGTCGCCCATAGCTCCGATTTCAGCCGCGTCAGCGTCGGCGTCCTGCACTTCGCCGCCTCCGGCGCGACCTCCGACGACGGAGGTCAGGGCTTCGGCCAGAACGCCTCGAGCTGGACGGTGGTCGCGGTTCCTGCGGGGACCTACGACCTTGATTTCAAGGTGCCGCAGGTAGGTCTCTCGACGACCACCCACAACCAGACGATCGCCGCCAACCAAGTCGAATGGATCCCGATCCCCTCGCCGAACACCTTCATCTTCCCGCACAAGGCGAACGTGTACGGCTACGTTATCCTGCCCTCGACCCAGCCGCTGGGCTCCTGGGTGTCGGTGCAGGCGACTCCGGCCGTCGCCGGCTCGACCGTCACCCGCTCCGCCGCGGCGGGAGCCATCCTGGGCGGGACCTTCGTGCCGGGCGGCGCGCCCGTCCGGTCGAGCGCGCCGTACGCCCTCTACGGTCTGGATCCCGGCACCTGGACCATCACCGCCCAAAGCGTCGGTTTCGTGTCCTCGGCCACGTCGGTGCTGATGGTGAGCACGACCGACATCGGCGAGCCCGTGACATCGACGGGAGTGGTCCTGACGCTGGGCCTGGGGGGGATCCTGGCCGGCACCCTCAACGTCCAAGGCGACAGCCGTCCGCTCGCCCAGGCATGCCTCTCGACGTTGGGACCCGCCTGCCCGCCTTCCGGGTTCATCGCCTACGCCCAGACCTATGACCTGCAGACCTTCGCCGTCTCGAACATCCCCGTCGCCGTCACGGCGGATTCCAGACTCGCCTCCACGCCGTTCACGATCACCGGGCTCACGAGCGGAGCGCATCTGCTCCGCGCCTTCTTGCCGGGCTTCCAGCTTCAGCCCGCCGGAGGAACGCCCGTGACCGTCTCCACTCCAGCCGTCGCTTCCGCGGTCGTGACCCTGAGCTCCGACAGCGCCCGCTTCTCGCTCGCCGTGAGGCTCCCGCCGCCGGCGGGCGGCGGCTGCTACTTGCCCGCGGCGTTCCAGTCGCTCGGCTTCTACGTGGAACCTACTATTGCTCGAGCATGACGTTCCTTTCGGCTCCGGCGGCGCCGGGGTCGGCTCGAGCGGCGGCGTGGTGGGGCCCCACCGGCGGCTTCGGCGCCTTGACCGTCCCGCTGGCGCAGGGCGCGACCACGCCGGCTTCGCTGGACCTGTCCGCCGCCGGATACAACACCATCACGGGGACGGTGTCCGTGGGCGGGGGCATCTCCTTCGCGCGCGCCGACGGCTCGGCGGTCAATGTCAGCTCGGCGCCCGGCCTGGTATCCCAGGCCGCGGTCGTCGACTACTGCCTGCTGTCGTCGTCGGCGCCGACGAGGCTCTCGGCGGCGCGCATCGAGCTCGTTCCCATCGCGTTCGCGGGCGACTCCCCCGGGCCTCTGCTGCGCGCGGCGGATGCCGGAGGGAACTGCAGAGCCTTCGCCGTGTCCGGGGCCTTCCTCGCGGACGGGACACCCTCGCCGGCCTACCTCCCGCCGGCGGTCGCGGCGTATGTCGGGGCCATACGGCCCGACGGCAGCTTCAGCATCAGCAGCGTCCCGGCGGGAGCGTACCTGCTTCGCAACGTCCCGGACCTGGACGGCGACCCCTCCAATGGCTTCGAGGCGGCCGAGATCCGCATCTCCACGACGATCCGATCGAGCGGCTCGGTCGGCCTCATCGCTCTGACGCCCGGCGCGGCCGTCCGCGGCCAAGTGCTCGCTCCGCCGGGCGTGCCGCTGACGCGCGCGATCCGCGTGACGCTGGCCGATACCGGCGGCCGCGTGGTGCAGAGCGCGGACGTGCAGTTGGCCGGCGCGGAGGCGGCGCCGTTCGTGTTCCCGCGCCTCGCCGCCGGGCAGTATTTGCTCAAGGTGTCGGACCTGGGGTTCCCGCAGGCGTACGCCGCGGCGTCTCGGGTCGTGGTGCTCGGCAACGGCGACCTCGGCGGCCTGGACCTCCAGCTCGTGGCCGCGGGAGCGATCCGCGCCAACCTCGCCGTCGAGTCGCTCAAGGCCGACGGGACCCACGACTTCGTGGCGGTCGGCGCGGCCAACCCCGAGCTGCTGCCGTCGGGGCTGAAAGCCTACGCGATGGCGGACCCGTTCTTCGCCGGCGGCTTCTACAACGCGCGCGGCAAGGACTGCGACCAGGGCGTCTGCGGCTCGTTGGCGCTGGACTCGAACGGCCAGCTCGTCATCGACGGCGTGCTGCCCGGGGTCTACGACGTGGAATTCGTCGCTCCGGACGATCCGGCGGCCGTGGGGCAGGGCGGGCTTGCGCTGGCGAGCCAGGTGAAGGCCGGCGTCACGGTGGTGGGAGGGCAGACCGTCGATCTCGGCCTCGTCCGGCTGCCGGCCGCCGCCTCGCTCAGCGGGCGCGTCGCGGACGCGGCCACGGGCTTGCCCGCCGCGAACGTGCGGGTCGTCGCCGTCCCGACCGTCCGCCAGCCGGGAGACCAGAGCGCGTCCCGCCAGCCTCCCGCGGCCGTGACGGACGCGGCGGGCCGCTACGCCCTCAGCGGTCTCGACCCGCAGACCCGCTACTATGACGTCATCGCCGCGGTGCGGCCGCGGCAGATCGAAGGCGACGCCGCCGCGCCGTTCGAGCAGCGCCTGGCGGCGGCGGTCGATCTGCGCAGCACCGGGACCGTGAACTTCGCGCTCGTCGCCGCTTCGTCCACGCTGTCCGGGCGGGTCGTGGCTGATTCGGGGGAAGCGCTCGTCACGACGCTCGACGACGGCCCGGCGGCCGGAGCCGTGCTGCACTTGGAGAAGGGCGGGCAGGTGCCGATCTTCGACCCGCTCGGCGACATCCAGTGGATCACCGACAGCCAGGGGCGCTTCCACGTCCCGAGCCTCACGACCGGCACCTGGCGCCTGGTCATCAACGCCGACGGCCGCGCCCCGATCGCGAGGACCGTGGATATCAAGGGCGGCAGTGTAGACATCGGCGCCGTGACCTTGAGCGGCGGCGGCACCCTTTGGGGGAGGGTCGCCAAGCCGGACGGCTCGGCGCCGAGCGAGGACGAGGTCACGAGCCTGGTGGCCGTCACCCCCGACTTCACCGAGTACCTCTCGGGCGGCTTCGTCAAAGACGACGGCCTGCGCACGGTCGCCGGCTACCGCGTGAGCGGGTTCAAGGCGAACCTGGCCTACCGCATCCTCATCGGCACGACGCGCGGCGAGCTGGTGGCGCCGGCGGAGGGAGCGAGCGTCGTGTTCACGAGCACGCGCGAGGTGCGAGGGCTCGACCTCGTGTATCGCCCGCCCCCGCCGGCGATGCTCGCGAACACGACGAAGCAGAGCGGCTCGTTCCGGGTGGACCTCGAGTTCACTCAGCCCTTGCGCGCCCGCACGCCTTCCGACGACGACCTGGCCGTCCTGGTCGGCACGGGGCAGGCACAGGGCACGATCCTGAGCCGCGAGCTGTCCTCGGACCGCAGCCGGATCTCGCTCACCTATGCGCCGGGCTCGACGGGAGGGGTCCTCGAGTCGAGCTTCTCGCTGCGGGTCCGGGCGTTCTCCGCGATCCGCGACCCTTCGTCGAGCGATCCCCGGAACCCGGAGTTCCCGATCGTCTCGACGTTTGCCGTCCAGGTCGGCCTCGACGGCATCCGTCAGGGCCAGGTCAATAATTTCGAGGGCGGCGAGGTGGCGCTCGACGACGGGGGCCGCCTCAGGCTTCCAAAGGGCGCTTTTGCCGCGGACCCGGCATCCGCCGTGCAAGTGCTCTTCCAGCGCACCAGCGAACCGCTCTCGGTGCAGGGCCGGCGCACCGCGGCGGCCAATCTGGCCGCCTTGCGCTACCCTGTCTCCGCCTATCCGGTCGAGCTCGCCTCCGCTTTCGCGGCGACGCCGCCCGACGTCGCCCCGGCCGGGCCGTACTATCAGGTCTCCCTGCCCGCCGGCATCCCGGGCGCTTTGGCCAAGCCGGCGCAGATCTGCGTGGGCTACTTGCAGGGGCAGGACCACGTCCTCCAGCAGGATCCCTCGGGCGCGGCGCCGTTCGTCGACACCAACGCTCGCATCAAGTGCATCCAGATCAGCCACTTCTCGACCTTCGTGCTGCTCAACAGCGGGGTGGCCGCCTTCTCAGGCAACAGCTTTACCGGCGACCATATCGAGGGCTTCGCTTTCCCCAACCCGTTCGACCTGACGGTGAAGACGGTGAACCCCATCCATGGCGCGAGCGCGCAGACGATCCGCGGGACGATGCTGCGCTTCGGCCTGCCGGCCTCGGCGTCCGGCGCGGGGACGATCTCGATCTATGACGTCGTCGGCGAGAAGGTGCGCACGATCGACCTCGGCCAACTCACGGGCGGGGCGTACTACTATGAGCCGTGGGACGGGACGAACGACTCGGGCCGCGGCGTGGCCAGCGGCGTGTACGTCGCCGAAGTGAAAGTCGGCGGGCAGAAGGGATTCTTCAAGATGGCGGTAATAAAGTGATGCGCCGCGCACTGATTTTTCTCGCCGTCCTGCTCGCGGCGTCGTGCGCCTACGCCGCCTCGGGTACGAGCGGAGCTGCTTTCCTCAAGCTGGCCCCCGGGGCGGGCCCCGCGGGGATGGGAGAGGCCTTCTCGGCGGTCTCGGGCGACGTCCAATCGGTCTACTATAACCCGGCCGGGCTCGCCGACGTGGCGCAGCCTCAGATCACCGGCATGCACGACGCCTCGTTCCAGGGGATCCGGTACGAGTTCGCCGCCCTCGCGCTTCCTTTGCTCTCGTTCTCCGCCGCGGACGGTCCGAAGAATTCCCGCGGCGTGATAGCGGCGGCGGTGTACAACCTGTCCGTCTCGGGTCTGGAGCGGCGCGGGACCGTCGAGACGGACGCGCCCACGGGCACCTTCGGCTCCTCGGACCTCGCCTACAGCCTGGCGTATGCCTACCGGTTCACTCCCGAATTGTCGGCGGGCGCGGCGGTCAAGTTCGTGGACCAGACGCTCGACTCCGTTAGCGCCACGGCGCTCGCGGTGGACATCGGGGGAACGTTCAAGCATGAAGGCTGGTCTTTGGCCGGCGGCGTCCGCAACGCCGGCTCGGCGCCGAAATTCCGCGAGGCGGCCGATCCTTTGCCCTTCACCGCCTATGCGGGGGCGTCGCGCCTGTTCGGCGGGCGCTGGCTGACGGCGGCCGATCTCCTCAAGCCCCGCGACCAGCCTCCGGGCTTGGCGCTCGGCGTCCAGTATTCGCACCCGTTCGACCCGAGGCTCACGGGGCTTCTGCGCGCGGGCTTCAACACCCTGCATCACGACCCCGGCGGCATCTCGGGCGTGAGCCTGGGCGGGGGGGTGCAGATGCTGTCCATGCAGCTGGACTTCGCCTGGCTGCCCATGGGAGACCTGGGCAATACCTTCCGCTATTCCGTGTCGGTCCGCTTTTAGTATCTTCCTCGCATGCCCCGCGCCGTGCTGTTCGACCTGGACGGGACGCTGCTCGACACGCTGCAGGACATCGCCGACTCGGTGAACGCGGTTCTCTCGCGGGAAAGGCTCGCGCCGCACCCCGTGTCGGCGTACAAGCACTACGTCGGCGACGGCATGGAGAAGCTCGTCGAGCGGGCTTTCCCGCCCGAGCTCGTCCGCGGGGCGGGATTCGACCGCATCTTGAGCTCGGTGCGCGCCGAGTATTCCAAGCGCCTCGACGTCCGGACCCGCCCGTATCCAGGGGTGGAGCGTCTCCTCGACGGCTTGGCGGCGCGGGGCATCCCCGCCGCGGTATTCTCGAACAAGCCTGAGGAGCTGACCGTAGAAGCCGTGAAGAATCACCTCGGTCGCTGGAAGTTCGGCGCCGTCATCGGCGCGGCGGCGGGACGGCCCATGAAGCCGGATCCCGACGGTGCTTTTCGCGCGGCCGAGGCCGTGGGCGTCCCGCCGGCCGACTTCCTCTACCTTGGAGACACGGCGACCGACATGAAGACCGCGACGGCGGCGGGGATGTACTCCGTCGGAGCGTTGTGGGGGTTTCGCGACGCGGAAGAGCTGCGCTCCGCGGGCGCGCGGGTCCTGATCGCGGCGCCGGAAGACCTTCTCGGCCTGCTTTAGACCGGCAGCACGGCAAGCGGCGCGGAAGGCGCGGCGCGCCGGCGCGCCGCGTAAGCCTTGACCTGGTGGAGGAACGCCTCGAGCCGCAAGGATTGCGAGGCTCCCTCGCTCGCGCCGAAGACCAGGTTTACGATGGGGATGTCGTCGTGCTCGCGTCGCAGCTTGCCGGTGATGGCGGACGAGACGTTCCCGACCATGCAGTTGAAGCACATCGCGTTGATGATGCCGTCGGCGCCCTTGGAGGCGAAGTCGGACATCTTCGCGATGTTGACTGAGATGACCTCCATCGCGCGCTCTCCGACGTAGGGAGCCGCGACCGCCCTCATCTCTTCGTAGCCCGGCTCGGCGCCCGGCTCGGCGAAGCGCTTGACGCGCCGGCTGAGCAGCTTCTTGACGCCTTGCTCGCTCATCTCCTTGAGGAGCAGCCACGAGCCCATCCGCAAGAAGCCTTGCATGTCCCGCCGGTAAAGGCTGCGGGCGACCGCCGTTTTGAGGCCGAAATCGAAGATGTCGATCATGAACGGCGAGGGCCAGACCTCGCAGCCTGCCGCCTCCAGCTTGTGGAAGAGATTCTGGTTGGCGAAGGTGTTGGAGCGGGTGTACATGTCCCCGGCGATGCCGACCACCGGCAGTTCGCGCTTCTGCCACGCTTCCGTGTCGATGGCGGCCGAGGAGAATCGCTCGACGCATGCGCCGGCCACCCCGACGATGTCGCCGTTCTCCACCGCGCGCGCGATGTCGAGGCAGTTCACCCGGTGGATGGCGTCCACCATGCCCTTCGACTTCTCGTAGGGGCGCATCTCGCACGCGAGCTTGACCAAGGTGTCGATGGCGGTCAGCCCGCGCCAGAGGCGGACGCCGCCCTGGAGGCCCAAGAGTTCGTACAGCTCGTTGCTGTCCGGCGTCAACACCTCGAGCCGGACATCGCCCAACTGGTCGAGGATCAGCCGGTGTCCCGGGCCGTACTGGCTCATCAGGCAAGGGATGAACGTCCCGGGGTAGAAAAAGATGGCGGGCGGGCCCTTGGGGGGCAGCGACTCCGCCAACTGGACGAGGTCCCCGGCCAGGATGGAATATGGATGGCATTCCCTCCCCGAGCTGAAGCGCTCCCCCTTGCGGCGGACCTCGTTGTCCGGCGGCGGCAGGACCTCGGCGTCGAAGACGGCGTAGCGCAGGGCGCCCGCATAGGCGAACGCGTGGTCCGCGAAGTCGGGGATGTAGAGCTTTCCGCGGGCCGCGGGGCCTGGGGTCGGGGCCGCTTGGCCGCGGTTTTTCGCCGGCGCTGCGGCCCGCCGGGTCTTGCGTTCCGGCGCGCTCGGCGCCGGGCGCTCACGATGGGCTTCGACCTCGGCGCGGAAGGCCTCCAGGCGAGTCACCAGCCCCGCCTCGCCCCGGTGCACAGCGCGGGCCTTCCCGCGAAGATCTTCTCCAGGTGCTTGATGGTGAACGCGTCGGGCCCGCAGCCGAAATTCGACACGACGATGGGGTAGAGGCGCCGGTCCTCTCGCACCTTGAGAGCGACCTTGATGTAGTCGCGGTTGAAGCGCCAGGGGAGCGAATCCCAGGAGGCGTCCAGCGATTCCTTGCCGCTCCGAGCCAGGAACTCGTAAGGGATCGCGAGGATGCCCATGCGCGACAGATGCTGGACGAGGTTCGTGTTCAGGAAAGGGTCGTACAGGTTGTACGGCTTGCCGATGAGGACGACGGCCCACTCGAATCCGGAGGCTGTCAGTTCGTCGCCACGCTTGAGCAGGCTCTCCTTGAACTCGAGATACGCTTCTTTCCCGCTCTGATAGGCCGCGCGCAGCCGCGCCCAGCTCACGCCCAAGGGCGCGCACAGCTCCTCCAGGCCCTCGGGGATGCCGTAGCTCTCGGCCGACATGTCGATCTGGGGGACGAGGAAGCTCGCCTGCACCGCCGCCTTGATCAAGTAAGGCATCGTCTGCGTATAGGGACAGGTCGAGCACTGGTCGGGATAGCCGAACGGCGCCGGCAGGTCCATGATCGACGGGAGAAAGATGTGGTCCACCTTCTTGTCCGCGAGATCCAGGGAGTGGCTGATCGCCAGTTTCATCGGAAGGCAGGCTTCCGTCGAGAGCCGCTTGATCCCCCGGGTCAGCAGCTCTTGTGAGCTGGGCTCGGAGACGACGACCTCGCAGCCCAGGCTCTTGAACATGGCGGCCCAGAGGGGGAACAGCTCGAAATAGAGCGAGGCGCGGGGGATCCCGATCACGCGTGGGCGCTCCTCTTTCCCCTCAGCCGGTGCGGAGCCGTAGCGCGCCCTGAGCCTCCCGATGACGGATTCATCGGCCGGCGGCGCGCCGACGGCGCGGGTCCCGCGCTCGACCATCAGCCGGTCGCGCTCGTCCGCCAGGTCGGCGCGGCGTTCGCGGCCCGGCCCGCCGACGCTGCGGCTGGTGTAGCGCTCGCACACGTCTCCGAAGAAGGCGGTCTCGCCGTCTCGCACGATCTTGTTGACCTGGCACCTGTTCGAGCACACGCGGCATTCGAAGCCGCTGAGCTGGTACTCCCCGCCGCCGGCGAGGCCCACGAAGGAGGTGGCGAAGGGCTTCCTGGCGTACATCTCGCGCGCGATGAGCGCGGCCCCGATGGCGCCGGAGAGGCGGTTGTAGGGGTGGACGCGCACGTCGCGTCCGAGCAGGTTCGAGA
>JAPLKK010000244.1:34080-35119 GCA_026388115.1 Elusimicrobiota bacterium | reverse complement strand
ATATACGAACGACCGGCGGATTAGTTCCGTATCCCTCGCCGGTCGTTCGCACCCCGGCGCTGGCGTCGGGCCTCACCTCATCGGCGGAGAATCGAAGAGCTGTCAAGCACCCCACTCCGCTGCCATGAACCTTCCACAACTTTCTGCACAGCAGGCATATGCCTGAAACACCACCTGTCTCTCGTCGAGAGACCGACCTTTCCCAGAGGGAGACGTCGCAGAGCCGGAGTTCAGTCGGAAACGTCGTCGGAATTCAGCACTTTGGTGGTGGCTCAGGCATATGCCTGCTGCACAGAAAGTCCATTTTGAAACAGGGTATGTTCACGCACCCAGCCCGCGCTCCGCTTCGCGATTTTTACCGGCCGTTTACCTGTTCTTTCTCTCTCCGGAACGATATCCCGCTACCGTTAGCGTATGATCGAGCGAACCTGCAGGTTCTCCATCAGCGTTACGGACTCAGCGGGGCAGCGCCGGGAATGGTCGGTCAGCCTCGCCACCCCTGCCGTCATTGCCGTGGCGGGCTTCCTGATCCTGCGCGGAATGCTCCCGGCTTGCGTACGGGCGATGGGGGCACTGGCGACTCTCCCGAAGACCGCTCCAGCGGCGGCGGCCGGGCGCGCGGCGCCTTCCTACGCGCCGCTCGGCGGCCTCGCGGACGTCGGCGGGCTCGCCCCCGGCACCGCCTACGGCCAGAGCGCCGAGGTGATCACGCCGCTGAACGTCCGCGACGCGTCGGCGCTCGTCATGCCGCCGAGCCGCTGAGGCGGCCCCGCCGGGCGTGCCTCTCAGCGTTCCGCCGGCTGGTCCCGCGAGGCCGACAACCTCTCGCGCGCCAGCCGGATCGCGTCGCGGAGCCTCTTCTCCAGCACCCGGCGCGGCGGCAGGTCCGTCATGTACTCGGCCACCCGGATGCCGCTCTTGTCCAGCTGGAGAAGCTCGATCTCCTCATGGTTCTTTCCAGCGCAAAGGATCAGCCCTATCGGGGAAGCCTCACCCGACTCCCGCTCGTTTTTCTCCAGCCAGCGCAAGTAGAGCTCCA
>JAPLKK010000244.1:7341-33981 GCA_026388115.1 Elusimicrobiota bacterium | reverse complement strand
TCGAGCTTCAGCTCGATGGCGACAAGGCGCTTGAGCTTGCGGTGGTAGAAGAGAAGATCGAGATAGTAGTCGTTGTCGCCGACCTGGATCCGCTTCTGCCGCGCGACAAAGGTGAAACCGGCGCCCAATTCCAGGATGAAGGACTCCATTTCCCGCAGGATCGCGGCTTCGACGTCCTTCTCCTGGAACGCTCCTTTGAGCCCGAGGAAGTCAAGGAAGTAGGGATCGCGGAATACGAGATCCGGCGTCAGCCGGTCCTCCTTGCGGAGCTTGTCCAACTCTAGGGCCGCCAGCTCCGCTGGCTTCTTCGATAGGGCGGTCCGCTCGTAGAGCATGGCGCCGATCTTCTGCCGGAGCGCGCGCACGCTCCAGCGCTCGATCCGGCACATCTCGGCGTAGAAGCTGCGCTGAAGAGGGTCGTTCATCCGGACGAGCTCACGGAAGTGGGACCAGCCCAATTGTGCACACAGTGTGTGCAAAATCTGAGGGTCTGGAAAAACCTCGGCGAAGCGCGCCATGTCATGCAGGTTCGCCTCAGAGAACCCTATCCCGTCCTCCTTGACCAATTCTCTAGACAGTGTCTGGAAAATGTTCTCACCGTACTCCGCGCGCTTCTCGCTAAGGATCTCCCGACGGATACGCCGCCCGACATTCCAGTACAGCAGCGTCAATCCCGCGTTGGCCGCTTGCGCTACCTTGGCGCGAGCGGACTCGATAATCCCACGGATATCCTTCAGAAGGCTCGCCAGCCCCGGCTCGTCCGTCTGCGAGAGGCGGGCGGCTAGGTGTTTGCTCTTTTCCGTCATACTACTTCGTACGAATGACCGCCCAAAAAGTTTCTTTATGTTGCCAGTCTCCGCCTCTGGCTGCCTATGGACGCCTCGGCCGCGCCTTGCTAACCTCGTTCGGGTGAAGGAAAAGTTCATGACAAGGAGACCACGATGGCGACCCTGACCGGGCTTTCGGGCCACGAGATCTACTGCCTGGAGCGCAAGGGCTTCTTGCCCGGAGACCTCTGCATCGGCAACAGCGTGATGTCGCTCGGCTTCGTCGGCGGGATCGCCTCGGGGCTCAAGACGCTCGTCGGCGGCGAGGTGGAGCAGGTCACCGGCATCATCCGCGAAGGCCGCCAGCGCGCCTTCCAGAGGATGGAGCGCGAGGCGCACGAGCGGGGCGACATCGGGATCACCGGCGTCTCGAGCGAGCTCGTGCAGCACGGCGGCACCGTCGAGTTCCTCTCGATCGGCTCGGGGGTGCGCAAGACCCCCGGCGACGCGCCGTCGCCCGAGGGCAGCGCGCCCCGGCCGGAGGGCTTCTTCTCCACCTCGGCCGACGGCCAGGAGCTCTACTGCCAGCTCGACGCGGGGTTCACGCCCATCCGCTTCGTCTTCGGCAACGTCGCCTATTCGATCGGCCTGGGCGGCGGGATCATGGGGGCGCTCAGGGGCCTCAAGCGCGGCGAGGTGACGGAGTACTCGGAGGTCTTCAACGTGACGCGCCACCACGCGATCGAGCGCATCACCGCCGAGGCCCAGACAGCGGGGGCGAACGCGGTCGTGGGCATCCGGACGCTGATCATGCCCTTTTCGGGGATGCAGGAGATGATCATGATCGGCACGGCGTCGCGCCACCGCGGCCTGCCCCCGCCCTGGAACGACGGCGTCATCACCAGCGACATGTCGAACGAGGAGACCTGGAACATCATCCACGCGGGCTACCTGCCGATCCGGCTGGTGCTCGGCGTCTCGGTCTACTCGCTGGGCCTGGCCGGCGGGGTGACGTCGATTCTCAAGTCCTTCGTCCGCGGCGAGATCCCGGAGCTGACGACGCTGATCTACGAGGCGCGGGAGAACGCGCTGAAGAAGCTCGGAGCGGACGCCCGCGCGGCGGAAGCGGACGACGTGGTCGGCATCAAGACCTACGTCTACCAGCTCGGTCCGGGCATCCTGGAGTTCATGGCCGTCGGCACCGCGGTCAAGCGCGTGGACCTGGTCCGCACCCATTCGGAGTCCCTGCCGACCCAGGCGATCGTCCGCGACCGGCCGACCTTCCACAACCTCGCCGAGCGCGCGATGGGCGTGGGGCTGTAGGACACTTACGCTCTACGAGCCCTTTGCCTTGTCTTTTAGCGCCAGCGCGATCTTCTCCGCCGTCAGCGGCATCGAGTTGATGCGCAGCCCCGTCGCGGCGTGGACGGCGTTGGCGATCATCGCGGCAGCTGGGATCATGGTATGCTCGCCCATGCCACGCGCCCCGAACGGGCCGTCGGGTTGGGCGGTCTCGACGATGATGGGGATGACCTCCGCGGGGACGTCCAGCGCGGTCGGGATCTTGTAGTCGGAGAAGCTCGGGTTTAGCAGGACGCCCTTCTCGTCGTAGCGCATGTCCTCGTAAAGGACGGTGGCCAGACCCTGCAGCATGCCTCCCGTAATCTGCCCCTTGATCATGGACGGGTTGATGGCTTGGCCCACGTCCACGGCCAGCACCGCCTTGAGCACCTTGATCTTGCCGGTCTCTTTGTCCAGCTCGATGACGACGCCGCCCGCGACGGTGGTGTAATGGACGTTCGGGTGGCCGCCCTGTCCGGTCTCCGGGTCGGAGATCGCCGAGGAGAACTCGGGGAGGAACGTTCCCCTGCCCATGATCGGCCCGCCCTTGAACGTGTAGTCCTCCACCTGGATGCCGCTGATGACGAAGTCCTTGAGCGGAAGCTGCCAACCCGGCCGCGCCCAGCTCTTGACGCAGGCGTCCTCGAGGAACAGCGACTCCTTCGGGAGGTTCAAGGCTCTTACGACCAGGTCCAGAATCTGCTCCTTCGCGTCCAGAGCCGCCTTCTTCACCGCGTTGCCGCAGCTCCAGGTGACGTGCGAGGCCACCGTCTGCCACTCGTATGGGTTGCGGTCGGTGTCGGGAGTCTCGACGCGGATCTGCGAGACGGGCACGCTCAGGACCTCGGAGGCGATCTGCGCCATGGCAGTAAGGAAGCCTTGGCCAATTTCCATGCCCGAGGCCAGGATATTGATGCTGCCGTCCTCGTTGAACTTCAAAAAAGCGCTCGAGGAGGCGTTGGGCGGCATGGCCGGGGCTTTCCAGAAGCACACGACGCTCTTGCCGATGGCCTTGTTGGGGTCTTTCGATTCTTCTTTCTTGCCCCATTCCACGGCCGCGGCGGTCTTGTCGATGGCCTCCAAGAGGCCGTTCGGGTTCATCTCCGCGCCGTACGGCAGGGTGTCGTTCTCCCGGATGGCGTTCTTGCGCCGGAACTCCACCGGGTCCATGCCCAGCTTCTCGGCCGCCTTCGACATATGCGACTCCAAGCCGAAGAAGAACTCGGAGTAGCCGAAGCCGCGGTACGGCCCGCCGGGCGACAAGTTCGTGTAGACGCAGATCGAGTCGATCTCGACGTTGTCGACCTTGTAGGGCCCGGTGGAGGAAAGCCCCACGGCGTTGACCACGTTGGCCGCATACTCCACATAGGCGCCCGCGTCCCAGTAGAGCGTGTGCTTTAGCGCCGTGATCGTCCCGTCCTTCTTCACGCCCAGCTTGATCTTGTTGACGAGCCCCAGGCGCATGTAGGTGTTGCGGAACTCCTGCGCCCTGGACCACATGATCTTCACCGGCTGGCCTTTCACGGCGGTCGCCAGCGCCGCCGCGAGGATCTCCATGGTGACCCCGGCCTTGCCGCCGAAGCCGCCGCCGACGTAGGGCGTGACCACGCGCACGTCCTTGTGCTTGAGGCCGAGCTGCGACAGCGCCTCGGCCATGACGTGGCGCTGGGTGTAAGGCGACTGGGAGGCGGTCCACAGCGTCAGGCGGCTCGACGCGTCGAAGAGGCCGATCGCGACGTGCGGCTCGATCGCGCAATGGGCGTAGCGCGGGACGCGGTAGGAGTCCTCGAGGACGAAGTCCGCCTCGGCGAAGCCCTTCTCGATGCGTCCCTTGCGGATCTTACGCCAATGGGCGACGTTCGTCTTGGCCTTGGGGAAGAACCAGGGGACGTGCGTGTAGGAGCCGAGGTCCGGGTGGACGAGGTCGGAGGTCTGTTCGAAGGCCTTCACCGGGTCGAGGATAGGCTCGAGCTCCTCGTAGTCCACTTTCACCAGGCCCGCCGCGCGTTGGGCGGTCTTGGGGTCGGTCGCGATGACGGCCGCTACCTGCTCGCCCACGAAGCGCACGCTCTCCTGCGCGAAGACGTGGCGGTCCTTCATGTAGAGGCCGAATCGGAAGGGGAAGTCCTTGCCGGTGACGACCTTCACCACGCCGCGGACCTTCTCGGCCGCGCGGGTGTCGATGCCTTTGATCCGGGCATGGGCGTGCGGGCTGTCGATGATGAAGGCGTGCAGGAGGCCGGGCCCGAAGTCCAGGTCGTCGGCGAACTTGGCCGCGCCGGTGACCTTCTCCCAGCCGTCGATGCGCTGGACAGGCTGGCCGACGGTCTTGAGTTCAGTCGCCTGGGCCTTTTCTTCGGTAGGGGCGCTTTGAGGATGTGCCATGTTCACTTTCCCCCGTTGGCGGCGGCTTCGATGGCTTCGACGATCGGCGTATAGCCGGTGCAGCGGCACAAGTTGCCGGCGATGGCCTCTTGGATCTCCTCGCGGGTGGGCTTTTTCTTCTTGCCCAGAAGCTCGGTGGCCGACATCACGATGCCGGGCGCGCAGAAACCGCACTGGAAGGCGTTGCGCTGGGCGAACTCCTTCTGGAGCTTGGACGGTTCTTTCGAGATTCCCTCCAACGTCACGATCTCGGCGCCATCCGCCTCGACCGCGAGCACCAGGCAGCTTCGCACCGTCTTGCCGTTGAAGGACACGGTGCAGGTGCCGCAGTCGCCGCGGTCGCAGCCGCACTTGGGGCTCTTGGCCCCGACGCGCTCTCGCAGGGCCTCGAGCAGGGTGTCGCTGGGCTCCACCTCCACCTGCCGCTGCGTGCCGTTCAGCTTGAACTCGATCGCGATCTTCTTCATACGAGGTTATCCCCCGTGGCGGGCGCGTCGCCGGCCAGGCGCGCGCAGGCAGCCTTAAGCCCCCGCGCGAGCATCACCCGCGCCATGTGCAGCCGGTATTCCTTCGAGGACCGGATGTCCGTGATGGGGCTGATCTCTTGCGGGACCAGTTCCTTGGCCTGGGCGATGAGCGCGTCGTCGAGTTCCTTGCCCGAGAGCAGCGCCTCGATCTTCTTCGCCCGCGTCGGCACCGGGCCTACGGCGCAGAAGGCCACGCGGTACTCGTTGTCGGCCAGCGCCAGGACGGCGACGCCCACCTGGGCGAGGTCTTCGCCCCGGTAGCGGCCGAGCTTCACGTAGCACGATCCCGCCTTCTTCTTCGTCAACGGAATGATGACGGCCGTGACGAGCTCGCCCGGCTTGAGCGCGGTGCGCTTGACGCCGGTGAACCACTCCGCTACCGGCACCTTCCGCGTCGCCTTGGGGCCCCGCACCTCGACGACCGCGTCGTAGACCAAGAGCGCCGGCGCGCTGTCCAAAGACGGCACTGCGGAGCAGATGTTGCCAGCAAGCGTCGCGCGGTTCCTGACGCCGACGGAGGCCACGGTCCGCGAGCACTCCCAAAGCATCGGAAGCTTCTTGCGCACGACGTCGCTCTCGATGAGCTCGGAGAAGGTCACGCAGGCGCCGATGCGCAAGGCGCTGGCGCTGAGCGTGAAGCCGCCCATCCCCGCGATCCCCTTGATATCGACGACCGTCTTGGGAGCGCGCAGCCCCTCCTTCATCCAGACGAGGAGGTCCGTGCCGCCGGCGAGCACGCAGGAGCCCTTGTCCGTCAGCAGCTTCAGCGCCTCCGGCAGCGTCTTCGGCTTGTGGTACTCGAACTCGCAGGTGATCGGCATGGCCGTCTCCGTCTATTTCGGCAGCCAGGCCGTGATGCGGCACATGGCCGATTCGAGCTCGATGCCGCGCAGCGGGAAGCAGCCGATGAAGGCCCGCTTGTTGCTGAGCTGGTCGATCTCGCCGCCCAGGTTCTCGGCGTGGACGATCTTCTTGGGGAAGAGCTTCAAGTGCATGACCTGGTAGTAAATGTCTTGCGGGAACATCTCGTCCCAGCCCTTGCCGTAGTTCGCCTTCAGCTTCGCTTCCGCCTCGTTGAAGAGCTTGGGATGCCAGTTGCGGATGATGGTGTTCATCGGGTGGTCGGCCGAGCCGCAGTCGAGGCCGATCCACTTGAACTTCATGTCGAGGCACCACTTGTGGAACCTGGGGCCCGGGCCCGGGTGCTTGACGAAGTAGCGCAGCTCGTCGGACTTGGGCTGGTCCCATGCGTAGCGGTGGTAGCCGGTGTTGATGATGAGGATGTCGCGCTTCTTGATCTCGACCTTCTTCATCAGCAGCTCGGGCTCGTAGAGGTCGTAGTCGCCGACGTCCTTCGAGATGTCCACCACCGCCCCCGGGCCGACCCACTCGTTCATCGGCACCTGGCCGATGGAGCGGCCGCTGGCGTGGAAATGGATCTCGCCGTCCATGTGGGTGCCGACGTGGTTGCTCGTCGTGATGACCTGGCCGTTGGCTCCTTGGCCCATATGGGCGCCCGCGATGCGCTTGAAGTACTGCACGGAGAGGGGGATATAGCTGGGCCAGGGGGGGGTGTGCACGCTGAGCCGCTGGGTGAGGTCGTAGAGCCTCGCTTGATCCATGGTCTTGATGAAGTCCGCCGTCTTCTTGTCTGTCTTCATTTAGTTCTCCTGGCGACGAGGTCGTTCTCCTCTGTCGCCGTGTCCGCGTGTCCTATTGGACCGCGGACCTTGCTCTTGCGCAGCGTAGCGGCGAGGCCGACCAGGGCCTTCTTGAACGGCTCCGCCGGGGCCCGCAGTATCCCGGCGCCCACCTGGCCGACGCCCGCATCCTTGTGGGCGACGCCGGTATCGATGACCGGGAAGACGTCGTTCTCGATCACCTTGCGCACGTCGATGCCCGTCGGCACGCCCCGGAAATCCAGCGCGGGGATCTGGTAGACGTTGTTCTCGGCCGCGGTGATCTCGTACATCTGTCGCGTGTAGTTCAACGCGTCGGCGGCCGCGCCGCCGACGAACTGCACGATGGCCGGAGAGGCCGCGATGGCGAAGCCTCCCAGCCCCGCGGTCTCGGTGATGGCGCTGTCGCCGATGTCGGGGTTGGCATCCGCCTTGGTGAAGCCGGGGAAGTAGAGGGCGTCCGGGACCGGCGCCGGGCCGATGAACCACTTGTCGCCCGTTCCGGACAGCTGGACCCCGAAGTCGGTCCCGTTGCGGGCCATGACGACCACCACGCTGCTCTGGGGGACGGCGCGCGCCGCGTCGAGCGTGGCCTTTGAGGCGGCCATCGAGAGGTTGAGGAAGAAGTGGTCGTCGCCGTTGATGAACTCCAGCACCCGCGCGGCGCGCCCCGCGTCCTTGCACGTGCGGACCACGGCGGGAGCGAGCTGGCGGAAGAGCAGCGAGGTGGCGGCCCGGTTGCGGTTATGGACCTCGTCGCCCATGTGCAAGGCCTGGGCGATGATGTTCTTAAGGTCCACCTTGCCGAGCTTTTCGATGGCCGCCTTGAGCGTCGGATAGAGTTCGTTCTCCATCCACTTCAGCCGTTCGGTGATCGCCGGCCCGTAGGCGCCGTAGCGCAGGACCTTGCCCAGGCCCTCGTTCATCGTGGCGTAAGCCTTGTTGCCGTGCGCCTCGTTGAGGACCACGAAGACCGGCATGGAAGCCGAGACGACGCCCGCCATCGGCCCCACGGTCCCGTGCTCGTGGCAGGGCGAATACTTGATCTTCCCCGAGGCGGCGAGCTTGAAGGCCTGCGCGGTAGTTCCGGCCATCCCTTCGTAGAGCAGCGCGCCGACGACGGCGCCCCGCATCGGACCGCACATCCGCTCCCAGGTGATCGGCGGGCCCGCGTGCAGCAGGAGGTTCCTCTTCATGCCCGGGATGAGGTCAAGCGCCTTGCCCATGCCGACCAAGGCGGGCTTGCCGGACAGGATGAGCTTCACGGCCGTCTCGTTGGCCTTGTCGATGGACGGACCCGCCGCGGCGACCGCGGCCAGCGCGGCGGGATCGACGGCCACCGGAGGCCGCCATTCCACTTGAACCGCCGGTACGTTGCAGCGGTCCAACGTTTCCTTGAACGCGGTCAAGCCGAGGTTGACGACTTTCAGCTCGCCGGCGAAGAGGTCTTTAAGGGTCATCACTGGGCCTCCAAGCACATGGCCACGCGGGCCGCAAAGGCGGCCGCGGCCGCGTTGCTTTGGAAGACGAGCGCGCCGGCCTTCCGGAGCCCCGCTTCGACCTCGCCGCGGTTCTGCGGGTCGGCCGGCGTGCCGGTGACCGAGCATGCGAACAGGAGGTTCCTGCGGGCCCGCTCAGCCAGGCGACGGGCCTCGACGATGGAAGGAGCCAGTTCGCTGACGGGATCCATGTTCGATCCGCAGCCGATGACCACGTCCAGCAGGATCACGGCCGTGCCGGTGTCATTGGCCTCGTCGATGATCCGCCGCTTGCGCAGCGAGAAGTCGATCATCGGGTGGGGCCGCCCAACGGTGAAGACGTCGTCGCCGAGATCGATGAACGTGTGGCCCTTGCTCTTCAACACGTTCTTGACCGGGAGATAAGGGGCCAGCGGGACATTGGAACGCACTCCCCCGATCTTCAGGCTGCGAAAGACCACTTGGGCTTCGGTGCAGAAGGTCCCTCCGCTGAACAGCCCGCGGACGTCCCTCTGGCCCTTGGCCGCCTTCACCGCCTCCTTGGCGGCGAGCGCAGCGAGCTCCTTATGCCGGGCGTCGAGGCCGGGCGCCCTGCGCCCGTTCCCCCCGCCGGAGCCTTTCGACAGGGATACGGCCAAGAGAGCCGCCTTGATGGCCTTGCCCACCTTCGCGAGGACGCTCTCGTGGAATGGTTTGCCGACGAGCACGATCACCCGCGTGGCGTCATCCTCCATGAGGGCCTTGATGCCCTCGAGGAACATGATGCCCCCGACGTCCTGCTTGACGTCCCGCCCGCCGGTGCCGATCGCCTGGGAGACGCCGGCGCCTTCGTTGGAGAGGATGCTGCTCACCTCTTGAAGGCCCGTGCCCGCCGCCGCGACGATGCCCACGTCCCCGCGGCGCACGATATTGGCGAAGCCGAGCGGCGCCCCGTTGATGATCGCGGTGCCGCAGTCGGGGCCCATCACGAGCAGGCCCTTCTCCCGCGCGCGCTTCTTGAGCTCGACCTCGGTCTCGATGGACACGTTGTCGGAAAAGAGCATGACATGCAGGCCGGCGTCGAGGGCCCTATGCGCCAAGGACCCGGCGTAGCGGCCCGCGACGGAGATGAGCGCGAGGTTCGCTCCGGGAAGGGCCTTGAGCGCCCCTTCGATGCTGCGGGGCTTCTGCTCCTTCGAGGTGGCGGTGCGGGTCCGGACTTTCTTGAGCTGCTCCTCGGCCGCCTGCAGGGCCGCGGCAGCGGTCTCTTCCTGCTCGGCCTTGACGGCCAGCAGGAGGTCGGTGTCATCGGCCTTGTCGAACTCGGCCAGCCAGAGCCCCGAGGCCTTCAGGATCGCCTTGTTCTCCTTGGTGCCCATCACGACCGCGGCGTCAACCACCCCCTTGGCCGCCGAGACGTCCCGCCCGACGATCATCAGCGTGACCGAGTCGAAATACTCCCCGCTCTTCACCTTCCCTTTGATCGTCATGAGATCGTCTCCCTGCAGGCCGCAGCGGGCCTGTGTTGATTGAGCGCGCAGAAAAGCCCGACGGCCAGGTCGGCCCCGGAGGTCGCGCCGAAGGCTATACCGCCCCCGCGCCGCGCAGTCGAGGAAGGCCTCGGCGAAGCGATTGCCGCTTCTGGCCGCGCGGCGGATGGTCGAGATCTGCGTGCCGAAGTCCATCCCGAAAGCCGACTGCAAAGCGTTGAGCCCCAAGAGAAAGCCCGCCAAAAAGTCGTCCCCGCTAGGCGTCAGGCCATGGCCCAACCCCTTGAGCGCCGCCGCACCTCCCGCGAAGTCCCCAGCGAGCAGTCGTTCTGTCCCTGCGCGCAAAGCGCGAGCCAATGCCGTTTCAAATCCTTCTCCCTCTCCCCCGTTCGGGGAGAGGGCCGGGGTGAGGGAAATCGCCTCTGCAGGGCACTGCGCAAGCAGCGTGCTCTTGAGCGTGTCCAGGTTCGTGCGAAGCATCTCGGGCTTCGCGCCGTTCAGCCTCAGACTGGAATCATAGCGCCGGCGGATTGGCGCCTGCGCGTGCCCGACCCGGACGTGGCCGGCCCGGACTTCCAGGGAGTCCACCACCGCCAGGTCGAGCCCGCCCACGACGATGTTGAGCGGCCCCTGCCCCTTCGATTCTTCGACCACACACGCCAAGCGCGGCGTCCGGCGCCAGCAAGCTCGCTTTCGTTCGGGGGTAAAGGCCACCGCGCCGCGAAAGCGGGAGAGGAGCCGGTACGTCCCGGCTCCGACTTGGTCACCGACGCTGAGCAGTTCCATCAAGCGGGATGCACGACGACGAGAAATCATAACTCTTTTTCCGGCTTTTGAGCCGCCGGCACGAGCGAAAGATAACCGCTGCGCAGCGAAGGTGCGAGAGTTAGAGTCGCGACGGGGCGGCTGAGCCAGGTGCAGGAGGGTTCTCTTCTTGTTGCGTGTTACTGAGACTGGCTGCCCTTCTTAGACGAGTTTCGAACTGATCGAAGATGCTTTTAATCGCCGCTATTGATTAGATTGGGTTGGTTTTCGGGGAGAACGTCAGAGCGGATACATTCTCTCCGCGGAACCGCAGGGCGCCATTAGTCCCAGGCTCGTCTAGGCCATCCTCAGCACAGCCCTAGGCCGAAAGATGCCGGGGCGGTAGGCCCTCCGCATCAGGCGCTGACAACAAGATCGGATCATAATCCTGTCATGCTCCACACGCTGGGACTTATTGTCTGCATGTCGTTGCCTCTTGCGGCCCAGTCCTGGGATGCTCGGGTCGGGGAAGCCTCCAACGCCGCCGCTCAGTCCTCTCGCCAGTTCAAGGCCTCCCGCCTTAAGAATCTCGCCGTTCAGGCACAGGCTCAGGCGGCTCGACTGACGGCGCAATATCAGAACGATCCGATTGCCGCGCGTCTGAAGCTCGACCGATGGGGCTACGGCCTGCCGGTCAAGACGGTTTTCGAGTGGATGGCCGAGGCAGAGCGCTCTAGCATGAACTTCGGCATCCAGCCTGGGGCGCACATGGGGATGGACGGCACGCTGCGTTTGGGGCCAGGGATCGGCTATGCTCACCATTCCCACGCCGGATATCTGACCGAGGCCGTCAAGGATATCGACACGCTCGCTGAGCATATCGAAAACAAGAATTTCGCCGGTTTCGTCGCGGCCGATCTGCGGGACGCGCGCGACATCCTCCGGAAGCATCTCAACAAGCTCAGGGACTATTCTCCCAAGGACGCGGAGGAAGCGGCTTGGAAGGACAAGGCCGTTCCCTCTTGGACCGAACTTCTGGCCAAGATCGACGAGGCTTCCGCTCTGGCCGACGATCTGCGCTGACGCCGGGACATTTTGAGCGACGCCCGGCGGGCGACTAGCCACCCCCCTCTATCCAGGCTCCATGCCCCCGCCGTATCAGAGTCGGCGCGGCCTGCCGGCTGCCATTCGGTTGAATAGCCCTACGAAAGGCGGGCCAGCGGAGTGGCTGCGAGACTAGATTCGAACCAAGAGCCGGTTCTCATCGGGGTCGAGTAGAAGCACACTTGCAGACCTTGCTGAGAAGTGGACATTGAACTTACCCGCAGCGAACTTAGCGCATCATTGCGGGTCGTCTTGACCTTCCGGTTTGGTGTCCGGAGCGAGGCCGGCCGCGGGCAATCGTCCTTCTCTTACGCCGCGCCCGGCCGGCCGTGGAGCCGGCGCAGGCCGGCGGCCGCCGCGGCCCCGAGCGCCCCCGCGCGTTCCTCCGGCGTCGGCGGCCGGTTCAGGGGGGGAAAGTCGTCCGCGTGGTGGCACGGGCGGTACTGGTCCATGATGTTGACGTAGGTGCCTCGGCTCAGCGAGGCGAGGAACCGCATCACCGTCCCGGTGCGCGCGAGGTCCTCGGGCAGGACCAGGTGCCGCACCAAGAGCCCCCGCACCGCGACGCCTCGATCGTCGCAGACGAGGTCGCCGACCTGCCGGTGCATCTCGGTCAGGGCCTCCCGGCACCGGTCCCAGTAATCGGGGACGCCCGAGAACCGTCTTCCGGCCTCGTTGTCCCCGTATTTCGCATCGGGCATGTAGATGTCGAAGACTCCGTCCAAGAACCGCAGGGCGGCGACGGAGTCGTAGCCTCCCGAGTTGTAGACGAGGGGCAGGCGCAGGCCGTCGTCGCGCGCTCGAGCGACGGCCTCGACGAGGAAGGCGATTTGGTGGGTGGGCGTGACGAAGTTGATGTTGTGGCAGCCGCGCTTCTGCAGCTCGAGCATCATCGCGACGAGGCTCCGGACCGCGACCGGGACCCCCGTGCCCAGCTGGCTGACGTCGTAGTTCTGGCAGAAGACGCAGTGGAGGCTGCACCCGGTCAGGAATATCGCTCCCGACCCTCCTCTTCCGACCAGCGGACGCTCCTCCCCGAAATGCGGCCCGAAGCTGGACACCACGGGGCGCTTGGCGACGCCGCATTCCCCGCATTCGCCCGCCAGGCGCTTGGCCCGGCAGCGCCGCGGGCAGAGCATGCACTCGCGCATCATCTCCCGGAGAGCGGCGGCGCGCGCGTGGAGGTCGTTCGCGTTCATCCCGATCCGTCAGAGTATAGCACTCAGCTGACACAGCCGCCGTTCAGCCGCAGCTCTCCCTCCTCAGAAAAGCCCTGCGGTTTGCTGGGGGTTTCGCGCTGTATAAAAAGTCAGTGGCAGCCGAACGCCGCTTGGGTGCATCCTCTTGGTGCAAGGGGATCCTAACTATGAAATCCAGATTAGCCGCCATCGCCGCGCTCTTGGTAGCGCTTCCGCTGCAGCACGCGTCCGCAAAGACGGCTGGCGCCAGGTCGAACGCTGAGGTGAAGAGCCCGACGCTCGAGGTCACACCGGATCTGCAGGAGATCCTCGACCGCCTGTCCACCCGGAGCAAGCGCCTCCATGAGCTGCAGAATCAGGGGAACGTCATCTTGTGGAAGAATGACAGCCTGGAGACCACCAGCCAGGATCCCGCTGTCCAGAGCCTCGTCAAGGAGCAGAACGAAGACCTGAAGGCGTATATCGGCGCCCTCACCGACCAATACGCCGATACGGAGAGCCCTCTCGTCAGGGGCTACATCCGCAGTCATGGGGCCAAGCTTGACGGGCTGATCTTCCAAGGCCTGGCGGTCCTCAAGAAGTCCAACGCGCTCTAGCAGCGCAAGTCGGTGTCACTCATCAGTCCGCCCAAGCCGTCTACTTGACGGGATATGACGCCAGGGGTAGGATTCCAAAGGAACTCTCTGCGACAAGGGGACAACATGAATGACAACCGCCTATTCCTAATGAGATTCATCTGGGGGGCTATCGTGATGCTAAGTGCGGCCGCGATCCTGCTGGGCGCCTGCCGCAAGTCCGAGCCATGGCCCGCTGACATCGTCCAAAACTTCATGAATGCCTGTAGGGCGCAAGGGGCGTCATCCAGAATCTGCGCCTGCGTGGTAAAAGAACTGCAACAGCGAATGACGCTGAAGGAATACACGGAATCAGAAGCTGCCATGCGAATGGGTCAGCCCGGTTCAAAAAAGATACTGCAAGCCGTTGCGGCTTGCAGGAAGACCGCGACGCGATAAAAGACTTCGGAGCCGGAGTACGGGATGGGGAAAGGCCTTCCTGAGTCTCGAGACTACTTCGCCCAAGATCGTCTGATCGACGGCAAAGGCATCGTCATCCGGGCTATCCGCCCGGATGACAAGCCTCTGCTGCAAGAGGGTCTGCATCGCCTGAGCAAGAGGTCCATCTACTTCCGCTTCTTTGCCATAAGAAAGGAGCTATCGCCCCAGGAGCTCGTCTTGTTCACGGAGTTGGATTTCGTCCGCCGCGCAGGCTTGCTCGCGGTTCTGCCCGAGGCCGGGATCGAAACGCTGCTCGGCGTCGGAAGATACATCGCGGATGACTACGAGCCAAGCGCCGCCGAACTGGCTTTCGTCGTAGCCGAGCGATTTCAGGGACGCGGCGTAGCCACCGCACTGCTGAAGCAGCTCGTGATGTCCGACAATGTAAGGATGTCGCGCCTCTTCACCCGCGAGGGATTCAAGGTCGTCTCCGAGAACGACGGCCTCGTGGAATTCAGGCTCGACCTGTCAACCGGGCCGGGCTAATCGGGCTCACCGACGCAAGTCTCTCCTGTTAAACTGACCACATCGTCCACGCAGCTCAGCGGCAGAGCAACCGCATCGCAACCCGCCCTCTGTCAGCGCGACGGCGTGAGAACGTTTCTTGCGGTGGTCGATTCCTACGTGTATCATCCTCTCCAAGCCTCCCGTGTTCAGGGGATGACCGTCGGTCATCGACCCGGGAAGTCAGCTCGCCCTATCGGAGAAATACCATGCCCACGAATCGGAATCGTCCCGGCCGAGCGAACATCCCCTTCTTGGCGCCGCGGCTGCAGAAGTGCCGTTTCTCATCGCCGTTGTCCGGAGTCCATTTCATATCGGACGACGCGCAGGTGGTCCTGCCCTCACAGCTCGACGAGATCAAGTCCTTCATCGCCGCGGGAGAGGCCCTGCCCTGTTTTGAAAAGGCCGGGCCGAGACGGAAGATAGCCTTCGATCCCGCGCGGCTCAGATGCGGGATCGTGACCTGCGGAGGGATCTGCCCGGGGCTCAACGACGTGATCCGGGCGACCGTGCTCAGCCTCTTCAATAATTACGGAGTGCGGACGATGTATGGCTTCCGCTATGGCTTCGAGGGGCTCTGTTCCCGGTACCGGCATGCGCCGGTGCGATTGACGCCGGAGCTGGTCGCGGACATCTACCAGAAAGGCGGGACGATCCTGGGCTCGTCGCGCGGGCCCCAGAAGGCCTCCGAGATGGTGGATACCCTTGAGCGCCTGCGCGTGGGCATCCTGTTCGTCGTCGGAGGAGACGGGACCCTGCGCGGGGCTCAATCCATCGCCGAGGAGGTCGGCCGGCGCGGGCTCAAGATCGCGGTCGTCGGCATCCCCAAGACCATCGACAACGACATCCGCTATGTGCAGGAGTCGTTCGGATTCGAAACGGCCGTGACCGAGACCAGGGCCGCCATTTCCGCCGCGCACGCCGAGGCCGCCTCCGCCCGGAACGGCATCGGCTTGGTGAAACTGATGGGCCGCCACTCCGGGTTCATCGCCGCTTTCGCGTCCCTCTCCAACAGCGTGGTCAACTTCTGCCTGGTCCCGGAGGTCTCTTTCCGCTTGGAGGCGTTCCTCAAGGCGCTGCAGGAGCGGTTGGCCCGGAGCGGCCACGCGGTCATCGTGACGGCCGAAGGGGCCGGGCAAGACCTGCTGGAAGAGGCGCACGGCCGCGACGCTTCAGGGAACGCCCGTCTGGGGGATATCGGGCTCTTCTTGCGGGACGCCATCACGCGCCACTTCGAGAAGGAAGGCCGGCCCGTGAATCTGAAGTATATCGACCCTAGTTACACCATCCGGAGCGCGCCCGCCAACGCGCGCGATTCGGCCTTCTGCCTGCTCCTGAGCCACAACGCCGTGCACGCGGGCATGGCCGGGCGCACGAACATGGTCGTCGGCTTCTGGAAGAACGAGTTCACCCACGTGCCCATCGCGCTGGCCGTGTCCGAACGTCAACGGCTCCTTCCTCAAGAAGGACCGATCTGGAGCAGCGTCCTGGCGGCGACCGGCCAGCCTCGGGAGATGCGCTGAGTCGCCGGCGCGCCGGCCCCTGCCCGCTACAGGTCGAAATCGAACCCCACGCCCAGGGCGAAGAACAGCTTCTCCGCGAAGCTAGGGTCACGGATGCAATAGCCGGCCTTCATCTGGATGCGCGGCCTGTCGAGCCCGAGGAACGAGGCGCGGGGGACCCAATAGAGCATGCCCCCGATCCTCTGCTGGGTGATGCGGGCCGCGCCGGCATGGGTCAGCACGAAGTAAGGGCCGGCCAGGAGCGTCCTGCCGCCGAGCTCTTTCCACCACTCATAGAGCAACTCCGTCCGATTATCGACGAGGTGGTCGCCATCCTTGAGGAGGGTGTAATATTCCAGCTCGAGGAAATAGGGGCCTCGGCCGGAAAAACGATAGTAGGCCAAGTCCGTCTGGTTGCGCAGGATGAGGGCGCCGACCTTGCCTTGCAGCGTCGGCTGGAACAGGAGGCGTTGTCCGTGGGCGACCTCCTCGTCGCGGAGATCCCGGGTCGCCTTCTCGCCGAACGCGTCCGTAGGCGAGTTGAAGGACAGCAGGCCGCGCTCCCGCCCGAAGAACCGGTAATAATCGCCCTGCACGCGCAGAGACAAGGCGATGAACGGCAGCCATGTCAGGTGGCCGCTGGCCCGCCCGTAGGCCGGGCTCACCACGGCCGTGAGACCCGTCTGCCAGTAGGCGCTCTCGGCGTGGTGTCTTTCGCTGTACCCATAAACGTAGCGGTAGTTGAGCCCGCCGACGAAGGCGGCCTCCTCGGGGTTCACGCGGCCTAGCATATCGCCATGGAGCAAGACGTGCCTGCCGAGCCCCTCCTTGTCCTTGGCGCCGTCATCCGCGCAGACGGTGCCGCAGCACAGCAGCGCATGCAGCGCCAGCGCCGGCATCAGCAGGGTGCGTAATCTGTGTTCCATGATCATCGATACGGATCGCGGCACTCGGCAGGATATGAAAATACCGAGGGTGCCTCGCAAGCGCTGGACATGAAATTGCGTATGATCCCACGGGCGGGCGAGCCGCCCGCTCGACTTCGACGCCGAGTCGTCTTATGCTACACTTCGCCGACGCTGGAGAGTTGGATGGAGGGGGAGATCCGATGAAGTCTTCAGACCGATTCAGCCGGATGGAGGAGAAGGGCTTCGACCTCTCCCAGGCCGTGGCCGAGGCCGGCCGGTGCCTGCTCTGCCATGAGCCTCCTTGCTCGAAAGGCTGTCCCGCCGGCACCGATCCCGGGGCTTTCATCCGCAAGCTCCGCTTCAGAAACATCACCGGCGCCATCCGTACGGTCAAGAAGAACAACATCCTCGGCGGGGCCTGCGGCGTCCTGTGTCCGACCGCCCGCCTGTGCGAGAAGGAGTGCTGCGCGACCGGCATCGACCGCCCGATACGCATCGGCAAGCTCCAGCGCTTTCTTATCGAGCACTCCTGGAAGATCGGATTCAAGCCCTTTGACGCGGACGCGTCCGAGCGCCCCCCGCGCCGCAAGGAGAAGGTCGCGGTGGTCGGCGCGGGTCCGGCCGGGCTCAGCTGCGCGGCCGAGCTGGCGGCGAACGGCTTCCAGGTCACCGTCTTCGAGGCCAGACCCGAACCCGGAGGCGTCTTGCGCTACGGCGTGCCCGGCTTCCGCTTTCAGACGGAGTTCCTCAAGAAAGAGATCGACGACCTTCTCTCCCTGGGAGTCGAGCTCAAATGCTCCACCCCCATGACGGGCGACGGGGCGGCCGAGAAGCTGCTTCAACAAGGGTATCGGGCCGTCTTCCTGGCCACCGGGCTCTGGAAGCCGGTCCGGCTCAAGAAAGACCAGCGCGACCTCAAGGGGCTCTTCACCTCCATGGAGTTCCTCAGCGCTCTGCGCGAAGGGAAAGCCGGCGAGCTGTCGAAGTCCATCAAGGGAAAGGTCTGCGCCGTCATCGGCGGAGGCTCGGTGGCAATGGACTGCGCCCGGTCCGCTGTGCGCCTCGGCGCCGCGGACGTCTACTTGCTCTACCGGCGCAGCCTTGCACAGATGCCGGCCGAGGAGGACGAACGGACGGAGACCATGAACGAAGGGGTCCATTTCCTGACGCTGAACCAGCCCCTGGGCTTTCTGGCCGACTCCAAGGGCAAGCTCAAGGGCGTCAAGCTGATCCGCACCACGCTCGGAGCCCGCGACTCCTCGGGCAGGAGAAAACCCGTCGAGGTGAAGGGGACGGGATGGTCCCTGCCGCCGGTCCCGAGCGCGCGGTCGGCGTACCCCTCCCTCAAGCTTGAGCGCGGCGGCCTCATCCGCGCCGGCGAGAAGGACTGCCGCACGTCCCTGCGCGGGGGCTTCGCCGGCGGCGACATCGTCCGGGGGCCCGACCTGGTGGTCCGCGCGGTGCGCGACGGCAAGACGGCGGCACGCTCGATCATGAGCATGCTCGATCAGAAGGCGGGAGCGTGACCATGGCGAAGAAACCCGATCTGTCCGTCGAGTTCTGCGGCAAGACCTTCCTCAATCCGTTCCTGCTCTCGTCCTCGCCCGTCTCCAACAGCGCGCTGATGGTCGAGAAGTCCTTCGAGGCCGGGTGGGCGGGGGTGGCCTACAAGACCGTGGTGGCCGACAACGCCCCCATCATCCATCCCTCGACCTCCGACCGGGGTCTGAAGCCCAACATGCGCGACATCGCCTATCTCAAGAAGCGCTGGCCCAAGCACGTCGTCATCGGCAGCATCATGGGATTCCGCAACGAGGAGTGGGCGGAGCTGGCTGTGGCCTGCACCGACGCCGGCGCCGACATGCTGGAGCTCAACTTCTCCTGCCCGCACATGACCGTCGAGGGCTCGGGCGCGAAGGTCGGGCAGACCGACCATCTGGTCGAGAAGTTCACCACGACGGTGCGCAAGGTCACGCGCCTGCCCCTGATCGCGAAGATGACGCCCAACCTCGCCGACATGAACGAGCCGGCCATGGCGGCCAAGAGGGGGGGCGCCGACGCCATCTCGGCGATCAACACGGTCAGGGGCATCTCCGAGGTCGGGCTCGAAGACTTCGTGCCCAAGCCCAACGTGTTCGGCAAGGGCGCCATCAGCGGCTACTCCGGCCCGGCGGTCAAGCCGATCGGTTTGCGATTCATCGCCGAGATGGCGAAGAACAAGGAGCTGAACCTCCCGCTCTCCGGCATCGGCGGCATCCAGACCTGGGACATGATCGAAGGCCTGACCGACTACATGGCCCTGCACAACGTGAAGCGCGTCAAGGACTTGGTCGGCAAGGCCCTGCCCCACCTCTGCGAGACCGGCGACTTCGACCTCAAGAGACAAGGCATCTCGAGCTACGACCTCGACAAGTGCGTGGGCTGCGGCCAGTGCTACGTCGTGTGCCGGGACTCGGGAGGCCAGGCGCTCGAGTGGAACGAGAAGAAGCGCCGCCCCGAGCTGAACGAGGACAAGTGCCTGAGCTGCATGGTCTGCAGCTTCGTGTGCCCCGTCGACGGCCTGATCACCTTCAAAGAGATGCCCGCCGACTGGAAGCGGCGGGAGACCGTCACTCTCGGCTAGCAGACCTGCCGTTTTTCCCGCGTTCGGGAGAGGATAGGGGGAGGGCAGTCGCCGTTTACCTGACCCCGGCTCACCCGCCCGTCGACGAAAGTCGTCGGATTATGCTAGTCTCCGAATAATTGGAGGAAAATGAATGATTAAGCAGCCGCCGGAAAAGGTTTCCCAGGAAACAGTCACTTTCAAGGTCTCCGAACTGGAGCCGTTGCTTTCGCCGCCGCCGATGAACATCCCGCCGTTCGAGCCCGCCATCTGCAAGGTCAAGGGCGGCCAGACCATGCTCATCCGCCCCATCAAGCTCGAAGAGGCGCCCCTCTTCCTCAACTACATGAAGAAGCTGATGGACGTGGACCATGATTTCTACGACATCGTCGGCGCGCGCGTTTACGCCGAGATCCTCGGCTGGATGCGCAACCGCCTGAAGGACCCGTATCACCTCTGCGGCCTCATCGACGGGCACGTCGTCGCCTTCTGCAACGGCCGCCTGATGAACGAGGACATCAACATCAGCCTCCACAGTCTGGCCTTCCGCAGAGGCCTGCGCGCCGGCGCGATCATGTACTACGCCAAGTGCGAGTATTGCTTCGAGACCCTGAAGCAGAAGGAGTTCTGGGCGACCTACGAGAGCTACAACGGCTTCAAGCGCTGGGGCATCGGGATGGCCCAGCCCTCGTATCCGTGGCCGAACATCCAGCATGAGCTGGGCGGCGCCAAGGTATTCTACGTGACGAAGAACTACTGGGACAACTCGATCAAGAAGTACCTGGAAGACATGACCCAGACGAGGTTTGAGCGGCCCGTGCCGGCGAGCATCCTCAAGGCGAACGAGAAGCTCATCATGCCGACGAAGCTGGAAGAAGACTGAGCGAACCGAGCTCGAGAATAAGCCCCTCCGTTCCGTGAACGGAGGGGCTTTTCTTTGGCCGGCGTCGCCTAGGAAGCCTCCCTCGCTCACGAGAATGTGATAGACTTGCGCCATGAAGAATCGATCCTTGCTGTCCCTTCTGGTCCTCACCCTTGCCCTGCCCGCGCTGGCAAGCCCCGCGCCCGCCCCCACGGCCGCCCCAAAGAAGAAGGCCGCTGTCTCAAGAAAGGCTACGGCGCAGGACAAGAGCGTCTCCGTCCCCTTCTCGGTGTTCCAAAGCACCGCGGACCTGAAGGTCGGCGGATCGGCCAAGTGGACGGCCGCCGACGGGGTCCACTACGGCGGGACCATCAAGTCCATCCGCAAGGGCCTGGTGACCGTCCGGCTGGAACCCCAGAAATATATCCGCAGGGAGCTTCCCTTCACGGTGTTCAACAGCACGGCGGGAGCAAAGCCTGGGATGCCGGTCGGCTTCAACGTCGATGGAAAAATGGTCAATGGGACCGTCATCGCCGTCGGAACGAACACGATCACAGTCGAGCTCTTCGTTCCCTGAGCCTTTCCTTCCGAGCCCAGCGGGGCTGGACGGGTCTGTCTTTCGATAGCTAATATCACGCCCGGAGGGCATCATCACGGACACGCTTTGGGCGCCGTGGCGCTCGGCCTACATCAAGAAACCTCACAAAGAGAAGGGCTGCCTGTTCTGCCGGACCCACAAGTCCGAGAAGGACAAGGAGAACCTGGTGATTACGCGCACCAAGCGCAGCTTCGCCATGCTCAACCTCTATCCCTACTCGAGCGGCCACATCCTGGTGTCGCCGGTCAGGCACGTGAAGTCGATGGAGCTTCTGCGGCAGGATGAGATCCTCGACCTGATCGGCCTGCTCAACCGCGTCAAGCTGCTCTTGGACCGCGTGATGAAGCCCCACGGCTGCAACATCGGCATCAACATCGGCAAGGTGGCGGGGGCGGGCGTCGCCGGGCATCTGCACATCCACATCGTCCCGCGGTGGATCGGCGACGCGAACTTCATGCCCACCGCCTCATCGACCAGGGTCATCTCCCAGTCGCTGGAGCACCTTCACCGGGACTTGGTCCGGGGACTGAAAGGAAAGGCCGCGTAGGGATTTTGAAGAAGAAAGCGCATCTGTGCTGCAACCGCTGCGGGAAATCGCGGGGAAAGCGGGATAGGCTCGCATGAACGGAGGATTTCCTTTGCGGGCGCGGGCGATGAGTTGCGTCAAGGCCGCGTTCTTTCTGCTGCTGCTTTCGTGCAACCGGTCTCTGGTGAAGAGATCCCCCGGGACCGGCGACGGCGTCAGGTCGCCGGACGGAAAGGCCGAGGCCTATATCAAAGACGGGGCCATCTACGTCAGGGGTCTCGCGACGAAGGAGAATAGGGTCGTCGTCCCCGCCAATTGGCAAAATGGAGCATACGGGCTCGATGGTCGCAGCATCGCCTGGTCGCACGACGGGAAGATGATCGCGTTCATCGGCCAGGTCGCTTACGAGAATCTCATGAGGTCTTTGTTCGTCGCGAGATCCGACGGCTCCACCTGGAAGAAGGTGGCGCAAAACGTGGGATTGTTCAAGTGGTCCCCCACGGAGCCGAAACTCGCTTTCGTCCAGATCAACGATGCGGGAGAGGCGCCCGGAGCGGCGTCCGTGCCGGAGATCGCCGCCGCGGATCTCGAGACAGGAGAGAGCATAAGCTTCGGCATGATAGAGTCAGGGATGGTCCGCGACCTCGAGTGGGAATCGCCCCGCAGCATCCGGTGTGTCCCGGAAGATCCGGCGGCTTGGAACGGACGGATGACCTTCAACATCCCCGAGACCTTCCCCAGGGAACCGGCACCGGCCCGCGGCAGATACTCTGAATGGAGCAAGCCGCAAGCTCCGACGCCGGTCGAGATCCCCGGCGACGAGAAGCCCATCCCGTTGCTCCGCTGACGACGAGATAGGGATTCCGAGCTTTCTTCAACCCGCCGTCATCCGAGCCGGACTGCTGAGTGTCACCGTCATCCGCCGCGCACCAACGGGGCTATTTCTCGAACTCCGCGAACGCCTGCTCCAGACGCGCCTGCACCCGGAGCTTCTCGGAATCTGACATGAGTTTTCGCGCGGCGGCGTCCGCGCCCCAGCCCGGATGCCGCACGCCGGCCAGCTCGGGCCGCAAGCGGCGGTAGTCGCCGTCCACGTAGAGGCTCGCGCCGGGGAGGAAGGAATACTCGAGGCTGTTGCGGGCGAGGTCCTTCAAGTCCTGATAGGACAGGTCGAAGCTGCGGGCGGCCTTGACGTATTCCATGGTCAGGTTGCTGCGGTTGACGCCTTCGTCGTCGGTGTTCAGGGTCAAGGGGACGGCGGCCCGGCGGTAGAGGTTGAAGGGATGCCTGTCGCCCGAGACCTTGAGGATCCCTTCGTTGCTGGAGAGGTTGATCTCCACGGCCACGCGCTTCGCCTTCATCTCGCGCAGCAGGCCGGGCAGGTCGTCTTCCCAGGCGATGGACACGCCGTGGCCGATGCGGCGGGCATGGCCCAGCTCGATGGTCTTGCGTATGCGCGAGCGCATGGGCTCGAGGGGGGATATCTCCAAGGTGAGCTCTCCCGCGTGGAGAGTCATATTGGGCTGCCCCAACTTGTTCCAGAGGAAGTCGATGATGCGCATCTGGGAGTCGAAGCTCTTCCGGGAGGCAGGATCGTCTTCGGGAGCCAGTACGTTGACCGCGGCGACGCGGCGCTCCTTGGCGGCAAGCTCCATCCCCGCCGCCATCAAGGCGAAGAAGACCGGGTCGGGCACGGTGCGGGGAAGGGCGAAGATGTAGCGGATCGTGATAGGGCTCTCGACCGAGGTGATGGGAGCCTTGAGCCCCAGGCGCCTAGTCACCTCCCGGTCGCGCTCGTCGAGATACTTCGCGGCGTCCGCCAAGAGCGCCGGGAACTTCTTACGCACGGCGGCGAGGGCCTGGTCCATGTCGTCGATGGCGGGGGGGGCCTTCAGCAGGCCTTCCGTGACCGTTCCGGACTCGACCTCCTCCATGAGCTCCATGTACTGCACGTTCTGATCCTTGGCTCGGCCGATCGCCTCGGAGAGTCTCGCGTCCGGCCCCAGAGCGTCCATCGCCGGGATGAACTTGTAGAAGGTCGCGAAGAAGTGGTCGTGCCCGCTTTCCCCCGGATGGCCGCCGCGCATGCTGACGGCTTCGAGGAACTTATTCGAAAGAGCGCGGTCCTTGGCCAAGTCGGAAGCCGGCAGGAGGCCGGACGCAGGGGCCGTGGACAGCGCGAAGGTCTGGGGGTCGAAATAGAAGCTGCGTTGGACCGCGATATCCAGGATGGTCTCTCCATAGACCGCGCCCCAGACGTGGTTATGCAGGTCGGCGCCCTTAGGCATGCCCTTCAAGAAAGCGATGAGCTCGGGCTCGGAGCCCTTGGCCGCGGCGAAACGCTTGGCCGCCGCGGCTTCGTCGCAGCAAGCCGGGACGGCCCAAAGGAGGGTTGCGGCGGCAAATAAGAAGGTTCTTGTGGGCATTCGGTCCCCCGTGGACTCTACCTCTCGCGCCGCCGGTTAACCTGTCCGCAGGAGAGAAGATGACCGCCGCGGATATCGAGAGACACGAGCAGGTCCTGTCACAGTTCGCCGAGGTGTATTGCCGGCAGGTGCACCCTGGCGAAGGAGACGACCTTTGCGCGCACTGCCGCGATCTCCTGGCCTACGCGCACCAGCGCTTGGTCAAGTGTCCTTTCGACCCCAAGCCCAAGTGCAAGGACTGCAAAGTGCACTGTTACCAGAGCGATTACCGGGACAGGATGCGCGAGGTGATGCGCTTCTCCGGGATGTATTTCGTGAAAAGAGGGAGGCTCGACTGGCTCATCCGCTACTTCATGATGTGACCGGCCGAGGACCGCTATGAAACCGACGGAGATGCTCAAGCAGGACCACCGTGAGATCGAACGCAGGCTCGCCGCGCTTTCCGGGATGTGCGACCGCATGGAGGCGGGCCAAGCCGTCCCTGTGGCCGGCCTGGAGGAGGCCGTCGAGTTCATCCGCACCTTCGCGGACAAGCGCCATCACGGGAAGGAGGAAGACCTCCTCTTCCCCGCGCTCGCCGAAGCCGGACTGCCGCGGGACGCGGGGCCCGTCGCGGTCATGCTCGCGGAGCATGAGATGGGCCGCCAGTTCGTTCGCGCTCTGGCGGCGGCGGTGTCGGCGTACAAGGGCGGTGACGAAAGCGTGACAGCCGAGATCGTGGAGAACGCCCGCGGCTACATCTCGCTGTTGACCCAGCACATCTTCAAGGAAGACAATATCCTCTTCCCCATGGCGGATTCCGTCTTGAGCCCTGAGAAGCAGGAGGAGCTGACCGAGGCCTTCGAAAAAGCCGGAGCGGGCGCAGCGACGGGAACTTTCTGATCGGAGAAGGGACATGAAAAAACTCTGGCTCGCGTTCGTCATCGTCAACGTCGCGTCTTTCACGGTGCTGGGCCTGGTAGGGCGCGACATCTACCAGCACGCCCCGCCCATCCCCCGGGAGGTCGTCTCGTCCGACGGAACCGTCGTGATCCCCGATGGGGACATCCCGGCCGGGCAATCCGTCTGGCAGGAGATGGGGGGCATGGAGGTCGGCACCGTCTGGGGGCACGGCAGCTACGTGGCGCCGGACTGGACGGCCGATTGGCTGCACCGCGAGCTGGTCTTCGTCCTGGACGCCATGGCCGAAACGGAGTTCAAGGCGGACTACTCCGCGCTCGAGCCTGAAAAGCAGGCGCCCCTGCGCTCCCGCCTGGAGCGGATGTTCCGCGAGAACCGCTACGACCCGCAGTCCGGCCGGCTCGTCATCGACCCGTTGAGGGCCGAGGCGTTCCGGAACAACGTCGCCCATTACTCCGACGTGTTCTCCAACGGCCGCGCGGAGTACGCCATCCCGGCCGGAGCGCAGACCGAGCCGCGGAAACTGAGGCAGCTGTCCGCCTTCTACTTCTGGAGCGCCTGGGCGGCCGCGGCCCAGCGCCCCGGGACCGCGCATTCCTACACCAACAACTGGCCGCACGAGCCGTTGATCGGCAACCGGCCGACGGGGGCCGCGGTGGTGTGGACGGGCGTCAGCTTCATCCTGCTGCTGGCCGGCATCGCGGCGATGGTGAGCTTCTACGCCGGCAAAGGGTACGGCCACGCGAGGTCCACGCCTCCAGGCGCCGACCCGCTGCTGGGCATGACGCTCACGCCGTCTCAGAAGGCGACGCTGCCGTATTTCTGGATCTCCTCGGCCTTGATCCTCGCGCAGATCGCCGCGGGGATCGTGACGGCCCACTACGGAGTGGAAGGCCACGGCTTCTACGGCATCCCGCTCGCGCGCTGGCTGCCTTACGTCGTGACGCGCACCTGGCACATCCAGCTTGGGCTCTTCTGGATCGCGACGACGTGGCTCGCCGCGGGCCTCTTCATCGGCCCCATCGTGGCGGGCGGCGAGCCGAAGGGGCAGAGCCTCGGCGTGTACGCGCTGCTCGGCGCGCTCGTGGTGATCGTCGTCGGCTCGCTGGCAGGGGAGTGGGCGAGCGTCTTCCATAAGTTCACCGGCGACTCCTGGTTCTACTGGGGGCACCAAGGCTATGAGTACGTCGACCTGGGACGGGTCTGGCAGGCGGGACTGTTCGCGGGCCTCCTGATCTGGCTCGCCTTGGTCGGCCGCTGCGTGATCCCGGCGCTGCTGAGGCCGGGAGGCGGCAAGCAGCTCCTCGGCCTCTTCCTGGTCTCCGCCGTCGCGATCGGCGGCTTCTACGGGGCGGGGCTGAAGTGGGGGGCGCACACGCACCTGTCCATCGTGGAATACTGGCGCTGGTGGGTCGTGCACCTGTGGGTGGAAGGGTTCTTCGAGGTCTTCGCGACCGTCGTGATCGCCTTCCTCTTCGCCCGCATGGGCTTGGTGGAGGAGGAGTCCGCGGCCAAGGGGTCGCTGCTCGCGGCGACGGTGTACTTGTCCGGCGGCATCATCGGCACCCTGCATCACCTCTACTTCTCGGGCACGCCGACGGCGGCGCTGGCCTTCGGCGCGGTCTTCAGCGCGCTGGAGGTCGTGCCGCTGGTCTTGATGGGCTATGAGGCGTGGGACCACGTCCGCGTCGGGCGAGCCTCGCCATGGGTGAGGCAGTACAAGTGGCCCATCTACTTCTTCGTCGCGACCGCCTTCTGGAACATGGTCGGCGCCGGGCTCTTCGGCTTCATGATCAACCCGCCCATCAGCCTGTACTACATGCAGGGCCTCAACACGACGCCGGTCCACGGGCACGCGGCGCTGTTCGGGGTGTACGGCATGCTGGGCATCGGGCTGATGCTCTTCTGCCTCCGGGCGCTCAGGCCCACGGGGATCTGGCGGGACCGGCCGCTGTCGATCGCCTTCTGGTCGCTCAACGGCGGGCTCATGATGATGTGCGTCCTGAGCCTGCTTCCGATCGGCCTGCTCCAGACCGTGGCCTCGGTGGACGTGGGCTACTGGTA
>JAPLKK010000244.1:0-7287 GCA_026388115.1 Elusimicrobiota bacterium | reverse complement strand
CCGCTCTTGAACGTCCTGCGGTGGATGCGGGTGCCGGGCGACACGGTGTTCGCGTTCGGGGCGTTCGTGCTGGTAGCCTACGTCGCCGGCCTCGCCACGGGCCACTCGTACCGGAAGGAAGACTCGGCGGCGCAGGCCGGGGAGCCTCCCGAATCGGGTAGAATGACGGCGGATGGACGTCTACTTGGCCCGTCTGCCCTTGTTCAAAGGGCTGCCGCCGCAGGCCCTGTCGGAGGTGTCGTCCCGGTTCATCCTCCGAAAGCATAAGCGCAGGGAGGTCATCTTCGAGGAGGGGGACCCTCCGGCGGCGGTCTTCCTACTCAAGTCCGGGCTGGTCAAGGCCGTCAAGTACTCGCCGAAGGTCGAGGCCTTCGCGATGGAGATCATCGTCCCCGGCCGGATGTTCGGGATGCTCGCGGTGATGGACAAGAGGCCGTATCCGGTCAGCGCCGTCTGCATCAACGACTCCGAGGCGTACCGCATCCCGGCCGACGCCTTCGAGGAGCTCCTGCGCAGGCAGCCAGCCTTCTCGCAGCAGGTGTTCAAGAGCATGGGCGGCCACCTGCGGCATTCGCAGACCATGCGCTCTTTGGCGAAGGAGCCGGTCGAGAGGCGCATCGCCTACATCCTCTGCGTCCTGGGGGGCCTCCTCGGCCCCGAGCTGCGCGTGCGCCGGGAGGACATCGCCGAGCTGGTCGGCTCCACCCCGGAGACCGCCATCCGGGCGCTCGTCGAGTTCCGCAAGAAGAAGCTCATCGCCTCGGGCTGGAAGCGCATCACCCTGCTCGACATCGGGGCTCTCAAGGCCTTCGCGGGCGACGCGCAGTAGGCCGCCGCCGGCGGTAGTCTCATTTACGGACCACTTGACAATCTCGCAACGGCGCCCTATACTTAGGCATGCTCTCGCACGTCACCACCCACCAAAGCCCGTACCCCGACCAGAGAGACTACAGCAGCGGGACTCGGCTAAGGGCCGCCCTCCTGCACGCGTCGCTCAAGTCGCGGCACGCCGGGCCGAGGGAGCCGGAGACTTCCGCCTAAAAGAGCCGCGGTCGCGTCAGGCGGACTCCCCGCCGTTACCGCAGCTCTCCGGTGAACGGAGCAGGGGAGCCGCCGCCCTGCAACCGCCTTCTTGCACCGCCTGAACCGCTTCCGCGGTCCGCCAAATCTAATAAGATTATCCCCGTGATCCGATCCCCGCGTCTGGCCTTCGCAGCCGCTCTCCTTGCCTTCGCCGCCTTCTGCTCCGGCTGCGCGACCAGCACCCCGGTCCCCGCGGGGCCACCGCCCGAGCCGGTCGCTCTGACGGTCGGCCTGTTTCCGATCGACGGCGTCGCCGCGGAGGAGAACGACCGGGTCCTCTCCGAGATGCAGGCGACGGGCCTGTTCGACGCCGTCGAGCAAGTCCGCTCCAAGAGCAAGCCGGGCATCGACGTCTACCTGACCGTGGTCAGCAACTTCGGCGGGCTCAAAAGCTTCGACGCGATGCGTCCCGATGTCACCGCGGTCTCGGGGCGCTCGCGCAGGACGATCCGATCGTGGAGAGCCCACTGCGGCGGCTGGGACCGATTCTGCCTCAGCGGAAAGCTGATCGCCCGCGAGCTGGCGCAGGCGCTCGCGCCCGGCGGCGCCGCGCATGCGGACTTGATGGCCGAGAAGAGCGCCGCCGCGCCCCAACAGGCGGCGGGCGCGCCCTCGCAGCAGGCCGCGGCCGCTCCAGCGCCGGCTTCCGACATCGACCGCCCGCCGGCCGCGCGCGCCGAGGACCCGCTGCGCTTCGCGGTCGTCAGCGGCATCGGCGCCTACAAGAGCCTGCCCGAGGCCAGGTATGCGGCGCGCGACGCGGAGACGGTGCGGGACCACCTCATCGCGCTGGGCTACCCGCGCCGCAACGTCATCCTGCTCACCGGGGACAACGCGACCCGCACGGGCATCCAGAAGTATCTGGAGGAGTGGCTCCCGCGGAACGTTCCCGACGGCGGCAAGGTCTTCTTCTACTATTCCGGGCACGGCGCCCCCGACACCAAGACCGGCGAGGCTTACGTCGTGCCGTGGGACGGCGACCCGCAGTTCCTGCAGACGACCGCCTACGCGGTGCCCCAGCTTTACGCCGCCCTCGGCAAGCTGAAGGCGAAAGAGGTCCTGGTCGCGCTCGATTCCTGCTTCTCGGGCGCGGGGGGCCGCTCGGTGCTTCCCGGCGGCGCGCGGCCGCTCGTCACCAACGTCAATATCGGGATGCCTTCCCAGGGAGCGATGACGGTCTTCGCCGCCTCCTCCGGCGAGGAGATCGCGGGCTCCTTCGACGAGCAGGGGCACGGCATGTTCACGTACTTCTTCCTCAAGGGCCTCTCGGGCGCCGCGCGAGACGGCGAAGGGCGGGTCACCGCGCGGAGCCTGCTGGGCTACCTGAAACCGCGGGTCCAGGACGAGGCCCGCCGCCAGAACCGCGAGCAATCGCCGATGCTCCTCGGCTCGCCGGACGCCGAGATACTCAAGCCCTAAGATATGGACCGGGTCCGGTTTCTCGCCGTCGTCCTTACGGGTTCCCTCGTCGCTTGCGGCAAAGCTCGCGACAAAGCTCCCGAAGCCGCGGCTCCCGTGAACCTGGACCTGGCGATGCCGGTCCGTTCGGGGCAGTCATCCTCCGCCGGCAAGCCCGCGACGGAACCGGCCGCTTCTCCCGCTCCCATCCGGGCCCCCATCGATCAGCTCTCCCAAGAGGACCCATCGGGCGCGGTACCGCGGGTCGCCTCGCCCGACGACGTCTCCGTCGCCGCGCGCGACGGCCTCGCGTTCGCCCTGGCCTTCAAGGCCGCGCTCAAGAAGCCCGGCAACCAGTTCTTCTCGCCGTACAGCGTCGCCTCGGCGCTCGCTTTGCTGCACCTGGGCGCGCACGGCGCGACCGCGCTGGAGATCGCCTCGGGCCTGCGCCTGTCGGTCCCGGGAGACCGCCTCGCCGCCGCCATGTCGGGCCTGCAGGCCCAGCTCTTGGACCAGAAGGGCGCCGAGCTGAGCGCCCAGAGCGCTCTTTGGCCGAGCCGCAAGCTCGCCCTGGCGCCGGCCTTCGTCGCGGCCGCCCGCCGCTTCTACGGCGCGGCGCCCGAGGCGCTCGACTTCAGCGATCCGGCCGGAGCCGCCAAGCGCATCAACGACTGGGTGGAGAAGGGGACACGCGGCAAGATCAAGGACCTGATCTCCGCCCGCATGTTGACGGCGGAGACCCGGCTGGTGCTCGCGAACGCCGTGTACTTCAAGGGAGCGTGGCTCGAGGCGTTCGATAAGGCCCGGACCGAGGAGCAGCCGTTCTTCACGCTTGGAGGAACCCAAGCGAAGGCCATGCTCATGCGCTCGACCCGCGAGGTCGGCTACCTGGATGACGGAGCGGTCCAAGTCGCGGAGCTTCCGTACAAAGGGGACCGGTTCTCGATGGTCGTGCTGCTGCCGAGGGACAGGAGGGGCTTGCGGGCGATGGAGGACTCGCTCACGCCGCAGAAGCTCGAGGCGTGGCTGAGCAGGCTCGGCCGGCAGGAGGTGGTAGTATTCCTTCCGCGCTTCAAGCTCGAATTAGGCTTGGACCTGAAGCCCGTCCTCGAGGCCCTGGGCATGCGCTCGGTGTTCGAGGACGCGGCCGATTTCTCAGAGGTCAGCGCGACGGAGAAGATCAAGGTCGGAGCCGCGATCCATAAGGCCTTCGTCGACGTCAACGAGGAAGGCACCGAAGCCGCCGCCGCCACCGCGATCATGATGGCGCCGGGCTCGGCCGCGACGCATGTCCCGCCGCCCCAGTTCCGCGCGGACCATCCCTTCATCTTCCTGATCCGCGACCGCAAGACCGCCGCCATCCTCTTCCTCGGCCGCTTCGAGGACCCGGCGTAGACCATCTATCCCGCAGTTTGACTTCGGATGAGATCCAGCCGGTGCCGGTCAGAACCGGACGAGCTCGGAGTCGGCCCGGCCGTGCAGGGCGGGCTCCTGCTCGCGGTTCTGCCGCCGGGCCGCGTCCTGCACCTTAGGCTTGAGGTAGTCGTATAGGGCTTGCGCCGTCACCCGGCCCGACGCGTCCTTGGCGTTCCCGCCGAGGCCCTTGAGGAAATAATAGGTGAAGGTTCCGTGGCCCTGGTCATCCAGCGTGCTCGTGATCTGATCCGCCGAGGCCGCGGCGAACACGGTCAGGTTCTTCTGGGCGGGCATCGCGTCCACCTTCGTCACGAGCGGGCGGGCGCCTTTCGCCATCACGGATCTGCCTCCCGCGCCGGAGAAGCAGGAGTCCAAGGCGACGATGACCTCCTTGGCTTTGAGCGCGGAAAGCTTCGCGTAGAGACGTCCGAGCGGATAACCGGTGTTCTCGAGGTAGTTGGGATCGCCGTCGTAGGGAATCAGGTAGGCCTGGCCGGTCTTGGGGTCGGGCGCGCCATGGCCTGAGAAATAGAAGAAGACCCTGCCGTCCTGGCCCACGTTCTTGGGAAGCCAAGTCTCGACGAATTTCTCGATGCCTTTATAGCCCGCCCGCTCGCCGCTGAGGAAGACGACATTGCGGCTGGGGAAGCCCTCGGCGATCAGATGGTCCCGCACGGCCTCGGCGTCGCGTTCGGCGAACATGGCCTCCGGGATGTCGGAGTACTTGCCGATGCCCACCACGATGGCGTAGTCCCCCGGCCGCTCAGCGAGTTTGTACGAGGGTTTGTCGACGTCGGAAACGGGGGCTTCCTTGCGCGGGGCGGGCGCGGCGGCCCCCGCCGCGGCGGGAGGCTCGGCGGCGATGCTCTTGAGGGCCGCCAGGCTTCGCGCGAATTGGGAGGCCAGCTCCTCGCTCTCGAAATACAGCGCCAGCCTCTCGCAGGTCCTGCCCAGCGGCACGCACCACTGCCAGTATTTGCCGCTGTATTCGACCACGACGAGGTCGTCGAGGTAGTCATATTCGCAGGAGGTCTGGACGGGCAATCCCACGTTGTCGAGCAGGTTCTGGAAGCGGTTGTAGCTCAGGACGATCCCCTTTTCATTGACGCTGAAATTGGTCATACCGTTCACCGTGGGGACCGTGGAATCCTCCGTTTCGAGACGCGCCTGCTTGAGCAGGGCGATGGCCTGCCGCCGAGCCTCGTTGTACGTGGGGCGCGGCACCGCGGCGCCGACGGATTTCCGGGCCACTACCGAAGCGCAGCCCGCCAGGAGGATGAGGAGCAAGGGAAGATGGGCCAGGGATCTCATGGGAGTCACTATAGAATATGCCGGCTCTGCCGTGGATCAGGGTGCGCGCTTGGGCAGGTCGACATAGAAAGTGGCGCCCTCGCCGGGCCGCGAGTCGAAGCCGACCCGGCCCCGCATGCGTTCCACGATCGCCTTGACGATGCTCAGCCCGAGGCCCGTGCCCCGCTCCTTGACGGAGCGCGGCGACGTCCGGTCCTGCGCGAAACGCTGGAAGAGCTTGGCCCGGAACTCCTCGGAGATGCCGGGCCCCTGATCCGCGACGGCGATGCGGACCGACTCTCCCCGGTCGGAGATGGAGACGGTGACCGCGGTCCCGGGCGGGGCGAACTTGGCGGCGTTGGACAAGAGGTTGGCCACGGCCTGCTCCAGACGGTCAGGGTCGACAAAGGCCTCACCCCCCGGGAAGCCGTCGCTCAGCTCAAAGCGCAGCGAGCCGGAGGCGCCCTGCGTCCGAGCGGCCTCGACCGCCCGCTGCGCCAGCGGCGCGACCGGCGTCGCCCGGAGCTTGAACTCCGCCCCGCCGGACTCGATCTTCTCGAGGCTGAGATAATTGTCCAGCAGCCGCCTCAGCCGCAGGCATTCGCGCTGGGCGATCTCGAAATGATGCCGGGGCTCGTCGGACAGCTGGCCTTGGATCTCCTCGGCCAAGATGGACAGCGCGGCGACGATGGAGGCGAGGGGATTGCGGATCTCGTGGCTCGCCAAGGCGATCAGCTCGTCCTTCTTCCGCTCCAGCTCCTTGCGGAGGGTGATGTCGACCACGAAGCCGGCGACGAAGTCCCGGCCGCCGATGCGGATGGGGGTCAAGCCGATCTCAACGTGGAACTCGGACCCGTCCCGGCGGCGGCCCGTGAGCTCGCGCCCCATCCCCATCGGCCTGGGGCGAGGCTCCGCAGCGTAAGCCGCGCGCTCCCGCTCATGGTCGCTCCGGCGGTCCTCGGGGATGAGGGACTCGATCGTCTTCCCGAGCACTTCCTCGAGGGGATAGGCGAACATCTCCCGGGCCCTGGCATTGAACAGGACGATGCGGCCTTCCCCGTCGACGACCACCACGCCGACCGCGCTGATGGCTTCCAGAAGGACAAAGGCGGCCTTCTCCTCGGCCGTCCGCTCCGCGAGATTCATCGTCTGGTCCCTTTAAACCGGCGCCGGCCCCGCGACCTTCGCCTTGAGCGCGCGCACCTGCGTGATGAGCTCCGGAAGCCGCTCGAGCGCCGCGTTCATCTTGTGCATCTGCCGCGCCGGGCGGGCCGGAACGCCGAAGTAGGCGGTGTTCGGCTCCGTATCCTGCGCCACCCCGGACATCCCCATGATGATGGACCCCTTCGCGATCTTCAGGTGGTCCTTGATGATGACCATCCCCGAGATCATCGCGCCGTCGCCGATGGTGACCGACCCCCCGATCGCGGTGTTGCCCACGATGTAGATGTAGCGGCCGACCTGGCAGTTATGCCCCACGTGGACCTGGTCGTCGATCTTGGTCTGCGCGCCGATGCGCGTGCTCTCGATGGTCGCGCGGTCCACGGTGCAGCTGGCGCCGATCTCCACGTCGTCGTCGATGACGACGTTGCCGATCTGCGGGATCTTATGCCTCTTGCCGGGCTCGTCATAGAACCCGAAGCCGTCGGCGCCGATCACCGTGGCGCCGTGGACGATGCAGCGCTTGCCCAGGCGGCAATGATGGCCGATGACCACGCCGGGGTATAAGACCGTCCCGTCGCCGATCTCGGCGAAAGGCTCCAGAACCACGCCCGGGTAGAGGAGGCAGTCTTCGCCGACGCTCGCCCCTTCCATCACGGTCGCTCCCGCCAAAACCCGCGCGCTGGCGGCCACGCGGGCCGCGGGATCCACGTTGGCTCGCGGATGGATCTGCGCCTTGAAGACCGGGGTCTTGTCGAAGAGCGCGAGGAGCTTGATGAGAGCGGGGCGCAGGCCTTTCAGCTCGGCCACCAGCGCGCGCTCGAAGTTCCCGGCAAGCGCGGGGGTGGTGAGCACCGCTCCGCGCGGCCCGGCGGCCCCACCCTGGGGCCCGGCGGCCCCACCCTGGGGCCCGGCGGCCCCACCCTGGGGCCCGGCGGC
>JAPLKK010000251.1:2494-16605 GCA_026388115.1 Elusimicrobiota bacterium | reverse complement strand
AGACGCCGTTGATCACGCTGACGGCCTGGATCGTCGACATCGGCGTCGGGTAGCACTGGTTGGGCGGCGTCAAGGGGTCGGGCGAGTTGCAAAGCCGTATCTCGACGTAGCGCACGTCGTTCACCGGCACGCCGTTCTCCTGCAGGCGCCCCTGGTAGGTCGCCACCTGCGGAGTCTGCGCGAGCGCGAGGCCCGCGGACGCCCAGGCGACGAAGGCGAGAGCGAACGTCCGGTAAGCGCGGCTCATGGGTATCCGTGCGTCATGACGAACTTGCGGTGCGCGGCCGCCTTCTGCACCTCCTGCGCGAAGCCGGGATGCTCGCCGAGAAACGCGTGAAAGTCGCGCCGGAGAAGGACGAAGAGCGTCGTCGGCTCCAGAGCCACGATGGTCGCGGTGCGCGGATCGGTGCTTAACAGCGCCATCTCGCCGAAGAAATCGCCCGCCTGGAGCGTCGCGACGGTCTTCGCCGGCGAGAAGAATCCCTTCTTCATCCGGACCTCCACCTTGCCGGAATTGATGATGTAGAAGGCGTCGCCCTTGCCGCCCTGCTTGACGATCGTCTCCCCCGGCTCGCACTCGAAGCAGGAGATGCTGTGGACCACCTTCTCCATCTGACCGACCGTCATGGACGCGAAGAAGTCCACGCGACGCAGAAAGCCGGCCAGCGCAGCGTAGCTCTCATTCATTGGCAGAGGCTTCATAATCCCCCCTTAGTACTCGTAAGAGACCCCGCAGACATAGTTCGTCACCGTGTAGTTATAGGCGTACACCTGCTCGTAATGCTGATTCGACGACGCGCGGCCCGTCTGGAAGCGGGCGACCAGGCTCCACCGCTCCGCCATCGGGTAAAGCGCTGAGGCTGATAACGTCCAGAACTGCTGGTGCTGGTTGCCGCGCCCATAGAGGCCTGTCGAGTCCTGGGGCGGGCGGTAGGGATACCTTCGCAGCGACCAGAACACGCCGGCTGAGAAGACGACCGGCCGGCCGCGCTCGCCGTAAAGGAACTTGCCGCCGACGCCCGCGTTGACGTCGCCGTAGTCGTAATAGTGCGGCAAGGCCTTGAAAGCGGCCGCGTCGTAGGAGTTCTGGTCGGAAGCGTTGTAGTCCGCCCCCAGGGAGAGGGAACCCAGCCAATGCAGGTCGGTGTTCAGCTCCGCCGGCATCGAGAGCGACCACCCCAGCGTCGTCAGGAAGTCGTCGCGCCGCGCCAAGCCGAACTGCCCCGCGGAGTCGATGAGGTGCTGGCCGGGGTAGCGCACATGCTGGATCGCGAGCCGGCCCTCCTGCTCGAAGCGTCCCGAGGGCCAGGTCGCCGCGAGGAAGACCGTCTGGCCGTGCTGGTCGAGGACATGGCGGCCCGCCAGCTCGCGCGCGAGCGGCCGGCCCTGGAGGTCCGCGGGCGCCCGCGACTCGAGGCTCTCGTAGTTGGGGAAGCTCGTATAGAGATCCTCCACACCGACGCGCACCGAATAGGGCTCGCGGTACAAGTATTCCGCCTCCACCCCGCCGCCGAGCCGCCGGTAATCGAAGAGGCCGTGCCCCCACGCCTCATCCTTGGTCTCTTTCAGCAGCTCGTACTTGTAGCCCACGCTCGGCTTGAACCGCCACCGCCCGCCCGGGCCCTCGATGACGGCGCGCACGCCCAGGCGGTGGTCCATCTGCTCTTGGAAGAGCGTGCCGGCCCCCACGAGGTCCACGACCTGCTTGGTCCCCTGGTACGAGCTCGTCAGGACGGGGACGAGGCTCAGGCCCTCGTTGACCCGGACCGCCGGCACGACCGACAGCGACGCGTCCCCTCCCAAAGCCCCTTTCCTCCCCCCGAACGCGTACTGCCCGCCCAGGAGCTGTCCGGTCACGAGCGTGTCCATCGTCGCGGCCCGCGCTTCGCCGGGCCCCGCCGCGACCGCCGCCAATGCCATGAGGATGCCGTACACGATAACCGTTACTGGAGCAATCCCGCCTGGACCACGAACTTAGGGTCGACGACCAAATCGATCTTGCGCCCGCCGAAATGCGACGAGGTCACGACCTGCTCGTAGCTCAAGCCAAGCATCCGGGAGCGGTAGCCGGCAAGGTCGAAAGGGTTCAGGGCGCCGCCGGCGGCGACCGCCCCCTCGCGGCCGGAGCCGTAGCCGTCCCATTCGAGGTACGAGCCGTCCGAATACAACTCATAGACCTGGCGGTGCAGGAGGTCGGCCGACGGAAACGTGACGGCAGAGCTGGGCGTCGCGAGCTGATTCGTCGCCGGGTCGAGCCAGGCGTTGACCGCGGTGAGAGCGGCGCCGCTCAACGGGTCCGCCGCCGTGGCCGGGATGGTGTCCTCATGGCCGGTGATGCCGCTGCCGCCGGACCAGCCGTGCTTGAGCTTGCCGTTCAGGTAGAGGCCGTAATCGTTGAAGACCGTCTGGTAGACGCTCCTGTTCGAGACGTCCACGTACGCGTTCGACGCCGAGGAGAAGAGGCTCGAGACGTTGTCGGCGGGATCGGCGTTCCCGTTCACGTCGATCTGCCCGGCGGCCACCGTGTTGGCGCCGTGCTCCAAGATCGAATCGGTCCCGTTGGATCGCCCGGCGTAGAACTCGGTCAGGTAGTAGCCGCACGGGCGGTCCGCGCAGCCCGGCATCTGGGCGACGACCGTCGTCAGGTCGACCGGCAGGCCGCGGTTGAAGGTCCCGAGGTAATAGAAATAGTCCATGCCGCCCGAGCGTCCATCGAGCGCGACGAGCTTGAACTGGTCCGGCTGCGGCCGGATGACGTATTCCTCCAGGCGGACGCGGTTGCCGGCGATGTCCACCAGGGCATGGCCCTGCTGGAACTCGGCCAGCTTCGCCTCGCGCGCCAATACGCTGTCCAGCCGGTCCTGGGCCAGCTCATAGGCGGCCTCGGCGCGCGCGAGCCGGCGCAGCTCGGAGACCCGCGCCTCGACGGGTCCCGGCTTGGCCGTCGGAAGCTCCAGGCCGCGCAAGTCGATCTCCGCCCGCTCGTTGGCCTTGAGCTGGCTGCGCTTTCCGCTCTTATCCTCGAGCGCGAGCGTGCCTTCCGTCACCTCGACGACGGTCTGGCCGCCGGAAATCACGCGCGCGAGGAAATCCGCGGAGGCCGTCCCTCGCCGCAGCATCCCCGCCATCGGCGTCACGACCGCGAAACGCCGGGAGCCTTCGGCCGCCCAGGCCCGCAGCCCTCCGATCTCGAGACGCAAGACGGCGGCCTCCTCGGAATCCGCCTGCAGGACGACCGTCGAGTCCGCCTCGAGCTGCGCCGCCGAGCCATCCGAGAAGGAGATCCTCACCCCGGCGGCGAGGCCGGTCCGCAAGCGGTCTCCCGCGCCGAGCATCTCGGGCGGCCGGATGACCCTCCATCCGGGTTGGGAGATCTTGCTGACCTCGACGACGCCGTCCACATGGTAGATGGTCGCGGCCGCCGCGGGCTTCGCTAGGAAGGTCAACAGAAAGGCCAAAAAGGGCATAAATGCGCGAACTCCCCCTCGGCCAGAGGCTCTTTGCTTCCCTAATATACGCGCATAGCGTAACAGAACTATTTCGGAAAACAAGCTTTGATTAGTGTGATTTTGGTTGTATAATTCGCCGCATATGCCGACCATTGGTTTGACCCAGGTACGACCGGACGTGATCGAATTGTTGACGAACCCATTTCTGGGTCTGACCCAGCGTTTCATTCAGGCCGTGCCGCGCTTCGTGGCTGCGTTCCTCTTCCTGCTCGCCGGACTCTTTTTCGCCCGCATCCTGCGCACGGTCGCGGAGCGCCTGCTGGAGCGCACGCGCATCGACGAGGCGCTCGGAAAGGTCGGCATCACCGAGCTTCTGACGCGCCTCGGCCTCGGCCGCAGCCCGAGCTTCGTGGTCTCTTTCCTCGTCTACTGGTTCGTCCTGCTCGCGTTCTTCGTCTCGGCGGCCAACGCGCTCGACCTGACCATCGTCTCTCAGGTCCTCGAGCGATTCCTGTTGTTCTTGCCGTCGATGGTGGCCGCGCTCCTCATCCTCTTCGGCGGGCTCGTCTTCGCGAGCTTCCTAGCGGGGGTGGTGACGAGCGCCGCGACCGCCAACAGCATCCGCGGCGGCGAGATCCTCGGGAAAGCGGCCTACGTCTTCACGGTCGGCTTCGCGGTGCTGACGGCGGCGCAGCAGCTGGGCCTGCAGGTCCTGCTGTTATCGTCCAGCTTCCAAATCATCCTGGCCGCCGCAGGGCTCGCTTTCGCGCTCGCCTTCGGCCTCGGCGGAAAATCGATCGCGGAAGAGATCCTCCGCGAAGCCCTCAACCGCCCTCCCAAATGACCCTCCCTCTCCCGCCGTTCGGGAGAGGGCCGGGGTGAGTGCAATCGCCGTTACCGCTGTTTCTTCGTCCTTGGCGGCGGCGGGGCCTTGGTGCGGGTGATCGGATGCCCCGTCTTGGAGAGGGCCATGGGCGGGAGGGAATTGACGCCGACGAAGCTCTTGGAGACGCCTTTCGGCGGTCGCGGCCGAGCGACGGCGAGGGTCGCGAGCTCCGGCTGGACCAGGCCGGCGGACATGGCCGCCTGTACGCGCGCTCCCTCCCGGCGGTTCACGAGCCACCACTGGACACCGTAGAACGCCACGATGCCGGCGAGCACCGCCGCGAAGGCGATGACGACGTTCTCGAGGAAACTATGACGGCTGTTCACGGAAACTTGCCCTCACCCCCGCCCTCTCCCAAACGACGGGAGAGGGAGAAAAGCATTTCCCTCACCCTGCCCTCTCCCCAAACGGGGGAGAGGGAACAACGGCATTACTGCTCCAAGTAGTCTCTGAGCGATTTCGAGCGCGAGGGATGGCGCAGCTTCCGGATCGCCTTCGCCTCGATCTGCCTCACCCGCTCGCGGGTCACCTTGAAGATGCGGCCCACCTCCTCGAGCGTGCGCGGATAGCCCGAGTCGATGCCGAATCTCAGCTTGATGATCTTCGCCTCGCGATCGGTCAGAGTGGAAAGAACCTTCTCCACCTCGCCGCGGCGCAGGTAGGTCTGCGCCGACATCGAGGGAGCGGGCCCGGCCTTATCCTCGATGAAATCCTCGAGGTAGGAGTCCTCGTCCTCGCCGATGGGCGTGGAAAGCGAGATCGGCTCCTGCATGATCTTGAGGACGTTCTTCACCTTGTCCATCGAGATGTGCAGGTGCCGCGTGTACTCTTCCAAGGACGGGTCGCGCCCGCACTCCTGGCGGTAGCGGCGGGTGACCTTGGTGAGCTTGCTGATCAATTCCTTCATGTGCACCGGGATGCGGATGGCGCGCGCCTGGTCGGCGATGGCGCGGTTGATGGATTGGCGGATCCACCACGTCGCGTAGGTCGAGAACTTGAAGCCGCGCTTGTACTCGAACTTCTCGACCGCCTTCATGAGCCCCAAGCCCCCCTCCTGGATGAGGTCGGACAGCTCGAGGTTCGAGTTGATGTGCTTCTTCGCGATCGAGACCACGAGCCGCAGGTTCGCCTTGATGAGCTTGAGCTTGTCGGTGAGGATCTGCCCTTCGAGCGTCACGATCTTGTCGTTGAGCTCGAGGAACTTCTCCACCGGGATCGGCAGCGAATGCTTGAGCCGCTCCAGGCGGTCCAAGACGACCGCCATGTTCTCCATGGCCGCCTCGACGGCGGTCGGCGCGTAGCCGGTCCGGCTCCTGAACTTCTCGACCGTCAACCGTTTGCGCTCGAGCTGATTGAACATCGTCCTGAGCTCGACGTAGGGCGCGTTGTACCGCCGCGCGTAGCGGTCCAGCTCGTCCTGGCACTCGCGGATCTTCTGCGCGAAGTTCTTGATCTTGTTGGTGAGCCGCTTGACCTTGTCCTGGTTCAGGTTCAAGCTGACGATCTTGTTGACGATGTCCTTCGTCTTCGACTCGACCGCCTTCGTCATCACCTTGCGCTGGTTGTTGGTGAGGTTCGGGTTCTTGAGCCTCTCGCGCAGCTTGTTGATCTCCTTCTCGGACTTGGTGATGAACTCCGCCACGGAGCGCATGCGCCGGCGCATGCCGGAGAGCTCCGAGGCGGTCTTGCGGCCGCGCGGCATCAGCTCCTTCGGCGTCATCTCCTGCTGGGCGATGAGCGTCTCCCAGTTGCGGATCTCGCGCATCGTGACCGGGCTCTCGAGCACGAGCAGCCGCAGCTCCTTCTCCCGCTCGCGCACGTTGCGCGCCAAGGTGACCTCTTCCTCGCGGTTGAGCAAGGGGACCTTGCCCATCTCCGAGAGGTACATCCGGATGGAGCTCGACACGTCGGGGGTCGAGTCCCAATCCTCGGTGTACGCCTCTTTCTCGGCGGGGGAGACGATCTTGTACTTCTTGCGGTCGACGACCTCGATGCCGAGGTCCTCGAGCGTCGTCATCAGCCCGTCGATCTCCTCCGAGGACATCGAGGCCGTGGTGAGCGAGCGGTTGATCTCTTCCAGCGTGAGATAGCCGTGCTCCTTGCCCAGCTCGATGAGGTCCCGAAGGGCCGCCTTCGTCGGAATCGCCATTTTCTCTTCTCTCCTAACTGCCCTCTATAGCCCCGTTTCCAGGACTACGCAAATGAAATCGAACGCGACGCCCATCGTCATCCTTTGACCCGGTCGAGCAACCGCCGGTCGCTCAAGGCCTTGCGCAGACGCGCATGCTCCTCGATCAGGGCCGGGTCCTTCGGCCGCTCGCCGGCCGCCATCTTCATGTACTCGGCGTCGAGCTCGCGGTAGCGGCGCACCGAGCGCAGCTCGTCGATCGTCTGCTCGACGAGCGAGGCGGGCGTCCTCTCGCCCATCTGCCCCTGCACCATCAACGAGCGCGCCAGCGAGGCGTCGCCGGGCTCTAGGCCGTCCACGATGACGGTCGTCGGCTTGCCGGCCCCGGCGCGCAAGGCGGCGAGGATGCGGCGCGCCGAGTCGCTCGCCAGATCCTGCGCCAAGACGCGCTCCGGATCCGCCGCCAGCGCAGGGTCCGCCAGGAGCGCCTGAATGATGGTCCGGTCCTGCGCGGAAAGCTCCGCCGGTTTCTCCGGCGCCGCATTCGCGGCGGACGGGAACCGGCGCGCGGGCGGCGCGGCGGCCCCGCGCGCGATCCGGCTGCGCAGGGCGTCCTCGTCGATCCCGAGCCGCTGGGCCAGCCGGCGCGTCCATTCCGCCTTCAACACCTCGTCCGGCGCCTTCGCGATCGTCTCCAGGACCTCGCCCGCCACCCGCGCCTTGTCCTCCGCGGCAAGCGGGCCCTTGCGGCCGGCGAGCGCGCGGATGGTCTGGAAATCCGGAAGGTCCTGCGCCTTGGCGAGGAACGCGTCCATCGCCGCGGTCCCGTCGCGATGCAGCAGCTCGTCGGGGTCGAGCCCGTCCGGCACCGTCGCGATCCGCACGCTCAAGCCCTGCTCCAGCAGCAGCTCCGCGCCCCGCAGGGCGGCCGAGGCGCCGGCGTTGTCCGGGTCGAAGACGAAGGTCACGGTATCGGCGTAGCGCTTGATCAAGGCCGCGTGCTCGGGCGTCACGGCCGTGCCCAAGGGAGCGCACGTGAGCTTGAAGCCGAACTGGTGCGCGGCGAGCACGTCCATGTAGCCTTCGAGCAGCATGATGTGGCGCGCCTTGCGCGCCTGGGCCAGACCCTCGAAGAGCCCGTAAAGCACGCGGCTCTTGGAGAAAAGCGGCGTGTCGGGGCTGTTGAGATACTTCGGCATGGCGTCGCCCATCGCCCGCGCGCCGAAGCCGACCGTCTCGCCCTTGACGCTCGTGATGGGGAACAGGATCCGGTTGCGGAAGAAATCGCGCAGCCTACCGGCGTCGCGCGAGCCCGCGAGCCCGGCCTTGGCCAACAGCTCCGGCGCGAAGCCCTTGCGCGTCGCGTTCTGGAGGAAGGAGGAGCCGTCGCCCACGGCGAAGCCGATGCCCCACGCCTCGCGCATCTCGGGCGACAGTCCGCGCTTGTCGAGATAGCGCCGCGCCTCGGCCGCTTCGGGCGCCGTGACGAGGACTTTGGCGTAGAACTCCCGCGCGAAGGTCAGCGCCTCGCGCAGCTTGAAGAACTCGCGCTCGCGCGGGTCCAGCTCGCTCTCTTTGGGCTCCACGCGGATGCCCACGCGCTCGCCGAGCTTGGCCACGGCCTCCGGGAACGTCAGGTGCTCCATCTCCATGAGGAACTTGAACGCATCGCCGCCCTTCTGGCAGCCGAAACAATGGAAGATGCCTTTCTCCGGAGTGACATAGAACGAGGGCGTCTTCTCCTGATGGAACGGGCAGCAAGCCTTGAACGAGCGGCCCGCATGGCGAAGGCTCGGGACATACTCCTTCACCAGCTCCGCGACGTCCACCTTCTCGCGGATGGCCTCCACCGTGCTTTCGGCGATCCTCATAGGCGCCTCACAAGGCGGGCATAGCCCGCCTTGTGAGGCTCATTCCTCTCGATGTTGAGTGATTAGATCGGACGGCGCCGCTTGGCCCGCCGCATCTTACGCCGCGCTTCCTGGGCCTTCAGCTTGCGCCTAAGACTCGGGGATAGGTAATGCTCCCGCCGCTTGATCTCTTTCAAGATCCCGTTGCGCTCGCACTCGCGCTTGAAGCGCCGAAGCGCCTCTTCGATGCTCTCGCCTTCGCGTATTTTAACGAAAACCATTCTCTTGGATTCACCCGCCCTGCGTTGTCAAACGCCCTGTGTTTATCCCGGCGGCCACATGAACCGACGGCCCGCCAGAAGATGGTAATGGACGTGCGGGACCGTCTGGCCCGCGCCGCGTCCGCTGTTCGTCACTAATCGAAAGCCGTCGGCGATCTTGCCCTGCCTCGCCAAGTCGCGAGCGACAAGCTGGACCTTGCCCAGCAACGCCGCATCGCCATCCTCGGCCTGCGAGAGCGCCGCGATGTGCTTCTTGGTGATGAGCAACAGATGCGTCGGCGCCTGCGGATTGATGTCCTTGATGGCGATGATGTCGCCGTCTTCGAACACCTTCTGCGCGGGCACCTCGCCGCCTGCGATCTTGCAAAATAGACAGTCTGCTCCCAAGCTCGATATCGCTCCCGGGTTTGCGAAAAATATCGGCACTACCTGAGCTTTTATTGCTGCAGGACTATGAGTATAAAATAAAGGCTCAAAACTCGCAAGGGCCCCTGGACCCCGGGGTGCGTTGGGCCCTAAGGGCCCACGCCCGAGGCCTCTATCCGGCCCCAGGCCAGCGGTCCCTCCACGCGGTGCAGAAAAGCCCAGTGCAGGCCTTCGCCGGGGTCGCGGTCAAGACGTACGCGCAGGAAATCCTCGGCCGTTCCGGCCGGGCCGTCCGGTCCCGCCTCTACCAGGACGCGGCGGCGAGTGTTCAGCGCGCGGGCCGCGAAGGCCGCTCGCAGGCGGCCGTCGAGCGCGCGCAGGAGGGCCAGGCGAGCGGCGACGACCGGTTTCGCAACCGGCTCGTACCCGGCTGCGGGCGTGCCCCGGCGCGCGGAGAACGGGAAGATGTGAAGGCCGCAGAAGCCGAGCCGGTCGAGCAGCTCTTGCGTGCGCAGGAAGTCGTCGTCCGTCTCCCCCGGGAACCCCACCATCACGTCGGTGAAAAGGCCGCAGCCCGGCAGAGCCTCTTTGAGCGCGCGGACCCGGCGCTCGAAGAACGCCGCCGAGTACCAGCGCTCCAGGCGCTCCAGCACCGCGTCGGAACCGGACTGCAGCGGCAGGTGGAAGGACGGGCAGAGCCTGCCGCCCGACCCGGAGGCGAGACGGAGGAAGCGGTCCGTCACGTCCGTGATCTCGAAGGAGGAGAGCCGCACGCGGAAATCGCCGGGCAGGGCCAGCAGGCGCTCGAGCAGGGCGACGAAATCCACTCGTCGGCCCTCCTTGCGGACGAGGTAGCGTCCCAGGCGGATGCCGCAGAGCACCACCTCTTGATAGCCGCCGGCCAAGAGCCCCCCCACCTCGGCGACGACCTCCGCCGCGGGCCGGGACTGCAAGGCCGGACGGACGGAGGGGACGATGCAGAAGCTGCAATGCATATTGCAGCCGTCCTGGACCTTCACGTACGCTCGGGAGCGCTCCCCGAAGCTCGTGATGCCCGCCGCCGCGGGCGCGGGCGAGCAGCCGAGCGCCTCGGACAGGCCCACCTTGCCCTCGTTGCCGACGACGACGGCGTGCGGCGCGGCGGCCCGTATCTCCTCGGGCGAGCGCGAGGCGAGGCAGCCCGTCACGACCAGCTTGGCCGCCGGATTGCGGCGCGCGATGCGCCGGATGAGCAGCAACGCGTCCTTATCCGCCGCGCGCGTGACCGTGCAGGTGTTCACCACGCACAGGTCCGCGTCCTCGTAGGACGAGGCGCTCGTCGCGGCGGAGCCGGCCAGGAGGCGCTCGCGCAGGCGCTCGGTCTCGTATTGATTGACGCGGCAGCCGAAGGTGTGGATCCAGATTTTCAAGGCGCTCCCCGCTTGCCCCTCGGCCTTGGAGCCTCGCCAAGGGACGCCAAGTCGGCGACGTCCTTCGGCCGGCCTGCCGCGCGCTTGTTCTTGACCAGGATTTCCCGGCCGATGTAGAAGACGGTCTGATCGCCGAACGGCCCCTTCTGACGGCTGGACCAAATCTCCTCGGGCGTCACTCCGTCCAGTTCCGTGAGCAGGTCGATGCGCATGGGCGGATAGCCCATTTGAATGATCTGTCCTGAGAGAATGTCTTCTTCGGTCAGCGACAACGATTGAAAACCGAACCGTTCGACCGCCCGGAGCAGTGCCTTAGCATTCGCCATGGTCGGTCTGATCCACACATCGATGTCGCCCGTGTAGCGCGGCACTCCCAGGAAAGCCAAGGCATAAGCGCCGACGATCACGAATTCGACGTGATTGTCGTTGAGGCTGGCGATAAACTCCGCAAAGTCGGGATGGACCTTCACTTGCGCCCGCTCCTCAGCTGGATCGAATGCGCGAGCCGGGGAAGGCTCTTGCAGCCCGATAACGCATAGTATTGGTCTCTCAAGAACTCCACAGCCGCGATGCGTTCAGCGGGAGATTTCGCGAGCCAAAATTCCAGATCCTGACGCGGATCTTCCCTGGCGACGACACGCACCGCCATTCGGTCGCGCGCGACGGACGCTCCGCCTGGACCCGCGGACAGGTTCGGTTCACTCGGATCCTGGCCTAAGAGCTCCCCAAGGATTCTCTTCGCCTCGAAATTGCCGTAACGGTCCAGGCACGTCAGGAGCTTGCTGCGATCGAATTCCCGCAAGGTGGTCTCCAGATTCTTGACGACGCGATACGTGTCATCAGGCAGTTTCTTGACATGATTCAATAGATCCACCAGAAGGTATTCCTTGCTAAGGGCCCTCGGAAAGGCGCGGACGACCCGGAACTGGAAGCGCCTGCCGCCCAATTGAAAATCCCCACCCCGCTTGTGGTTGTAGACAAGACAGTGATTGTACACCTGAGTCAGGCCAAGGCCGAGATCAGTGAAGTAGTTATATGAGGTGATCAAGAAATCATCGGTCTTGAGGAAAGCGCGAACCAGCTCCCGTTCCTCCGGAGGCGTATCTCCAAAGGGGTTCTTCCGAGGGCGATAGTAGAGTCCGCGTCCGAGGCTTCGCACTGCGCCGCTGGCCACGAGCGTCTTGAGGTCGCGGTCCACCGCAGTCGTCACCTTCTCGAGGTCCCGCCGTCGGTAGACGCGGCCTAGGTGCATGGATTTTATTACTGTATCAGAATTCTTCACGGAACTCGGCTATATGTTAACACATTTCATGCAGTTTGACCAGACCCCCTCACGTCAGGTTGACGCCGGGGCTGCCGCCCCTGGTCTTAACGCGGTCGAGTTTGAGGCGCAGAAGAAACGGGCGTTCCCGCTGCAGTGGAGTGCGTCCTGCTTCCGAAGGTGTGGACGAAGAGCTTCACGCGGCGCCGGCTATCGCCGGCTCGGGTCTCCCGCGTCTTGGCCTTTGGGCTGCGCGACCGGCGCGCGGGCGCCGGGGACCGCGAGCGGCGCGGGCGTCACGCCGCCGACCGGCCGCAGCTGCGTCGCCGGATCCATCGTCACATCCGCGGGACCCGCGGCCGAGCCCGGCATCCCGGGGAGCGGGACCGCCCCCGTCGGGGCGCCGCCCGCCGTCTCCTTCGCGGGGAAGACCGGGACCGCGCCCGCGCGGGCCGTTTCTTCGTCGGCCCTCATCGAGCGATAGACCAGCCAGCCCCCGGCCAGCACGGCCAGGAACAGCAGCGCCAAGACGGTGTTGGTGACTTTTTCGTTCGTGGTCACAAGAGCTCCAGCTCGTAGAGCACGGCGGTCGTTGCGGCGAGCGCGGCCGTCTCCGCGCGCAGCGTATTGGGGCCGAGGCCGAAGGAGACCGCGCCCACGGCCTCCGCCAGCTCGATCTCCTCGTCCGTGAATCCGCCCTCGGGTCCGAGGAACAGGCTGAGCTCGGCGGTCTTCCCCTCCTCACGCGTGACGTCTTTGAGGGCCGCTCCGAGCGACTCGTGCGCCGCGGCGCCCGCCATGCCTTCCCAGGAAAGCAGCGTCAGCCCGCGATCGGCGGCCGAATGGATCGCATCGGAAAAGCGCATCGGCTCGTTCAGGCGAGGAAGGTCGGCCCGCTTGCACTGCTTGGCCGCGGTGAGCAGGATCTTTTCCCACCGCTCGCGCTTGGCGTGGGTATGCTCGCGCTCGAGGAGCACGACCGTCCTCGGCGTGATGACGGGCGTGAAGGAGGCGACGCCGAGCTCGGTGCCCTTCTCCAAGACCCATTCCCACGCCGCCGCCTTCAACAGGCCGGGGAAAAGATGGAGGCGCGCATGCTGCGCCGGCGGAGGCTTGACGGCGTCCACGATGACGCCCAGGATCTCCTCAGGAGAGACCTTCGAGATCGTGCCGTGGAAGCGGCCGCCGTGCCCGTCGAAGAGCTCGAGCGCCTCGCCGGCGCGCCGGCGCAGGACCTTGGCGATATGGAAGGCGTCGGGGCCGGTGAGCCGGAAATGCGCGCCCTTCAAACCTTGCGGGTCCGGCTTCTCGATGAGCGCTTCGGGCTTGAGCAGAAATTGAGGCATGGCCCCACCCCCTGCTAGGATTTTAACCTATTGCCCGAAGATTTTCTTGAAGATGCCGCCCTCGCCTTCGCTTTCAGGCTTGGACGGCGGCGCCCCGCCATCGAGCGTGCGGGCGAACTCCTCGAGAAGCTGCTTCTGCTTGGGCGTGAGGCTCTTTGGGATCTCGACCTTGAGCCTCACGAGCAGGTCGCCCGAGCCGCGCGCCTGCAGCCGCGGCATGCCCTGGTCGTGGATGCGCAACGTCGTGCCGTCCTGCACGCCCGCGGGCACCTTGATGACCGCCTTGGGTCCGCCCAGGGTCGGGACCTCGAGCGTGCAGCCGAGGGCCGCCTGGGGGAAGGTGATGCGCTGCTTATAGATCAGGTCGTCTTCGGAGCGCTCGAAGCGCGGGTGCGGCCGGACCTTGATGTGGACGTACAGGTCGCCGGGGACGGTCCCGTGCCCGCCGCCCTCGCCCGCCCCCTGCACGCGCAAAGACGACCCGTCCTCGATGCCCGGCGGCACGCGCACGGTGCGCTTGGCCCGCTGCCGCACGCGCCCGCCGCCGCTGCACCCGGAACAGGCGCTCTCGACGACCCGGCCGGCGCCGCCGCAGTGCGGGCAGATCTGGCTCATCGAGAAGAACCCTTGCGAGAACTGGACGCGCCCGGCGCCGCGGCAGGTGGCGCATTGCTTGAGACCGGTGCCCGGCTTGGCGCCGGAGCCGTTGCACTTGGAACACGCGGTCACGCGGTCGTACTCGAGGCTCACCGTGCTTCCCTTGTAGGCCTCTTCGAGGTCGATCACCGCCTCGTAGCGAAGGTCATCGCCCCGCCGAGCCCGGCGCCCGCCGCCTGGCGGCGCGCCGCTGAAGAAGCTCTCGAAGATGTCGCCGAACAGATCGCCCATCTCCGGCCCGCCGTGCATCCCGCCGCCGGGAAAGCCGCCGAAGCCGCCCGCCCCCCCCCGAGGCCCCGCGCCGGCCGCGACCCCGGCCTCGCCGTAGGCGTCGTAGAGCTTGCGCTTGCTGTCGTCGGAGAGGACCTGATACGCCTCGTTGACTTCCTTGAAGCGCGTCTCCATTTCCTTGCTGCCTGGGTTGCGGTCAGGATGGAGCTTGAGCGCAAGCTTCCGGTAGGCGGATTTGATCTCCGCA
>JAPLKK010000251.1:0-2480 GCA_026388115.1 Elusimicrobiota bacterium | reverse complement strand
TCCGCATCGGTCGCGTTGCGCGGAACTCCGAGCGTCTGGTAGAAGTCTCTAGCCACGTCTCAATGAACCCTCACCCCTCCCCTCTCCCGCCGAAGGCGGGAGAGGGAGACCGGAAGGAGGGCGGTATCTACTCTTTGCTCTTCTTCTCGTCGACGACTTCGGCGTCGACGACGTTCTCGTCCTTCTTGTGGCCGTTGCCCTGCTCCGACTTGCCGCCCTCCGAGCCCGCGGGCCCGGTGGCTCCGGCCGCGCCGGCCTTCGCCGAGGCTTCCTTGTACATCGCCTCGCCGAGCTTCTGCGCCGTCTTGAGGACCTCGTCCTTGGCCTTCGTCATGCGGTCCGGGTCGTCCGACTTGAGGGCGTCCTTGAGGTCGTTCAAGGCCCGTTCGATGGCGCCGCGCTCTTCCTGAGACACCTTGTCGCCGTAGTCGCGCAAGGCCTTTTCCGTCAGGTACACCGCCTGGTCCGCCTCGTTCTTCGCCTCGATCTTCGTGCGGGTCTTCTTGTCATCCTCGGCGAACTGCTCGGCCTGCTTCACGAACTTCTCCACCTCGGCCTTGTTCAGCTTGTTGGGCGCGGTGATCGTGATGTGCTGGACCTTCTTGGTGCCCAGGTCCTCGGCTTTGACGTTCAAGATGCCGTTGGCGTCGATCGAGAAGCTCACCTTGATCTGGGGGATGCCGCGCGGGGCGGGCGGGATGCCGTCCAGGTCGAACTTGCCCAGCGGCACGTTGTCCTTGGCCATCGGCCGCTCGCCCTGCAGCACGTGCACCGTGACCGCGGGCTGGTTGTCGCTGGCCGTCGAAAAGACCTGCGATTTCTCGACGGGGATCGTCGTGTTGCGCTCGATCAAGGGCGTCATCACGCCGCCCAAGGTCTCGATGCCGAGGGTCAACGGCGTGACGTCCAAGAGCAGGACGTCCTTCACCTCGCCGGTGAGCACCGCGGCCTGGATGGCCGCGCCCTGCGCCACGCACTCCATCGGATCCACGCCGCGCTCGATCTTGCGCCCGACGTAATCCTCGACGAATTTCTGCACGATCGGCATGCGGGTGGGGCCGCCCACGGGGATGATCTTCGTGATGTCCGAGGACTTCATCTTGGCGTCGGTGAGCGCCTGGTCCATGGACTGCTTGCAGCGCCGCACGATCGGGTCCACCAGGGACTCGAGCTTGGCGCGCGTGAGCTTCAAGACGAGGTGCTTGGGCACGTTGTCTTGCGCCGCGATGAACGGCAGGTTGATGTCGGTCTCGAAGACGTTCGAGAGCTCGATCTTCGCCTTCTCCGCCGCCTCGCGCACGCGCTGCTGCGCCATCGGGTCCTTCTTCAAGTCGAGGCCCGTCTCCTTGCGGAACTCGCCGCAGACGTAGTCCACGAGCGCGTTGTCCATGTCGGTGCCGCCGAGCTGGGTGTCGCCGGAGGTCGAGATGACCTCGAAGACCCCGCCGCCGAAGTCCATGATGGTGACGTCGAGCGTGCCGCCGCCCAGGTCGAAGACCAGGATCTTCTCCTCCTGGCCCTTCTTGTCGAGGCCGTAGGCGAGGCAGGCCGCGGTCGGCTCGTTGATGATGCGCACGACCTCCAGGCCCGCGATGGTGCCAGCGTCCTTGGTGGCCTGGCGCTGGTTGTCGTTGAAGTAGGCCGGCACGGTGATGACGGCCTTCTCCACCTTGTCGCCGAGGAAAGCCTCGGCGTCGCGCTTGACCTTCTGCAGAAGGAAGGCCGACATCTGCTGCGGCGTGTACTCCTTGCCGTGGAGCTTGTAATGGAAGTCCTGGCCCATCTTCCGCTTGAAAGCGGTGATGGTGCCTTCCGGATTGGCCACGGCCTGCCGCCGCGCGGGCTCTCCGGTCAAGAGCTGCCCGTCCTTCGTCATGGCGACGTAAGACGGGAAGGCCTTGCCCCCCACGCTCGCGCCCTCTGCGGAGGGAATGATGGTGGGCTTGCCGCCTTCCATCACGGCCGCCGCCGTGTTCGATGTCCCGAGATCGATTCCAATGATCTTGCTCATACCTTGTTGTCCCCCTTCTTCTTATGCTCTTTCTTCTGCGCCGGTTTGGCGATGCGGACCCGCGCCGGGCGAAGCACCTTCCCTTTGACGGTGTAGCCGCGCTGCAGCTCGTCGACTACCGTTCCCTCCGGATGCTCGTCGGTCTCCACCGCACCGAGCGCCTCATGCAGATCGTAGTGATACGGCTTGCCCACGGACTCGATGGTCCGGACGCCCTCGGCCTCGAAGACCTTGGTGAACTCCTTGAAGATCAGCTCCAGGCCCTTGGCGATGTCCGCGCCGGCCGCCTGGCCGTTGGTGATCTGATCGTGAGCCTGCAGGAGCAGGTCGTAAAGCGGCAGCAGTTTGTCGAGCAGCCCCGCCTTGCCGAGCTGGATCCATTCCGGGCGCTCGCGGTCCATCCTCTTGCGATAATTCTCGAACTCCGCCTTCAGCCGCAAGAGCTGCTCGTAATAGTCGGGTTTGGGCG
>JAPLKK010000071.1 GCA_026388115.1 Elusimicrobiota bacterium | reverse complement strand
CTCGCCTGCCACGTCGCCGGCGCCCGGCGCCGCGTCCTGCTCTTCGCCTGCGCCGCCGTCGCGGTCGAGCGGTTCCTGCCGGCGCTCGTCCCCGCGACGCTCGCCGCGTCTCAGAGCGCGCACCTTCCCGCGCTCCAAGTCCTCGAGTTCATCGGACCGCTCGGCTTCGCCTGGTTCGTCCTCCTCTCGAACGCCTCCTTCTTCCTCCTGCTCACCCGGCCCGCGGCGCGCACGGCGGCCGCGGCGGCGGCGTGCCTCGCCCTGCTGGCCGCCAACGAGACGTGGGGACGCAGGCGGTTCGCCGACGTGGAGGCGGCCGCCGCGGCGCGCCCGGCGCTGGCGGCGGCGCTCCTCCAGGCGCCCCGCGGCGACGCCGCGGCGTACGCCGCGCTCGCCGGGCGGGCCCAAGAGCGCCGTCTCGTCGTCTTGCCGGAGAGCGCCTTCGACGCGACGCTCGACGTCTCTTCGCGGCGCGGCGACGTCGCGCGGGCCCTCGGCCTGCCCGCCGGACGCGCGTTCCTCATCAACGGCACGGGCGTCGGCGACGACGGGCTCGCCCGCAACGTCTCGGTGCTCGCCCCCGGCGGGCCCCGGGTCGGGGCCGCCGGGGCGGTCGTCGAGAAGCGCGTCCTCGCTCCCTTCGGCGAGTACCTGCCCGGCGAGAGCTTCCTGCCCTGGCTGAGGACCATCGTGCCCCGCGCCGGCCGCCTGGCGCCCGGGCGCGGCCGGCGGCTGTTGGACCTCGCCGACGGCACGCGCCTGGGCGTGCTCATTTGCTATGAGGAGATGATGCCGCAAGCGGCCTCCGCTTTGGAGCGCCTGGGAGCGCAAGTCCTGGTCGGGCAGTGCGACGACACCTGGTTCTCCGGCACGTCGGCGCCCCGCCAGCATCTGCGGCTGTCTTCCATGCGCGCCATCGAGACGCGGCGCACGCTCCTTCATGCTTGCGGCCGCCTCAGCGCGATGGTCCTGCCCTCCGGCCGCATCGCCGCCCTGAGCGAGCAAGACGGCATCCTGAACGTGGACGCTCCCCTGCCATGAGGCCGATCCTCTTCCACGCCTTCGGCTTCGGCTTCGGCTCCGCCCGCGTGTTCGCCGGCCTCGCCGCGCTCGCGTCCTACCTCGTCTTCGAGTCCCGCCGCAAGGAGCTGGCCCTGTCCGACGACGATTTCTGGGGCCTCATGGGCGCGCTCGCTTTGGGCACCATCCTCGGAGCGATCGTCTTCTACGCCGTCGCCTACGGCTCGGGTCTCGCGGCGAACGTCTCTTACTGGCGCGCCCACCGCGATATCGCCGGGGGCTCGATGCTCGGCGCCTGGGCCGGCGCCGCGGCGGCCGCGGCGCTCTTCTGCCGCCGGAAAGCCAGGCCGTTCGGGCCGGCGGCCGACGCCTTGGGCGCCGCGGCGCCCTTGGGCCTGGCCGTCATGCGCGTCGGCTGCCTGCTCAACGGCTGCTGCTTCGGCAGGCCGACGACGCTGCCGTGGGGCATCACCTTCAGCGTCCCGAGCGCGGTGCCGCTCGCTCTGCGCGGCAAGCCCCTGCACCCGGCGCAGCTTTACGAGGCGGCGGCGGCGCTGCGCTG
>JAPLKK010000200.1 GCA_026388115.1 Elusimicrobiota bacterium | reverse complement strand
TTCGGCGTCGCGGCCCTGGCGGCGCAGCAGATGCGCGTAATTCGCGAGCACGTTCTCGAGCCGAATGTCGGTCACCCTCTGCGCGTCCAAGATCGTCACGGCTCGGCGGTACAGGCCTTCGGCGTCGGACAGCCGGTCGCGGGCCTCCTCGAAGAGCGCCATGCTTTGGAAGAACGGCACCTGGGCCAGAGGATCGCTTCCCAGGGTCTCTTCCTCCATCGCCAGTATGCGCCGGTACAGGGGCTCGGCGTCGTCGAGCCGCCCGAGCGATTGGTACAGCTGGGCGAGGTCGCGCAGGCGTTCGGCCACGTCTTTGCCCGGCCCTGACCCAAGGCCCGGCGGTCCCGACCCGGGGCCCGGCGAGCCCTTCCGGCTCTCGGAGATCCGGAGGGCTCGTTTGAGCAGCGGCTCGGCCTCGACGCCGCGCCGCAGGGCTTCGAGCGTCAGCGCCACGTCATAGAGTCGCGGTTCGAGCCGCGGGTCGTCCTTCGGCCACGCGCGCTCCGCCGCGGCGAGCGCCTTGCGGTAGCTCTCGAGCGCCTGCTCGTGATGGCCGGCCACTGTCTGCGCGTCCGCCAGGCGCTTGAAGGCCTCGACCGTCTCGGGCCGCGACACGCCCACGCGGCTCTCGACGAGGCGAGCCGCGCGCGCGTACAAGGACTCGGCCTCGTCGGCGTCGCCTTGGGCCGCGCGGAAGGCGGCGAGGGCGCCGAGCGTCTCCACCCTGCGCGGGTCGTCGGGCGGAAAGGATTCCGAGGCTTGGAGAGCGTCTCTCAGGCGCCGCTCGGCCTCGCCGGGCCGGCCCGTTTCGGCGGCCCGGCGTCCCTCGGCAAGCTCGGCGCTCCACCGGCTCGCGGGCGAGGCGCAGGCGGCGGCGAACACCGCCGCGATCGCCGTCAGGGCCGTTCGTCTGAGCATGTGCCCGATGGTATTTCATTTTGCTCGCTACATAAAGTTTGCCGTGACGCGGCGGGGAGCTGCGCCGGTTCAGCGGGCGGCAGCCTTAGATCGGCTGGGGGCCGGCAGGGAACCGCATCGGCACCCCGCGCAACAGTCGAAGAGCTCCGTAAGTCGCGGCCGCGGATACGAGGATCAGTGTCAGGAAGGCCGTCGAGGAGCAATGCTCCCGCGCCCAGGGGAAGAATGCCGGGGCCGCTCCCGCGGCCAACGCCAGGCATGCCAGGCCGAACGAGAGCGCCGGCCTGCCGGGGAGTATCGACGACACGGCGACGAGCGTGACCGGCATCGTCGCCTGCAGCAAGAGCATGCCGGCGGAAACGGCATAGGGATGGACGCCTCCGAAGGCGATGAGCGGCGCGGACGCGAGCAGCGCCGTCACGGTGGTCGCGATCCAGCCCAAGCGGCCCGATAGCACGCCGCCCAGCGTCTTGCCGGCGAATCCGGCGCAAGCGATCATCAGCGAGACGGCCGCGCCCGGCGGCAAGGCGCGGCCTCCGGTGCACCCGACGAAGGACCGTACCGAGACCGAGAAGAGCAGCAGGCACAGGCAGAGCGCCGGCGACGGGATCGCGGCGTCTCTGGGCGCCGGGCGGGGCTCGACGGCGGGCAGCGGCGCGAAAGACGCGGCGAGCGAGGCGAGCGCCAAGACGGCGGCGAGAGGGCGGGCGGCGCTATTCCAAAGCAGGAAGCCGCCTCCCTTGCCGAGGGCGGAGCCCAGCCATAACCCGAGCGCGCCGGGGGCCACGAAGATCCCCGGCGGAGCGGCTCGGCCGGGACGCGCCTGCAGCGACAAGGCGCCCGCGGCGACATGGAAGGCGGCGTTGCCGGCGCCCGCGAGCAGCAGCGTCGCGATGGGATCGATCCCGATGAAGACCAGCGACAGCGCCGACAGGCCCAAACCGGCTGCCGCGACCGGGCGGTACAGCCTCCAGCGGTCGACCGCCAGCGCGAGCGGCGCCTGGCCTGCGAACGCCAGCGCGTCGTAGGCGAGCACGAAATAGAACTTGTCGGCCGGCGTCAGTCCGTGGAGGCTCGGGTGCGACGCGGCGCAGACGGCCAGGACGGTCGACGTGTCGACGAGGGCGTGGAGCAGGCCGGCGCCGCCGACGAAGAGCGTTGCCCGCCGCGCTTGCGCGCCGGCGGGAGCTCCGCTGAGTGTCGGCATCCGTTCGGCCGGGGCTCGCCGGCTCAGCGGCCGCTGGGGCGGAACGCCAAGACGATGTCTTCTGTGGGCTTGAAGTCCCGCATCGTCCAGGTCGTGCGCTTCCCCTGCCGCGTCAGTGTGTATCCCGCCGGGGAGCGTTGGACGACCTGGTCCGGCTTGACGCCGTCCAGGTCCATGGTGATGGTCGCCTTCCGTATGTTGGCCGCCCAGGTCGAACCCGAGGAAAGCGTGTAGGAGAAGAACAGCAGCCCGCCTTTCGCGTCATCGCCCTTCGCCGGCCGCAGCCAAGGCTTGACCCAGTAGGTCACCCGGATCGTCCGGCTCTGCCCGGCGTCGAGCGGGACGCTCCATCGCTTGCGGCGCTCCGGATACGGGCCCAGCTTGCCGGCGGCCGTCCCGGGCTGCTCGTCGGTGACGCCGCCCACCTCTTCCTTGTCCACGGAGACGCGGAAGTCGTTCAGGGCGTCCTCGAACTGGCCGACGGGATAGCCCATCTCCACGCCGGCGCTTCCGCCGTTGTTGACCATCACGAACGCGCCTTCGACGCGGACCTTGTTCTCGGCGATCGTGATCTTCACCGACTCCGAGTCCATGCTCACCACCGGCGGGCGCGCGTGCGGGCGCGGGCGCGGGTGCGGGCGCTCCCCCGGGTTGAGGATATCCGCACGCGCCTGGGTGAACACACCGACCGCCAAGATCGCCATGACGCCTAGCCGCCCCATGTTTTTCATCGTATGTCGGATTCTATGCCAAACGGGACGCGGCGGCAAGAGCCGTTGACTTGCCTCGGCGGGTCGATGTTACAGATAGTCTCGCAGCGATTTGGAGCGCGAGGGATGGCGCAGCTTGCGGATCGCCTTGGCCTCGATCTGTCGGACCCGCTCGCGCGTCACCTTGAAGATGCAGCCTACTTCCTCCAGGGTGCGCGGGCAACCTGAGTCGATCCCGAACCTCAGCTTGACGATCTTCGCCTCGCGGTCCGTCAACGTCGCCAGGACCTTGTCCACCTCGCCGCGGCGCAGGGAGTCGTTGGCCGACGAGGACGGCGTCGCGCCGGACTTGTCCTCGATGAAATCCTCGAGGTGGGAATCCCCTTCCTCGCCGATGGGCGTCGAGAGGGAGATGGGCTCCTGCATGATCTTGAGGATGTTCTTCACCTTGTCCATCGAGAGGTGCAGGTGCCGCGTATACTCCGCGATCGACGGGTCGCGGCCGTATTCCTGCCGGTACCGGCGGGCTACCTTCATGAGCTTCGAGATGTACTCCTTCATGTGTACGGGGATGCGGATGGTGCGCGCCTGGTCGGCGATGGCCCGGCTGATGGACTGCCGGATCCACCAGGTGGCATAGGTCGAGAACTTGAAGCCACGGTTGTACTCGAACTTTTCGACCGCCTTCATCAGCCCGAGCCCGCCCTCCTGGATGAGGTCGGACAGCTCGAGGTTGCTGTTGATATGCTTCTTGGCGAGGGCCACCACGAGCCGCAGGTTGGCTCTGATGAGCTTGAGCTTGTCGGTCAAGATTTGGCCCTCGAGCGTCACGATCCTGCCGTCGAGCTCGAGGAACTTCTCCACCGGGATGGGCAGCAGGCGCTTGAGCTTTTCGAGGCGGTCCGCAACGTTGTCCATGTTCGCCACCGCGGCCTCGACGGCCGTCGGAGCGTACCCCGTCTTGCGGCGGAAAACGTCCGCCGTCATCTTGCCCTTGGCGACGAGGCCGGAACAGCGCTTGAATTCATGATAGCTCGTGCCGTAGCGCTTGGCGTAGCGTTCGAGCTCGTTCTGGCACTCGCGGACCTTCTGCGCCAGGTTTTTGATCTTGTTGATCAGCCGCCTGACCTTCTCCTTGTTGAGGTCGAGGCTCACGATCCGGCTGACGATATCCTTGGTCCGGGACTCGATGGCCTTGCTGAGCGACCTTCGCTGTCCGGGGTCCCGCTCTCCGGCCAGGCGCTCGCGTAGCTTCGCGATCTCTTTCTCGGACTTGGTGATGAACTGCGCGACTTGGCGCACGCGGCGGCGCATCACCGAGATCTCCGAGTCCGTCTTCCGGCCCCGCGACATGAGCTCCTTCGGGGTCATCTCCTCCTGCTCGATAAGGGCTTCCCAGTTGCGGATCTCGCGCATCGTGACCGGGGACTCGAGGACGAGCAGGCGCAGCTCTTTCTCGCGCTCGCACACGTTGCGGGCCAAAGTGACTTCCTCCTCGCGGTTCAGGAGGGGAACCTTGCCCATCTCCGACAGGTACATCCGGATGGAGCTCGAGACGTCGGTTGTCGACTCCCACCGGTCGGTGCGGGCCTCCTTTTCGGCGATGGAGACGATCTTGTACTTCTTGCGGTCGACCACCTCGATGCCGAGGTCCTCCAGCGTGGTCATGAGGCCGTCGATCTCGTCGGAGGACATCGACGCCGTCGTCAAGGACCGGTTGATCTCCTCAAGGGTCAGGTAGCCGTGCTCCTTCCCGAGCTCGACCAAGTCCCTCAATCCTGCTTTCGTCAATGAAGCCATCGTTTCTTCCGTGCGATCCGCGTGCGCCGCAATGCCTCGGTTCCGGTGAGGAAGGAGTAAACGTAGCGCGTATTTCCGGAGAGCGGGTAGATTGCGACCAGACTGGCTCTAGCCAAGTAGTCGAAACAAGCCCGGCTTGTCCAACGCGCCCCCACTTTAACAGCCGCCCCTCGATTCCGCAATCCCCCTTGTAAAGATGACGGATCCGCGCGCTTTGGATCGGGAGGTCTTGAATTCCTCTCGAAGTCTTTCGCCGACCCGAAAACGGTAGTCCGGTGCATGCCTGCACCATGCGGTAGCAGTCGTGCATCTTGAAAGGGTACTCCACGCAGGTCACGCAGACGCTCAAAGGCGGCGTCACGCAGACCGAGTAGACCGAAGCCGCTGTCACGCCGTTGCAGGGCTGCGTCGCCCGACGCCCGCGCGAACAGCTCGCAACACGCAACGTAGCTCTTAGGTCGTTGGGCTCATAAAACGTTGCACCATCCGGTGCTTGCCTTTCTGGGCCTTTCCGCCAGACTGAGAAAGGTCCTTAGCGTGATAAAAGCGTCCTTGCGTCTGATCGTCGCGATCCTCGCATTACAGTTGATCTCGCCCCAAAACCCTGACTGTCACCAGGGCCATCATAAAGCGATCGATGCGACCGGGACCAAAGTGCCGCTTGGCGATCCTTTTATCTTGCTCTGGAACGGCAAGTACTACGCCTATGGGACAGGGGTTAACAGCGACCAGGGGATCGCCGTCTTCGTTTCCGACGACCTCCTGACGTGGCAGGGCCCCGTGGGAGCGACCAACGGGCTTGCGCTGGACAAGGCGGACGTATGGGCCGACCGCTGGTTCTGGGCGCCGGAAGTCTACCATGTGAACGGGAAGTTCTACATGTATTACACCGCGGATGAGCATATCTGCGTCGCGACATCCGCCTCCTCGCTCGGTCCGTTCAAGCAGGATGTCCAGGAGCCGATGACCGCCGGCGAAAAAAGCATCGACGCCAGTCCGTTCATAGACGATGACGGCAGGGCCTACTTCTTCTTCGTCAAGTTCAATGACGGGAACAATATCTGGGGGGCCGAGCTGCAAAGCGACCTTCTGCACATAAAGCCCGACACCATGCGCAAAGCCATGAACGTTTCTCAGGACTGGGAGACGGTCAAGGGGAGGGTGAACGAGGGCCCGTCCGTTTTCAAACACAACGGCACCTATTACATGACCTACTCGGCCAACGACTATCAAAGCCAGTCTTACGGGGTAGGCTATGCCACCGCTAAGCACCCGCTCTCGACATGGACGAAATACGCCGACAACCCCATCCTCCAGAAGCCGAGCGGTCTGGTGGGCACCGGCCACAGCGCCCTGTTCACCGACAAAGAAGGGAAGCTCCGCATCGTCTTCCACGCCCATAACGGCACGACGGCCGTGCAGCCGCGGAACATGTACATCGGCACCGTGGTGTTCACCAACGGCAACGGGAAGGAAGTCATGGGGATCGACAAGACCTATATCACGCCTGTGCTGGCCGCGCCCCGGCAGCAGGAAGCCCCGCGTCGGAAAAAGACAGGGGCCAGGGGCGTCGAGGTCGAGACCGGGAGGGCGTTGAGCGAGCTGCGGCGAGCTGAACGGCTGGTAGGCGATCCGAAGCTCGAAGACGAGACCTTCCAGGCGATCAGCGCGGAGTACTGGTAGCTCTATCTCGACTGGAACGCGTCGCCGTCGCGCCAGTCGCGCTCGCCGAGCCCGTCGCGGCCGATCCGGATCTGCTCCGCCCTCGAGTAGCGGGCCGCGGCGAACCCCGTGCGGTTGACGCCGTACATGCAGTGCATGTACACGCCGCCGCGGCGCAGGGCGGTCCGAAGGACGTCTATGAGGGACGCGTCCAACGCGCTGATGGAGATATAGCGCAGGCCGAGCCTGGCGGCCTCCTGCGCCTCGGCCGACGGCGATAGCCGCTGGTCCTTGCCGCTGCGGTCGTCGGCGGTGTCCGGATGGCGGAGGTCCACCAGCGTCACGCCGCTCCCTCGGACCTCGGCTTCTTTCGCGAGAGCAGCGAGCGTGTCGAGGCGCGGGGCGGCGCCCCGCCAGAAGCAGCCGCGGGCGGCCCGGGCCTCCACCGCGTGGACGTTGAGCCCCGGAGGGGGGATGCCCTTCTCCTCGGCGGCGGCGGGCTCCTCGAGGAACCGCGGCGGGGGTAGGTCGGCGTTCACGCCGTGGAGTCGAAGGCCACGCCGTAAGCGGTGGCGAGGACGCGGGCGAGCTCGGTGCGGGAGATATGGCCGCGGGCGAACCCGCGGCTCCCGATGACGGTCGGCGTGGAGGCGGTGGGCTCGACGAAGTAGAGCCGTCGCGCCAGGCCGGCCTCATAGGCCTGCCCGGCGGCGAGGACTTCCTCGACCAGCCGGCGCGTCGGCACGTCCGCCGGACGGTTGATCAGCTCGTCGACGGACTCGTCCTCGGTGACGTCGGTGATCAGCATGTCGACCGTGGAGCCCAGCGCCAACGGCTCGACTCGCGGGAAGCAGGGGGAGGAGAGCGCGCCGTCGGCCTCGATGACGCCCAAGTCCGTCCACCAGCCGCCGCCGGCGCGCTCGAACGTCTCCCTGGCGCGGGGGAAGTGCGAGCGGTGGCTCACGAGGGCGGCCTTGTGGATGTTCGCGGTCCGGGCGAGGCGAAGCATGAAGGCGGCGTTCTCCGCCGTGCTCACGGAAGACGGTTCGATGAGGACGTCCTTGGCCGGGACGCCCATGGCGACCGCGACGGCGCGCATCATCTCCGCCTCGGCGATGTGCCCGGTGGTGTAGCCTCCCGTCATGACGAGGCGCTCGGCGCGCCCGGCGGCGCGCTCGCGCACCGCCTTGCAGACCCGCTCGACGAGGACGGGGTTCGCCCAGCCCTCCGGCGGCCCTCCGCCTCCGAGGACGATCAACGCATCGTACCTGTCGGCGGCCAGGGCGGGGACGCCCCAGAGCAGAAAGAGGACGACCAGCCTTCGCATGGCGGACCCGGGTGCGGCGCTAGCGGGTCGAGAAGCGATAGGTCGACCGCGTCCGGTACGCCTGCCCGGGCTCCAGGATGGTGCTCGGGAACTGCGGCTTGTTGGGCGAATCCGGGAAGTGCTGGGTCTCCAGACAGAAGGCGGTCCGGAACTCGTCGGTCTTGCCGCCCTTGAGGCGGTTCTTCCCCTGCATGAAGTTGCCGCTGTAGAACTGCAAGCCCGGCTCGGTCGTCTCGACGGTCATGACGACGCCGGAGCGGTCGCCGACGACAACGGCCGCGGGCGTCCCGCTGAGCACGAAGTTGTGGTCGTAGCCCTTGCCGTTCTTGAGCTGGACGTCCGTCTCGTCGAGCCGGGCGCCGATCGCCGTCGGCTTGCGGAAGTCGAACCGCGTGCCCTCCACCGGGGCCAGCTCGCCGGTCGGGATCAGCCCCTCGTCTATGGGAGTGTAGCGCTCCGCGTTGATCGTCAGGAGGTGGCCGTCGACCGTCCCGCTGCCCTCGCCGTTCAGGTTGAAGAAGGCGTGATTGGTCAGATTGACCACGGTCTTCTTGTCCGTGGTCGCCTCGTACTCGATGGTCAAGGCGTTGTCGTCCGTCAAGGTGTAGACGACCTTGGCCTTCAAGGTGCCGGGATAGCCCTCCTCGCCGTCCTTGGAGACGTATCTGAGCTCTAAGGCGTTGTCCCCGATCGGCCGGGCATCCCATACCACGTACTGGAAGCCCTTCTTGCCGCCGTGCAGGTGGTTGGCTCCGTTGTTGGTCGCCAGCTCATAGGTCTTGCCGTCCAGCGTGAAGCGTCCCTTGGCGATCCGGTTGCCGTAGCGGCCGATCAAGGCGCCGAAATAGGGCTCGGTCGCCTTCCGAAGATCTTCCAGTCTGCCGGGGCTCACGACCACGTCGACCGGCTTCCCGTTCTTGTCGGGGACGATCAGGCTCACCACCCGGCCGCCGTAGTTCGTGATCCCCGCCTGCATCCCCTTGCCGTTCTTCAGGACGTACAGCGCGGTCTCCTTCCCATCAACCCTCATCTTAAAGCCTCCTGCAGACGGCATTTTCGCCTGGCCAGGCAGCGCCGCCAGGATCAAAACCAACGCGAGGCTCAGCGTTCTCATGATCGCTCCTTGTAATGTTTCTCCGGCAAAGCCGCCAGCGCGGCTGCAGCCGACTCGGGAGTGATGTCCCGTTGGGGATTGGCCAAGAGCTCGTAGCCCACCATGAACTTCCTGACAGAGGCCGAGCGCAGGAGCGGCGGGTAGAAGTGCATGTGCCAGCTCCATTCCGGATGCTCCCCGTCGTTGACCGGGCTCTGGTGCATGCCCGCCGAGTAGGGGAACGATATCGAGAAAAGGTTGTCGTAGCGGGTGGTCAGCCGCTTGAGCAGGTCGGCCAGGGCGCGCTCGTCGGCCGGCTCGAAATCGAGCAGGCTGGCCAGCGGTCGCCGGCTCAGGATCATGGTCTCGAAAGGCCAGACCGCCCAAAAAGGCACCAGCGCCACGAAGCGCTCATTCGAACAGACGATCCGCTGGTTTGCACGGAGCTCCTCCGCCAGGTAGTCCGACAGCAGCGTTCGCCCGGTCCGGTCGAAGTGGGCTTTTTGGCTGGCCGTCTCCTTGACCATCTCCTCGGGCGGGGAGCTCTGGGACCAGATCTGGCCGTGCGGATGGGGATTGCTGCAGCCCATGAGCTCGCCCTTGTTCTCGAAGATCAAGATCGAGCGGATCCAAGGGATCGACGCCAGCTCCCGGTACTCCTTCCGCCAAAGCGCGATCACCTGCTCGATGTCGGCCGAAGCCAGCTCTGGAAGCGTCAGGTCGTGCCTCGGCGAAAAGCATATCACCCGGCAGATCCCGCGCTCGGCGCGGGCTTGGAGCAGGGCGCCTTCCTCCGCCCCGCCTTGCGGGGTATCTGCCAGGAGCGCCGAAAAATCGTTGGTGAACGACCAGGGGCCGGAGTAAGCCAGGTTCCGGACCGAGCCGGCTCGGCTGTTGCCCGGACAGAGATAGCAGGCGGGGTCGTAGCTAGGCGCCGACGCAGCCGCGGGGGCCTCGCGTTTGCCTTGCCAGGGCCGCTTCGCGCGGTGCGGGGAGACAAGCAGCCATTCCCCGGTCAGCAGGTTGAGCCGTCGGTGCGGGTGGTCTTCCAGGTTGAAGCGAGGTTCAGGCATAGGTTGGGCAGGATACGACAGCAGTGCCGTCGGTGATCCGCGTCTCATAGGTTTTCATCGGGGTAGAGAAGCGCTTCTGGTACGCGCCGGCGAGGCGCTCGGCCACGGCCGCGACCGCGTCTTCTCGGATCAGGTTGACGGTGCAGCCGCCGAATCCTCCACCCATCATCCGGGCGCCGAGCACCGCCGCGTCGCTCTTGACTTGTTCGACCAGGAAATCGAGCTCCGGGCAGCTCACCTCGAACTCGCGGCGCAAGCCCTCGTGGGTCTCGAACATCTTGCGGCCGAAGGCGGCGAGGTCTCCGGCTGCCAAGTCCCGGCAAGCGGCCTGCAGACGAAGGTTTTCCTCGACCACGTAGGCGCAGCGCCGGAAGACCAGCTCGTCTTTGGGCCTCACCCGCTCCCGCAATCCTTCCAGCGTCGCGTCGCGCAAGCTGCGCACCCCGGCCAGCCGCGCGCCGGTCTCGCATTGGGCGCGGCGGGTGTTGTACTCCGAGCCCGCGAGGGAATGCTTCACGCCGGTGTCGAACAGCACGACCCGGAGGCCGTCGAGCTTGAAGGGAACGTACTCATACTGAAGGGAGCGGCAGTCGAGCCGGATCACGTGCCCGGCGCGCCCCAGCACGCTGGCGAACTGGTCCATGATGCCGCATCGGACGCCCACGAACTCGTTCTCGGCGCGCTGGGCCAGCTTGATCAAGGCCAGACGGTCGAGGCCCAGGCCGAAGAGCTCGTTGAGGCCGAAGGCCGCGGCGCATTCCATGGCCGCGGAGGAAGACATGCCGGCCCCGGTCGGGACGTCGCCCCCGACGACGCAGTCGAAGCCCTTCAGCCGAAGTCCCGCCTTGAGGAACTCAGCCGCCACGCCGTTGATGTAGTCGGGCCAGCTCCCGTTCGGCTGCATTGCGCCGTCGAGCCGGCCTTCGTGGCGCTCGTCGAAGTCCGTGGCGATGAGGCGGCAGCGCTGGTCCTCGCGCGGCGCCAGGGCGACGAAGATCGCCTGTTCGATGGCGGCGGGCAGGACGAACCCTTCGTTGTAATCGGTGTGCTCGCCGATGAGGTTGATGCGGCCCGGCGAGCGTACGAGCAGCGGCTCCCGGCCGAATTCCTCGCGGAATACGCGGCTGACCGCTTGTCCTCGCGAAAGCGGCTCCCGGCTCAAGGCTTCGCCCCCCGGCCGGTCAGCTTCCGGATGAGGTCGACCTCGTCGCGACGGTACGGCGTGCCGTCCCGGCGGAAGATGTCGTGGAACCATTCGTCCGGCTCGGAGCCGTCCGCGATCGGGGTGTCCCAGGCGTAGATCGTATTGGACTTCCCCGCGACCAGTCCCCAGTTGATGGCGCCGACGTTCCTTCGCTTGAGCAGGGGCAGGGTGTTGGCGAAGCGCGAGTTCATGGCGCGGGCCATGTACTCCGTGCAGATCACCGGCCGGCCGTGGGTCTTGAGCAGGTTGATGACCCGAGCATGCCAGGGGGCGTCCTCGTAGTCGTGATAGGTGATCACGTCGGAGTTCAGCGCCTGAAACGAGTTGAGCGCCTCGAAGTCCCAGGACCAGATGCCCACGGTGATCGGCTGGTCCGCGCCCACGGTCCTGGCCCACTCGATGGCCTTGGTGAGCAAGGGCAAGGAGGCTTCCTTCTTGCCGGAATTGCCGGGCTCGTTGTAGAGGTCCCACATCAACACGCGCGGGTCCTGCTTGAAGCGGTAGAGGGAAGGATCCTTGTACATCGGGTCGCCGGGGTCCTGGACCCAGCCGGAGTTGTGGGTCCCGACCTTCGGCTTCGGCTGCTTGCCCGCCTGGGGAACCTTGTTCCAGCAATCGTCGAAGAACACGAAGATCGTCCGGATGCCGTGCGCCTTGGCGATGGAGAGGAACCGGTCGGCGCGGCTCTTGAATCCCTCGGGATCCTGTTTCCAGGCGAGGCTATGGAGAAAGACCCGCACGGTATTGAAGCCGATGCCATTGGCCCAGCCCAGTTCACGGTCGATGGTCTTGGGGTCGAAAGTGTCCGCCTGCCACATCTCCAGCTGGTTGACGGCCGTGGACGGGAGATAGTCGGCCCCAACGATCCAAGGCTGCGCGCGGTACCAGTCGTTGGCCTTCTCGACGGACCATGCCGTCCCGGCTTCCGCTCGTCCGGCCAGGGCCAGGAGGGCGAGGGCGACCGCCGCCGCGTTCTTCGATGCTTTTCCGCGGGCAAGCCAGAGGCAGATGCCGCCGAAGGCGATCAGCGCGACTCCCCACCAGAGATTGACGTTGATCCCCAGAGACCGGCCGTAGAGGGCCGGATCGCTGAAAGCGCCGAAGCCCGCCAGCAGCAGGCCCAGCGTCACGAACATCAATCCGATGGGAAAGCGGATATCGAGTCTCATGTCCTTGCTCCTTAGCGGAAGATCAGGTTCAACGCCAGCGCGCAGACGAGCACCGCCGCGCCCAGTGCCGCGGGGCGCCGCAGCCAGGGCAGGCGATCCTCGGCGGGCTTCTCCGTCAATGAATAGACCAGGCCCACGAGTTCGCTGTCGGGCCGCGGCCGGGTGAACAGGCTGATCGCGATGGTGACGAGGAAGCACACGCACCAGGCCCATATGGCCGTCCAGAAATTTTGCGCCATCTCGCTCGGGTAATGCTGCAAGACGGCCAGCCAGCCGCCCTTGATGCCGACGATGGCGCCGGCAGGCAGGGTCAGACCGTGATGCAGGGCCGCGGCCGCGATCCCCGCCACCAGGCCGAAGAAGGCGCCGTGGCCGGTGGCGCGCTTCCAGAACATCCCCAACAGGAAGGTCGCGAACAGCGGCGCGTTGACGAAGGCGAACACCAGCTGCAGCATGTCCATGATGTTGTTGAAGCGCGTGGCGGCATAGGCCGTCGCGATCGAGATCCCTATGCCGAAGACCGTGGCCATGTGTCCCATCCAGAGATAATGTTGGTCCGAGGCGCCGGGCTTGATGTAGGACTGATAGATGTCGTAGGTCCACACCGTGTTGAACGCGGTGACGTTGCCCGCCATCCCGGACATGAAGCTGGCCAAGAGTGCGGTCAGGCCCAGCCCCAGCAGGCCGGTGGGGAAGAAATGCAGCAGCATCATGGGGATGGCCATGTCGTAGTCGTATTGCAGCTTGCCTTCGCCGTCGAGGGCGGGCCGGCCGGTGCCAGGATCGAGCTTGACGGGGATGATGCCGCGGCCGGCTGGCGGGGCGGTAGCCCCGCCGTGCCGCCCATCGCCGGGGCTAAGGGAGGGGCGGCCCGGAGCGGCCGCCTGCCCGACGATCGCGGCCCCGGGCGCCGCCTGCGCGGCGCGGGTTCCCCCGGCGGTCAAGGAGACGGCGATGAGCCCGGGCAGGATGACCAGGAAGGGCATCAGCATCTTGGGCACCGCGGCGATCAGAGGCGTGCGGCGGGCCGCGCTCATGGAGTCCGCGGCCATGGCGCGCTGGATGACGAGGAAGTCCGTGCACCAGTAGCCGAAGGAGAGGACGAAGCCGAGGCCCATGGTGAGCCCGAACCATTCCACCCCGAACGCGTTGGTGTGGGGGCTCGCCATGCCCTGCCAGGAATGGGCTAGGGCCGGGTCGGGCAGGCGCGCGACCAGCCCGTGCCAGCCGCCGACGTCCTTGAGGCCCAGCCACACCAGCGGCAGGAAGCCCGCCACGATCAGGAAGAACTGAAGCACCTCGTTATAGATCGCGCTGGTCAGCCCGCCCAGGAAGATGTAGACGAGCACGATCAGGGCCGAAACGACGATGCTCAGGTCGAAGATCCAAGCGTGCGGGATGCCCAGGGCCGCGCTGAGGCCGTCGAAGATGCGCAGCGTGACGATCAGCTTGGCCATGGCGTACATGGAGATCCCGGAGGAGAATACCGTCATGGCCGCGAAGGTGAGGGCGTTGAGCGCGCGGGTCTGCTCGTTGAAGCGCAGGCGCAGGTACTCGGGCACGGAGCGGGCGCGGGAGCCGTAATAGAACGGCATCATGAAGATGCCGACGAAGACCATGGCCGGGATGGCTCCGATCCAGTAGAAGTGGCTGGTGGCGATGCCGTACTTGGCGCCGGAAGCGGCCATGCCGATGACTTCTTGGGCGCCCAGGTTGGCGGAGATGAACGCCAGGCCGGCGACCCAGGCGGGCATGGAGCGGCCCGCCATGAAGAAGTCATCGCTGGTCTTGACGGACCGCTTGAGGAGCGCTCCGATGCCGAGGACGAACGCGAAATAGACTGCCATGATCAGCCAGTCGATGAACGTCAAAGACATCGAAGTCGCTCCGTTGAGTGAGAATTGTGAGCCGCCCAAAGCATCACGGCGCGGCTCTCTTCTGGGCTTCGCGTTCGGCGGCGAAGAAAGATCTGAGGCCTTCGAGCAGAGTCTGGGCGAGCTTCTTATTGAAGGACTCGCTGAGCAGCATCTCCTCCTGCTCGGGGAAGATGAAGTAGGCCGACTCGACCAGAGTGGAGGGCATCAGGCTCATGCGGGCGACGTTCAGGTTCCCGTAGCGGAAGCCTTCGTCGGCCAGGTCCGGGAAGTCCTTCTGGTAGGCCACATGGAGGTGACGCGCGAAAGCCAAGCTCGCGGGATGATAGTAGAACACCGAATAGCCCCGCGGCGCCTCGAACGGGTCGACGTTGTTGGGCAGGGCGTTGTTGTGGAGGCTGATGTAGGCGTCGGCGCGATTCGCGACCGCAAGGCGCCTGCGCTCGTGGAGGGGGACCTCGGCGTCGTTGGTGTCCCGGGTCAGGAGGACCTTGGCCCCTTCCTTCTCCAGGAGGGGCTTCAAGGCCATCGCCTCGAGCAGGTTGATCTCGCGCTCGGTGTGGCCCGTGGGCGTGACCCGGCCGGGGTCGGAGGGGCTGTGTCCGGGATCGAGCACGATGAGCCGGTCCTTGAGCGGGCTCTCGGGTGCCGCCGCGAAAGCCGGCGGCCGGCGAAGGTCCACCCGCAGGCCGCCGCTCTCCTGGGTCCCGTCGAAGCCCCACAGCGGGCCGGCCAGATGGATCTCGACTTCCGCGACTCCCGTGGACGGCTGCCTCCAGCGGACTTCCTTCACGAACTGGTCCCGCGGGTCGTAGACGATCCACTCCACGTGGGCGAAGGTGTAATAGAGCCGGACCTTCAGGAGATCGGGCTGGGGCTGCTCGAAGGTGTAGGGGATCTTCTCGGAGAGCGAGAGCTTGACCTGGGCTCCGTCGACCGCGGCCTGGGTATGGATGGTCCCGAGCTCCGTCTGGGGCGGCGGCGTGCCGGGGGGTAAGAACTTTAGCGCCGAGGCCTCCGCCCAGCCCGTCTCGCCGTCGGCGAGGCGCAGGCGCGCCTCGCCTCCCACGCGTCCATCGACGACGACCCGGGTCCCCGTGGCCAGGAACAGCATGTAGCCGGATTCCGGCGCCGTGCGCACGACCACGCTGTCCGCCTTGAGCGGCCAGGCGGTGGCGACCTTGGGACCGCCGTGGAGGACGCTCAGCCTGCCCTTCGCCGTCGTCTTGATCCGGCCGGGGGCTCCTTTGAGGGTGAAGCGTATCTCGGCGCCGTTCGCCTTGTCCTCGGGCTGGAGCTGGTAGGCTCCGAGGTAGAGGCCGGCGGTGCTCCCCTCGACCAGCGGCAGGCCGTTCCTCACGCCCGCGATGTCGTAGGTCCCCTTCATCCCCGCCGTCGCCTTCAGTTGGACCCGCACCCAATCGCCCGGTCGCAGCTCCAGGTCGGCTGGGGGCACGGTGGCGTCCTCGTCCAGGAACTTCCGGTCGGAGGGGCTCGGGGGCAGAGGGGCGGTCACCCGGACGTGGCGGTCCAGGACGGCCGTCTCCGTCGAGAGCGCCGCCTCGCAGTGGAAGGTGAATGTGCCCGGCTGGACGGGCAGGAAGGCGAGGAAGCCTCCCGTCTTATAGAGCTTCACTTCCGTGCCGTTGATCTTGAGCCGGGCGTCGGGCGGCTGGACGTTGCCGTAGATGAACGTCGCCGTCGCCTGGCCGACGGACAGGTTCTCCGTGGGGTGGCTGACGGAGATGACGGGCGCGGCGCGCGCTGAAGCCGCCCAAGCCAAGAGGAGCGGCGACAGCAACGCGCGCGCGCGGGAGCTTATGCGCATAGGCACTGTTCCGCCCTGGCCGACTCGCGCATGCGCGGATCGTTCGGGGTCATGTGATCGTAACATTCAAACGGAATCCCCAGCTCTTCGGCAAGAGCCTTGAGCTCCGCCAGATGATCGCCGCACACGGTCATGGGGTGGTTCGAATTGATGCGGGTTTCTATCTTGCCGCACAGTCTCAGATACCAGTGCGGCCAGTCGGGGCTGCACTTGGCCGAACGCTGCCGCCACTGCTCTTCGGACGGGACATCGGTCATGCCCCTGCCCGCGCAGAGGTACATGCGGCCGTCCCGGTAGGAGAACCTCGCCCAGGTGACGACGCCGGGCTTCCTTACGACGACGGAGGAGGTGCCGCCGCCTTCCTTGAAATACATGTAGGTCTGGCGGTCCGACCAGGCGCCCTTGAGCGAATCATGGCTTCCGGCCGCGAAATACGGAGCGAGCGCACCGGAATTCACGAACCAGTAGAGCCCCTGGCGGGGGTCCCAGTAGCGGAGGTCGTTGAAGCCCACCGGCTCGCCGCCGCTGAGGAGCTTGAGGGTCTGCATCGTGAGCGCCGCGCCGTCGTCGGCTTCCGTGGCGACGGCGAACGTCTCTCCGTCCGTCTCCGGCCGCAGCTTGTTGTTGAGCAGCCCGAGGGTCAGGTCCGTGGTCGGATAATGCTCGATCCAGTCCAACTGGTCCTGGACTCCGGCGAAGTCCAGGCCGAACTGCTTCTTGAGCTCCAGCAGGGCGAAATACACCTTCATCTGGAACAGCGCCATCTCTTTCGTCAGATGCTTCACCGGATCCTTGCCGATCCTGACGTCCATGCCCTCGTCGATGATGAAGTTCAGCGCCCGCGCGGCCCTGGCGTCCGGCACCTTTTCCGCCAACTTCAGCAGCCGCAGCCCGTCGAAGCCCTCTCGCGCGATGCCGAAGATCCGCAGGAAGTCTGCCTCCGAGATCTTGTTCCACATCTGCATCGACCTCGGCCCCACGGCGCCGTAGACCGACCCCTTGAGTCTCGCCTTGACGGCCTTCGCCTTCTTGCGCGCGGCGGCGTCCGGCTCGACCGCCACGGCCTTTGGCAGGACCTCCTCGTGCTTGCCGTCCTTCAGGAAAGACTCGATCGCGCCGCGGTAGCTGTCATGGTCCGCGAACTCCTCCACGAACAGGCGGCTCGTCCGGATGCCCACATGCTCGGTGCCCGCCGCGGCCGCCAGCAGGCCCACCGCGCCGGGGAAATCCGGGATGGAGCTGCCGATCATCAGCTTCGGGATCGACGCGTCGACCTGCCACAGGGGCGTGACGGTGAAATCGGGATACGCCCAGCCGGCGATGAAGTCGATGAGACGTTCGCCTTTGGCGCGCTGGATGACGCGGATCCCTTCGGCGACGCTCGCGACCGGCTTGTCGGCGTTGAGGACGTTCGCCTCCCAGCCGCAGTCTTTCACGACTTTCACGATGTCCTTCAACTGCTCCGACGCGACCGGCCAGACGACCCGGTTCGGCTCCTCTCTGGCGTCCAACGGCATGTAAATATCGACGGCCTTCTTCATGTTCATTTCTCCCTCGTGGTCGTGACCGTTTCGCGCAGGCTCTTCATGAGCGCGGCGTTCTCCCGTCCGAAAAAGTCATGCGTCCTCTGGTAGGCCGCGTATAGCTGCTCGTACACCGCGCCCGCCTTCTTCCCCGGCTTGTAGGTCCGCTCCGCCGGCTTCGTCATCGCGGCGATGGCCTCCGGCATGGTATCGAATCCGCCGTTCTTGGCCCCGGCGGCCGAAGCGCCGAAGATCGCCGCTCCGAGCGCCACCGCCTGAGTGGACGGGGACACCTTGACCTCCAGCCCGGTGACGTCCGCGTAGATCTGCATGATCATCGGGTCTTTCGTGAGTCCGCCGCAGACGACGAGTTCGTCGACGGTCACCCCGCCGCGCTTGCTCGCTTCGATGATCATCCGGGTGCCGAACGCGGTGCCCTCGATCAGCGCGCGGTACACCTCTTCCGGCTTGGTCCGCAGGGTCAGGCCCAGGAGCATCCCGCTCAGATTGGCGTTCATCAGCACGCTGCGGTTCCCGTTCATCCAGTCCAGGGCGACCACGCCGCCCGAGCCGGGCTCGAGGGCGGCGGCGCGCTTCGCGATCTCGGCGAAGGGATCGGAGTCGGGCACCTTGAGGAAGTCGTTCACGAACCACCCGAAGATGTCTCCGACGGCCGATTGCCCGGATTCATAGCCGTAAAAGCCGGGCAGGATCCCGTCCTTGACCACGCCCGCGTAGCCGTCGAACAGCTTCAAGTCGCGCGATAGGGACATGTGGCAGGAGGAGGTGCCCATGATGATGGACATGGGGCCTTCTTTCGAGACTCCCATGCCCGCCACCCCGCTGTGGGCGTCGATCGTGGCGGCGGATACGGGGGTCCCTTCCCGCAGGCCCGTGCGCGCGGCGAACGCCCGCGTGAGCGTTCCCGCTCTCCGACCCGGAGGAGTGATGTTCTTCAGCCATTTATCCCGCAGGCCCGCCAGGGCGGGGTCGAGGGCCTTCAGGAATTCCGCGGAGGGGAAGCCGAGCTCGGCGTTCCAGAGGCCCTTGTAGCCGGCCGCGCAGGAGTTCCGGCAGAAGGAGCCGGTCATCTGCTGCACGAACCAGTCGCCGGCATCGACGATGAGATCGGCGGCGGCGAACACCTCCGGCGCCTTGGAGGCGATCTCCCAGCATTTCGGCAGCATCCACTCGCTGGAGATGATGCCGCTGTAATACCGGAGGAACCGTTCCCCTCGCTCGCGCGCGAGCGCGTTGATCCGGTCCGCCTCGGGCTGGGCGGCGTGGTGCTTCCAGAGCTTCACCCAGGCGTGCGGGTTCCCCGCGAACCTCTCGAGCGACATCAGGGGCGTGCCGTCTTCGAGGACCGGGAGGATCGTGCAGGCGGTGAAGTCGACGCCGATGCCGATGATCTCCGCGGCGGGGACCTTCTTCGCGACCTCGGAGAGGGCGGCGATCGCTGCGTCCAGGTAATCCTGGGGATGCTGCAGGGCGAAGTCCGGCGGCAGCGCTTTCTCGCTTCCGGGGAGCCGGTCGGTGATGACGCCGTGCGGGTAGCGGACCGTCGATTGCGCGGCCTCCGCTCCGGTCGCGCACTCCACGACGAGCGCTCTGACGGACTCCGTGCCGAAGTCCAGGCCTAGGGCGTAGCGTTTCACTTCAGCAGCTCCCCGCCTTTGTCGATATTGGCCTTGGTGAACACGCGCGACTCCAGCTTCAGCTCCTTGGGAAGGCCCTTCTTGCCGCCGAGGATCTTCATGGCGTTCTCCACGGCCTCTTTGCCGCCCGTCGGATACTCGAAGCTGGCTTCGAGCAACCCTTGCTTGACGTAGGCCTGCCCTTCCTGGGGCAGCCCGTCGATCCCCACGAACATGATGTTCTTTTCCCGCCCGACCGCCTTGGCGGCCAGATAGGCGCCGTGGGCGCCCGGGTCGTTGTGCGCGTAGACCAGGTCGACGTCGGAGTGGACCGCCAGCGCGGACTCCATCTCCTTGCGGGCGTCCGGCTCGAGCCACTTCATGTCGGCCTCAAAAGCCACTTGAAGCCCGCTTCCCTTGATCCCCTGCCGGAAGCCGGAGTTGCGGTCCTGGCCCGGGGTGGAGGTCATCAGGCCTTTTAATTCCACGATCTTGCCCTTGCCTCCCAGGCGTTTGGCGATCCAGCGTCCGGCGGCGAGGCCGATGCGCTTGTTGTCGGCACCGATGAACATCGTGTAGTCGTTGCCCAGGACCTTGCGGTCCAGGACGATGACCGGGATGCCTTTCTTGTAGGCCTCCGCGATCGGCGGCGTGAGCGGCGCGGCTTCCTTGGGGGAGACGATCAGCAGATCGACGCCCGAATTGATGAATTCCTCGACCTGGGCGCGCTGCTTCAGCGTGTCGTTCTGCGCGTCCTTGAAGACCACGTCCAGGCCCGGGACCTTCTGGGCCGCCTTCTTGATATCGGCGTTCATCTGGACCCGCCAGGGCTCGCCCAGATTGCACTGGCTCATGCCGATGACCATTTTTTTTCCGGCAGGCAGGGTTCCGAAAGCGGCGGTTCCCGCCGCGAACATCGTCAGCGATAAAACAAGCGCACGTGCCTTCATGTTTTCCCTCTCACGCTTTCTTCGTCTTCTGGAACAAGACCGCCGCCACGATGATGATCCCGGTCAACATCAGCCGGCTGGCCTCGCCCACGGCGTTGATGCTCAAGATCTTCTCCAGATAACCGATGGTGACCACTCCGAGCAGGGTGAACAGGATGCCGCCTCGGCCTCCGCTCAGGCTGGTGCCGCCGATGACCACCATGGCGATGGCGGTGAGCTCGTAGGAGGTGCCGGCTTCGGGGTCGCCCTGCTGCTCCTGGACCGCCTGGCAGATCCCGGCCAGCGCGCAGAACATGCCGCTCAGGCCGTAGGCCAGGAGCTTCACCGCTCCGGTCGGTATGCCGGACAGGCGCGCCGCCTCTTCGTTGCCCCCGGTCGCGTACAAATAACGCCCCCAGCGCAGTTTGGCCAAGAGCAGCCAGCACAGGAGCACGCAGCCGAGGAAGATCAGCGCGACGACGGCGATGTTGTCGCCAAGGATCCTGTGATCGATCAGCGAGAAGATCCGCGGCAGGTCCACGTACTTGTAGGTCCCGTCGGCCTGGGCGACGGCGGTGGAGACTTTCTGTCCCCCGGAAAGGTACTTCGCGGCTCCTCTGGCGAACACCATCATGGCCAGCGTCGCGACGAAGGGCTGCATGCGAAACCTGGCGATCATCGCTCCGGAGAGCGTGCCGCAGGCTATTCCGGCCAGCAGCGTGACGGCGATCGCCAGCCAGGCGGGCCAGGCCAGGTGCAGCGTCGCGATCGAGAACAGCACGGCCGAGAGCCCGAGGACGCTCCCCACCGAAAGGTCGATGCCGGAGGTGATGATGACCAGGGTCATGCCGCAGGCGAGCATCCCGTAGACGGAGACCTGCCGGAGCATGTCGCGGTGGGTGCTCCACTTGAAGAAGGTGCCCTCCGCGTTGAAGATGATGCCGAGCAGCGCCACGAAGACCAGCGCCGAGAGGGCGCGGACCCATGGCTTGGAGAATACGAGGCCGAAGAAGTCCCTTGCTTTGGTCATGATCGTCCCTTGGATGTTCCTATCCTGCCCATCGCGGCGCGCAGGATCTTCTCCTGGGTCGCGGTCTCGCGCGGAAACTCGGCGGTCATCTCTCCTCTGTGCAGCACGATGATCCTGTCCGCGAGGCCCAGGAGCTCGGGCATCTCGGAGGTGATCAGCAGGATCGAGATGCCGCGCGCCGTCCATTCGTTCATATGCCTGTAGATCTCGTGTTTGGCCCCGATATCCACTCCGCGCGTGGGCTCGTCGAGCAGCATGACCTTGGGCTCGGTCTCGAGCCACTTCGCCAGGGCCACCTTCTGCTGGTTGCCTCCCGACAGGGTGCCCACCTCCTGGCCGCCGCTCGAGGCCTTGATGCGGAGCGCTCCCATATGGCGCGCCGCGATCTCGCGCTCCAGGGCCTGCCTGAACCAGCCCGCGGGCGAGACGGCCGGCAGCGAGGCGAGGGTGATGTTCTGCACGATGTCCATGCCGAGGACGAGGCCGGTGCCTTTCCGGTCGTTGGTCAGGTAGGCCATCCCCTGGCGTATGGAGTGTTCCGGGGACTTCACCCGGAACGGCGCTCCGTCCAGCGTCACTTTGCCTTGCGCCCGGTCGCCATAGGCTCCGAAGAGCCCGCTGAAGAGGTCGCTGTTGCCGGAGCCCTGCAGGCCGGCGAAGCCGACGATCTCGCCTGGCTTGACCGAGAACGCGGCGTCTTTCACGAGCCAGCGTTTGGCGCCGTGCGAGCCGGCGTCCGGCTTCAGGACGGAGAAGCCCTCGACCTTGATCCGATCCTTCGCGCCGCCGGCCCCATCGGCGCGGGCGCGCTCAGGGAACTGCGCCTTGAGCTCCCTGCCGATCATCCATCTGACGAGTTCGTCTTCGCCGAGCTCTTTGGCGCGGGCGGTGCCCACGGTGCGCCCGTCCCGCAGCACGGTGATCCGGTCGGCGATGGCGTAGATCTCGTCCATGCGATGGGAGATGTAGATGATCCCGCAGCCGCTCTTCTTGAGCTCCGCGATGATCCGGAAGAGTTTTTCGACCTCCGGACCGCTGAGCGCGCTGGTGGGCTCGTCCATGATGATGATCTTCGCGTCGATCGCCAGGGCTTTCGCGATCTCGATCCTGTTCTTGACCGACAACGGGAAGTCCTCGACGGGCCTCGACAGGTCTATGTCCAGGTCCAGCTTGGCGCAGAACTCCCCGGCTTTGACGCGCTGCGAGCTCTTGTCCAGCCAGCCCCGGGGCGCGAGCTCGCGCCCAAGGAAGAGGTTGTCGACGGCGGACATGGAGTCCACGAGCGACATCTCCTGGTGGATCACGGAGATCCCGAGTTCGGCCGCGTGATGCGGCGAAGCGATCACGACGGGGCGGCCGTTCAGCTTCATCTCCCCTTCGTACTCCGTATGGATGCCGGCGATGATCTTGATGAGGGTGCTCTTTCCCGCGCCGTTCTCTCCGGCGAGGATATGGACCTCGCCGGCAGCGAGGTCGAAGGAGACGTCGTCGAGCACGGTGACGCCGGAAAAGGACTTGCGGATGCCGCGCAGGCTCAGAAGGGTGTCTACCATCCGGTCACCGGGCTCAGCCATACTCCTCCCTGCCCCCATCCCGCGTGCGTGATGAAGAGCGGGCCGTGGCCGGGGTCGTCCCCGCCCTCCACCCATTCGGCCGCGTGCGACTTGAACTTGGCGACGGCGGCGTCGCCGAAGCTGAAGGGCGAACGGGAGCGGTAGAGGAAGGTGGCGTCATACTCCACCGGGTACGACGTGGCGGAAAGGTAGTACCAGCCGCCGCGCTCGAAGACGAACGGAGATTCCGTGTAGCCGGAGTTGGGCAGCGGCGGGGCCTTGGTCAGCGTCAAAGCCATAGCCGGCTCCGACCAGTTCTCGAGGTCCGTGGAAGTGCGGTAGGCCACTCCGTTCAGCCGCGTCTTGATGCCGTCGCAGCGCGTGTAATAGAGGACCCAGAGATCGCCCGCCTTGAACAGCATCGGGTCCCGTGCCGTGCAGATATCGGTGAAGATCGGCTTCAGGGGCCGGCGCTGCCAGGTTTCCAGGTCGGCTGAATGCGCGATCTTGATCTGGGAATCGTCATCCGGCCCTCCAGAGTGGAAGGCCATCACGTATTCGTTCCCGTTCTTGGCGACGTGGGGCGCCCAAAGGTGCGTCTCCCCGAGCGAGCGGTCCACGCTCAACGCCACTCCCGCCGTGCCTTGGCCTATGACGAAGTCGTTGCCGCTCCAACCCGCCGGGTCTCCGGCCGGGGCCCGGGCGTGCACGAAGTCCACCTCGTTGAGCGGATCGGCCAGCTCGTGGTGGAAGATGCCGAAGAGATGCCAGCGGCCGTCCGGAGCGCGCGCAAGCGTGTGGTCATTGATGTAGAAGGGCCCGCCCGGAAGCCCGGCGTCGCACAGACGTATGCTCTTCCCTTGCCGGAGCGCCGGCGGAGCGTCGGTGGAAGAGCGATCGAACGCGTAAGCCGGCCCCAGCGTGTCGGCGTCGTCGAGGGCCTGGTCGCCGAACTGCGCGAGCAGATGCACTCCCGGCCTCGCCGCCGCCGCGGCGACGCCGTAGGCGGCATCCACCGGGGTCCCGCGCTCAACCGCGAGGGAAAGAGCCTCTCCTTCTTGGAGGGGGATGGGAAGACGCGTCATCATGAGCCCGCCGGCCGCGTCGACGTGGCGGAGGGCCGCGCTCGTTGCGCCGCTGCCGCTGCCGAAGAAGAGCCCGGCCGGGACCGGGGCCTGGCCGCCTATCCGGATGCGGAGTCTTGCAAGGTCCGCCATCGTGCATCGCAAAGACAGCGCCGCAACGGTCGCCGGGCCCCTTGCCGAGGAAATCCGAGATCTCCTGGTAGCCCGGCCCCGACGAAGAGCCCGGGCCCCGCCGGAATCTGACTTGAAAACGACCGGGGTCGCCTTTGAAGAGCACCTTCGCCTCTCGACTGTAAGAAAAGGGCACGGCGCTGCTGAAGGCATCGGGAGAGGCGAGCACGAGAGGCGCCTTCCAGCGGCTTTTGCCCTCGAAGAGATCCGCGGGCGCGCCCTTGAAAACGGTATTGCCGTCAACGAGGATCCAAAGCTCGTTTTGCTCCGGCGTTTTGCCGCCCGGGGCCAGCCGGATGCCGGTGATGCGGCCCTCTCCTTTACCGTGGAACAGGACTTTATAGCCGCCCTCCATGAGGTTGCCGCTGCGATCGCTCGTCACCGAGCTCGTCATCCAGCCGGGGTGGAAGGTCATCAGCGTGTCCAGGACTGGCGAGACGCGAGTCTCGCCCGCCGGCGCCTGGGCGGAAAACAAGAAAACCGCAGCCACGGCTGATAACGAGGGCTGCGCGAGCGGAGCGGGTCTTGTTCTCA
>JAPLKK010000228.1 GCA_026388115.1 Elusimicrobiota bacterium | reverse complement strand
CGAAGCGCCGCGCGCCGGCCGCGAGCTGAGCCCGCATCGAGCGGTCCATCTCGGCGGCGTCGAAGCGCAGGCGCAAGAGGCCGGCTGGCTTTCCCCGCACGCGCAGGCCTGCGGTCCATACGACGAGCCGGCCGCCGTCTTCTCCCGGCGCCTCGTCGCGCACGGGCTCGGTCGCTGCGAGCGCCCGGCGCGCGGCCTCGTCGGCGAGGACGCGGCCCTGCCAGTCGGCCGAGCCGCGCAAGGCGTCGGAGTGCAGGCGCAGGCGGCCGTCCGCGTTGGCCAGGGCCGCATCGCGCAGGGCCGGCGTCTCGCGGAAAGCCTTGAAATAGTTCAGGGCCGCGACGTCGTTGTTCTCGAGGACCGCCTCCTCGCAGGCCTTGGCCAGGGCCCGCGCCGCCGATCCCTGCGCGGCCGCCTGGGCGCGCACAAGCTGGCGCCGCTCGGCCGCATACTGGAGGGTGCCCGTCGCCGCGAGCACGGCGCCCACGAGCAGCGAATTGGCGAGTGTGAAGCGCGAACGCAGGACCACGCCGTGAAGTATAAGGCGTACGCCCGCGGCGCGCAATGAGAAGAACCCCGGGCGACCGTCAGGTCAGCAAGGCGTCGATCTTCGCGGAAAGCACGGCGAGCGTGAAGGGCTTGGCGATATAGTCCACCGCGCCCATGGCTAGCCCCCTTAGGCGGTCCTCCAATTCCCTGCGATAACCCGAGACCATGAGGACGGGCACCCGCTCGAGCCGGGGGTCCGCCTTCATCCGCCGGCAGAAGTCGGGGCCGTCGCCGTCCGGGAGGCTGTAGTCCAGTATGATCGCGTCGGGAACCACGCTTTTCGCGAGCTCCACGCCGGCTTCGCCCGCGTGGGCGGCGACCACCTGCCAGCCGTTCTCCTCGAAGAACATGCGCACGACGTCGACGATATCCTTGTCGTCGTCGATGATGAGCAGTGTCCTGACCATCTCAGGCCTCCCCAGGCCTCATCGGCATCTATACTCCCCGGCTGCGGGAAAGTTACGTGCCCTCGAAGTATAAGAGGACGGGGTCGAAATTGCACGCCTTCAAATGTCAGGCATCGTCAGGAAGTCGCCGGCCAGTCCTCGATGAGCTATCGAGTGATACGGAGTCTTGCTCGCGCGCGGTGCCGAGCGAGCGCGAGCTCGATGAGGCGGGTGACGAGCTTCGGAAAGGGCAGCCCGGTCGCCCCCCACAGCTTGGGGTACATGCTGATCGAGGTGAAGCCGGGGAGGGTATTCACCTCGTTGAACCACAGTTTGCCGGTGCTCTTGTCGAGCAGGAAATCCACACGGGCCATGCCGTAGCCGCCCAGGGCCAGGAAGGCGCGCGCCGCGATGGCGCGCACCTCCCGCGCGCGAGCCGGAGAGAGCTCGGCCGGGACCAGCAGGGCCGCCCCCTTGGGATCGAGGTACTTCGCCTCGTAAGAATAGAATTCGGCATTCGGGCGTATCTCTCCCGGGATGGAGGCGCGCGGGCGCACGTCGTCTCCGAGCACCGCGCACTCGATCTCGCGCGCCGGCACTCCCTTCTCGACGATCGCCACGGTATCGAAGCGCAGGGCGAGGCGGACGGCGGCGGCGAGCTCGGCGGGACGCGAGACCTTGGAGATGCCGACCGAGGAGCCCATGCGCGAGGGCTTGACGAAGACCGGAAGCGGCAGCCGCCGCGCGGGGCCGAGCGGATCGCCGGGGCGCAGGACCACATACGGCAGGATCGGCAGCCCCGCCTCGGCCGCGAGACGCTTGGTGATGACCTTGTCCATGCCGACGGCCGAGCCCAGCACGTCGCAGCCGACGTAGGGCAGCCCGGCCAATTCGAGGTGGCCCTGAAGCGTCCCATCCTCTCCCATCGGCCCGTGCAGGACGGGGAAGACGGCGCCCACCTCGATGCGCCTGCGGCCGCACAGAAGCCGGCCCGAGCCCAGTTCGAGCGCGGCCGGGCGGCGGCGGAAGGGGAAGCGCGGCGGCTGCGCATGTCCGGCGAAGTCGCCGAGCCGGTCCTGGAGATGCCAGGTGCCGTCCGGAGCGATCCAAACGAGGACGGGCTTGAAACGGCGTTCGAGGTTGCGCAGGACGGCGGCGGCCGAGACGCAAGAGACGTCGCGCTCCGCCGAGCGCCCGCCGCAGAGGATCAGTATGTTCATCATCGGCTCCATTGCAGCGTCCCCGGCTCCCGATACCAGGGACGGTTGTGCGAATTCGTATGGGTGCAGTTGACGAAGATGATGATCTGCCGGTCGTTGGCGGCGTAGCCCCAGCCGTCGCTGTCCTTGATCCGCGTGCCGTCGACGACGCCGTCGCGGATGACGTTGGACGGATAATACGTGACGTCGTTCGAAGCCGCGTGGCGCGATACCGCGGGGTCGGCCAACGGGATCTCCGCGGCGTACTTAGGGATCAGCACGTCGAGCCGCGCGGGGATCTTGCCCTCGTGCTGGACATAGTCGTCCAGGCTCTTCTCAATCGCCGCGAGGCTCGAGACGGTCTTGCTCTCCCGCAGGACCCGGTCGGAGCGCGCGACGGCGGAGTCCAGCTCCGCCGTGCCGTGCTCCGCGCCGAAGAAGGCGCATGCGGACAAGGAAGTCGCAAGAACCAGCATGATCGTCGTCCTCATACCAAAGCCTCCTGGATGGTGCCCCCGCCGAGGACCTCGCCGCCCGAGTAGAACACGGCGGCCTGCCCCGGAGCGACCGCGCGTTGAGCCTCCTCGAAGCGCACCCGGACGCGGCCGTCGTCCAGGACCTCGAGCGCCGCCTTGGCTGGCGCGTGGCGATGGCGGACGCGCACGCGGGCCTCAAAAGGGCCGAGGGGCGCCTGCGCCGTCCAGGACGCCGGGCCCGCCACCAAGCCGCCGCTGCGCGCCTCCGCCGCCGACCCGACAACGAGCGTGTTGGTCCGCGCCTCGAGCCTCACGACGTAAAGGGGTTCGGCCAGCGGGCCGCCCGAGCGGACGACCGAACCGAGCCCGCGCCGCTGGCCGACCGTGTAGCCGACGAGGCCCGGGTGGCGGCCCACCTTCCGCCCGCCCGTATCGACGACGTCGCCCGACTCGACACCCGCCCGGTTAACAGAGCGGACTGTCCCCTTTGTCGGCCGCGAGGCCACGAAAGACCGGTAATCGCGGCCGGGCACGAAGCAGATCTCCTGGCTCTCCGGCTTGTCGGCCGTCGGAAGGCCGAGCGCCCGGGCGCGCGAGCGGACCTCGGCCTTGGTCAGCTCGCCGACCGGGAACAGCACCCGCCGCAGCTCGCGCGCGGTGAGACGGTAAAGGAAATAGGTCTGGTCCTTGGCGCGGTCGACGGCCTCGTACAGGCGCCCGTCCGCCACGCGGGCGTAATGGCCGGTGGCGACGGCCTGCGCGCCCCAAGCGTCCGCCAGCTCCAGCAGATAGCCGAACTTCACTTTGTGGTTGCAGTCGACGCACGGGTTCGGCGTGCGCCCGGCGCGATACTCCTCCACGAACGGCTGGATCACGTCGCGGTCGAACAGCCGGGACAGATCGAGGACGTAGTGCGGGACGGCGAGAGCCGCGCACACGCGCGCGGCGTCGTCGACGTCGTTGGGCGAGCCGCAGCAGCCGAAGCCGGTCTCGAGCTTGGGCAACAGCCGCATCGTCACGCCGATGACCTCGAAGCCGCGCTCGACGAGCAGGGCGGCGGCGACCGAGCTGTCCACCCCTCCGCTCATGGCCGCTAGTACTCGGGCTCCCCCACGGGGAGCCCGAGCATTCAGGGGGCCCATCCCCTTCATAAGGGGAGTCCTATCTTTCGCAGTTTTTCCACGATCCCGGGCAGCGCTTCCAGCAATCGATCGACGTCCGCCTCCGTCGACCCCCAGCCCAGCGAGAGCCTCAGCGAGCCCAAGGACCAGCGGGGCTCGATCCCCATCGCCTCAAGGACGTGCGACGGCTCGGCGGCTCCGGTCGAGCACGCCGGTCCGCTCGAGACGCAGATGCCCGCGAGATCGAGCGCCACGACGGCCT
>JAPLKK010000101.1 GCA_026388115.1 Elusimicrobiota bacterium | reverse complement strand
GCGGTCTTGATGAGCCCGAGGCCGTCGCGCAGCCACTGGACGGCCGCGCCGCCGACGAACACGCTGCCTTCGAGCGCGTACTCCGTCTTGCCCGCCGCCTTCCAGGCGATCGTGGAGAGCAGGCGCTCGCTCGCGACCGGCCGCGCCCCCACGTTCATCATGAGGAACAGCCCGGTCCCATAGGTGTTCTTGGCGACGTCGGAGGTGAAGCCGCATTGGCCGAAGAGCGCGGCCTGCTGGTCGCCGGCGACGGCCAGGATCGGGATCTCCTCGCCGAGAAGGTCGGCCGCGACCGCGCCGAAGCCGCCGGCGGTGGGCTTGATGACCGGCAGCAGCTCGCGGGGCACGCCGAAGAGCGCGCACAGCTCGTCGTCCCAGGCCGCGGTCTGCAGGGCGCAAAGCGAGGTGCGCGAGGCGTTCGATGGGTCGGTGGCGTGCAGCTGGCCGCCGGTCAAGCGCCACAGCACCCAGGAATCGACGGTGCCGAAAGCGGCGGCTCCGGCCTTGACCGCGGGCGCCACATCGGGCACGTGGTCGAGCATCCACTTCACTTTGGTGGCGGAGAAATAGGGATCGAGGAACAGCCCGGTGCGCTTTCGCACCAGCTCCTCGGCGCCCTTCTCTTTGAGGGCGGCGCAGGCGTCGGCCGTGCGGCGGTCCTGCCACACGATGGCGTTGTAGAGCGGCTTGGAGGTGCGGCGGTTCCAGAGCACCGCGGTCTCGCGCTGGTTCGCGATGCCGATGGCGGCGACGCGGCCGCGGCCGGCGGCCTTGAGCGCCTCCTCCAGGCAGGCGAGCGTCGTGGTCCAGATGCGCTCGGGGTCGTGCTCCACCCAGCCGGGCTCCGGGAAGAATTGGGGGAACTCGCGGTAGGCCCGGGCCACGACCTTCAGTTCGCGGTCGAAGACGACGGCGCGGTTGCCGGTCGTGCCGAGGTCGAGCGCGAGGACGCAGTCTTTCATCGCCCTATTCTACAAAACCTGGAGGACGCCTATTCGCGGGACGCCCGGCAGGAACGTCTTCGATTGCAGGACCGCGAGCGCGTCGACAAGGCTGCCGAGCGTGTCCGAGACAGCGATCGTCATCACGAGCGCGCCGAGGCCGAGGCTGCCGAACAGCATGGTCCAGCTGACGCCGATCGCGCGCAGGAAGGCGCTGGCGCCGATGGAGAAGGCCCCCAAGGCCGACGCGGAGCGGGCGAGGATGATGCTGTTGGGATGCCAGCCGCGGCTCTTGGCGAACCGATCGACGATGCGCGGGACCCAGCGGCCGGCGAGGAACGTGACGCCGGCGACGAGCGCGGCGTAAAGGTACGGCGCGGTCTTCAGCAGCCAGGGCTGCACGAAGAAGAGCCCAGGAACGGCCGCGGCCAGCCCCAGCCCCGTCGCGGCGAGGCCGGCGATCCGCCATGCGGAGAGCGACGGCATCCTCGGACGAGGCAGGCGTAGCTCGACGAAGCCCCGGGCGGGCAGGTAAGGCTTGAAGACGATGATGGGGCTGCCGGCGATCTTGGTGAAGCGGTAATGCGTCGTGCTCTTCCCGTCGTCTTCCGTCAGCACCAGCTCGCGCAGGGTCATGTCGAGCACGCGATAGTCCTTCTTCTCGACGCGGATGTGGTCGCCGAGGTCGAAGGGATGGCTGAGCATGAGGTAGCTCGCCTGCAGGAGATTGCCGATGAAGTCCTTGAAGGCGAGCGACATCCCGAGCGTCGTGATGCCGAGGCCTTTCAGCACCGTGAGGGGATCACCGCCGGCGACGAGGACCGCCCCGATCCCGCCGATGAGCCAGCCGCCCAAGGTGATCCCGAATCTTGCCAGCACGACCGTGCTCGCGTTCCAGTGCCCGCGTTCGGCGAGGCGGTCCACCAGCCGCCGGATCCCGCTCACGCCCAGCCAGGTCGCGGCAAGGACGGCCCCGGCCAGGCCGAACGGCGCGGCCTTGGCGAGCCAATGCGGCAGTGCGAAGGCGGCGGCGGTCGGGCTCAGCCGCAGGGCCGCGGCTCCAAGGTCGGCCGCGAGCGACGAAGAAGGGGGGGAGGGGACGGCCGGGCGCGGCCGCGGCTCCGGCTGCTGAGCGGGTTCGAGGCCCGCGTCGCGGCCGGCGCCCCCGACCCGGGGGCCGGCGGCCGGCGCACCCTCGGCGGGCCTGCCCCAGGCCTCGGCGGCGGGCTCGAGCGCGTCCGACGCGGCGACGCGCTGGCTCGACCAGAATCGAGCCCAGAAAGAAGAT
>JAPLKK010000079.1 GCA_026388115.1 Elusimicrobiota bacterium | reverse complement strand
CGCGGACGACGGCCTGGTGACGGGCATCAACGTCACCCCGCTCGTCGACGTGTGCCTCGTGCTCGTGATCATCTTCATGGTGACGGCGCCCTTGTTGTCGAACCCGGTCTTCAAGGTCAAGCTTCCCGTGGCGACCACGCAGGACGAGAAGGAGGAGAAGGACAAGGTGACCGTCTCCTTGTCGGCGGCGGGCCGCATCGCCGTGGAGGACGCCGAGTTCAAGAAGCTTGACGACCTGAGCGCGGCGCTCAAAGAGAAGCTGCTTTACTCGGACTCGAAGCTCGTCGTCCTGCGCGCCGACGGCGAGGCCGAGCATGGGATGCTCACGGAGCTGATGGCGCGGGCGAAGGACGCCGGGGCGCTCAGCATCACGATCGCCACCAAGCAGAAGAAGGGGAACTTGGCGCCGCCGGCGGCGTCCAATAAAGCGGGATGATGCAACTGAGACTGCCCGGCACGATGGCCGCCTCCATGGTCCTTCACGTCGGGGCCCTGCTGGGCTACGTGCGCATGGAGCAGCTGGCGCCCAAGCCCATGCGCGACGTCAAGATCAGCGGCGTGGACATCATCACGCGCGTGCACCCTCAGCTCCCGCATCAGGCCCCGGTCGTCAAGCCCAAGCAGGCCATCTCGAAGCTGGACATCTTCAAGATGGCTCTGCCCGCGATCCCGAAGGTCGCGATGCCCCTCGACGTCAAGCCGATCGAGGCGCCGAAGCCGAAGCTGATGGACCTCACGGAGAAGCTGGAGGACAAAGGCCGGCTTAAGACTGCGGCGAAGATCGAGGCGCTGGATCTGGGCCGCAAGCTCGCGCCCATGGCGCAGCTCGACGCCTCCCGCCTGGAGGCCTCCGCGCATCACGCGATCCCGACGGATGCGCCGAAGCTCGAGGAGGTCGGCATGCGCCGCGCCTCCAAGAAGGTCATCGAGATGGCCGCTCTCCAGGAGCGCGAGACGCAGCTCAGGCCGCAGGGCCTGGACGCCCTCGAGATGGCGCAAAGGGCGCCGCAGCATCGGATCGCCGACACGGCCCCCTTGCAGGAGGCGACGCCCGAGCCGAAGCGGACGCTGGGCGACAAGATGCGCGACCTCTTGCCTACCGAGCCCGCGCCCCTGCAGCCGGCGCTGACCCCGCGCGAGGAGCCGCGGCTCAAGCCGAAGATCAACGTCTTTCAGCCTCTGCTGAAGAGGCACGAAGCCCAGATCACCGAGAAGACGAAGCCCATGGAGATCGAAGGGCCGCTCGCCAGCCGGCGCCTCGTTTCCTACGACCTCCCGACCTTCCCCGATTGGCTCTCAGCTCAGGGGGTGCAGGAGGCGGAGGTCCGCATCAAGTTCTATGTGAACTCGGCCGGCGACGTTCTGCCCGACCTCCGCATCGACACGGCCTCCGGGTACGGCCGGCTCGACCGCCTCTGCTTGGACAAGCTGATCAACTGGAAGTTCGAGCCGATCGGCGGGACCGGCCGCCAATGGGGCATCATCACCTTCCGCTTTGTATTGGAGTGAACGGATTAAATCGAAACTCGTCGCCCTTATCCTCGTCGCCGCCTGCGCCGCCAGCGCCCATGCGCTGTTCGGCAAGAGCAAGAAGAAGACCCAGGACGCCGACCAGCAGCGGGAGGACGCGCAGAAGCTTCCTGGGATGCCGCAGCCCGGCGAGGAGGGCGTGCCGGTGCCCGGCATGCCGAAGATGTCCGACGAGATGCAGAGGGCGGAGAAAGCGGTGCAGGAGCAAGGGGGGCGTCCGGCCGCCCGGCCGCCCGCCGCAGAAGACTCCAACGCGCCCGCGGCGAACCTGCCTCCCGGTTCGATGCCGACGGAGGTCGCCATCACGGGCAAGGACAGCGGCAGCAAGCTCAGCTCGCAGAAGCCGCAGCTCCATATCGACGCCGATCCCTTCGAGTCGATCCGCGCCTCGCTCAGGCCCGACGAGACGCTGCTGCTGGCCGAGAGCCCGCTCACCATCACCTGGCGGCGCACCCATCCCGAGTTCATCGCCAACGACCGGGTCGTCCAGCCTTGGCGCACCACCTTCAGCGAGCGGCCGGGCATCGCCTTCTATCCGCGCGAGCAGCTTTTTGACGCGGTCGGCCGCCGCCTCGAGGCGGGCGAGACCAAGGCTTACCAATGGCAGCTGACCATCGCCGACGAGGAGGGCCGGGTCTTCCAGCACTACGAGGGGTCGAGCAACCCGCCCGAGGAGCAGATCTGGAGCGGCCAGAACGACCAAGGGGAGTGGATCAAGGCGGGGCGCGCCTATTCGCCCATCTACCTTTTCACCGACGCCGGCGGCTCTCCGCACACGAAGGTCGGCAAGACCCTGCAGTTTACCGGCGTCATCCATCAAGAGAACGACGGCATCCACCTGAGCCTCGATTCCTCGGTGCTCTTCGGCACGACCAAGGGCTCGCGCGCCATCGAGAAGGGCGGCGAGGGGCTGGTGCGCTCGGCCGCCGATCTCATCAAGCGGCGCTATGCGGGCATCCCGATCCGCGTCGAGGCCTACAGCTCCAGCAAGGACCTCGGCGAGGCGCAGGCCAAGCTCGTGCAGGACAACCTCATCGCCGAGCTGATGCTGCTCAAGCAGAACATCTCCTATGACCCTCGGAAAAGGAGGCTGTTAATGGCGATCAAAGTCGGCATCAATGGATTTGGCCGCATCGGGCGGCTGGTCGTGCGCGCGGGCATCAGGAACCCGGACCTCGAGTTCGTCGCGGTCAACGATCTGACGGACGCGAAGACCCTCGCCCACTTGCTTAAGTACGACTCCACCTTCGGCCCCTACCCCGGGCCCGTCGAGGCGGTCGGCAACGCGATCAAGATCGACGGCAAGACGATCCAGGTCCTCGCCGAGAAGGACCCCGCCAAGCTCCCGTGGAAGCAGCTGGGCGTCGAGCTCGTCATCGAGTCCACCGGGCGGTTCACCGAGGCCGAGAAGGCCAAGGCCCACATCGCCGCGGGCGCCAAGAAGGTCATCATCAGCGCCCCCGCGAAGGGAGAGGATATCACCATCTGCATGGGGATCAACGACGACCTCTACGACCCTGACAAGCACCACATCATCTCGAACGCCTCCTGCACGACCAACGGCCTCGCGCCGGTCGCGAAGGTGCTGCACGAGAACTTCAAGATCAAGTCGGGCCTCATGACGACGATCCACGCCTATACCAACGACCAGGTCATCCTGGATTTCCCGCACAAGGACCTGCGGCGGGGCCGGGCGGCGGGGCTGAGCATGATCCCGTCCTCGACCGGCGCGGCGAAGGCGATCGGGTTGGTCCTGCCGGAGCTGAAGGGCAAGCTGACCGGCGTCGCCATCCGCGTGCCGACCCCGGACGTCTCGCTGGTGGACCTGAGCGTCATGACCGAGAAGGCCACGACGAAGGAAGAGGTCAACGCGGCCATGAAGAAGGCTTCGGAGAGCCCGCGGCTGAAGGGGTTGTTCAAGTACAACGAACTGCCGCTGGTGTCCAAGGACTTTCAGGGCGACCCGGCCTCCTCGACCTTCGACGCGACGCTGACCGACGTGATGGGCGGCAACCTGGTGAAGGTCTTCGCCTGGTACGACAACGAGTGGGGTTACTCCCAGCGCGTCGTGGACTTGACGGTGTTCATCGCGTCGAAGCTGAAGGTCCCGGCCAAAGCGTAGCCGCCTGACGGCGGTTCTCCCGGGGCGGCGACCACGCCGCCCCGGAAAAGGGGTTTGCGGATGGAAAAAACGGCGATGAAGCTGCAGCGACTTCAGGACCTCGACGTGCGCGGCAAGCGCGTCCTGGTCCGCGTGGACTACAACGTTCCGGTCAAGGATGCTCGCGTCACCGACGCGACGCGCATCCGCGAGACGCTCCCGACGCTGAGGCACCTGCTGCAGGCGCAGGCGCGCGTCGTCCTCATCTCCCATCTGGGCCGCCCCAAGGGCGCTCCGGAGAAGAAGTACAGCCTCGCGCCGGTCGCCCCGGAGCTGGAGAAGCTCCTCGGCTCCCCCGTCCGGTTCGTGGGCGACTGCGTCGGGCCCGAGGTCGACAAGGCGGTCGGCGAGATGAAGGCCGGCGACGTGCTGCTGCTGGAGAACCTCCGCTTCTATGCCGGAGAGGAGAAGAACGACCCGGCCTTCGCCGCTCAGCTGGCGCGCCACGGCGAGGCGTTCGTGCAGGACGATTTCGGCACGCTGCACCGGGCGCACGCTTCGACCGCCGGCGTGCCGGCGCTTCTCCCCGGGGGCATCGGCTTCCTCGTTCAGAAGGAGCTGGAGTTCCTTGACCGGGTGATGGGCAATCCGGAACGGCCCTTCCTGGCCATCCTTGGAGGCGCCAAGGTGTCGGACAAGATCGGCGTCGTCCAGAAGCTCCTGGACCGCGTCGACACGCTCGTCATCGGCGGCGGGATGGCCTACACCTTCATGGTCGCGCAGGGCATGGAGATCGGCAAGTCGCTCGTCGAAAAGGACAAGGTCCCGGACGCCCAGGCCGCCATCGAGAAGGCCTACAACAAGGGCGTCGAGTGCCTCCTGCCCGCCGACCACATCGTCGTGTCGGAGATCAAGGAGGACGCGCCGTCCGAGGTGACCTCGGGCATGGCGGTGCCGAAGGACAAGATCGGAGTGGACATCGGACCGCGCTCGATCGAGTTCTTCGCCGAGGAGATCCGTACGGCGCGCACCATCTTCTGGAACGGCCCCATGGGCATCTTCGAGATGGAGCCGTTCGCCAAGGGGACGATGGCGGTCGCCGAGCACATGGCGCGAGCCACGCAGGGCGGCGCGACGACCATCGTCGGCGGCGGCGATAGCCTCGCCGCGATCAATAAGGCGGGGGTCGCCGACCAGATCAGCCATTGCTCGAC
>JAPLKK010000209.1 GCA_026388115.1 Elusimicrobiota bacterium | reverse complement strand
AGAGGCCCGCGCTGAGGCCCGCGGCCAGATAGGGAGGCACGAGGCTGTCGATGTTGGCGATAGGGGTCCCGAAGGCCTGGGAGCACGAGCCTCCCGCGGCGCAGAACGAGGCGCCGGAGTCCCCGACGAACGCCCCTTTCGAGGAGTCCAGCGTCCCTGCTTCCAACGCGACCGCCAGATTCGTCGGCGCCACGGCGGCGTTGCCGCAAAGGTCCACTGTGCGCAGCTGCATCGTAGCCGAAGTCTGCAGCGGCCCCAGCGCCAAGGGCTCCGCGTCGGCGAAGGCCAGGCCCAGCGCGTTGCCCGTCGTGAGCGCGATGGAGGGCGGAGCGGGGATGGGCAGCATCGTCCCCGCGCCGGCGGCCTGCATGCGCACGTCGAACGATTGCGAGCCGCGGCCCTGCGGCCCCAGGGGCGGCTGCCCCTCGAAGGAGAACACGAGCCGCTCTCCCGGACGGACGGCGCCGGCCGAGCCGGTGGCGACGCTCACGAGGACCCAGCCGTCGCCGAGGGTGACCGCGCCGAACGACGGGGGGTTGACCGCCGCCCTGACCGCGCCGCCCAACGAGGTGGCGCTGGTGTCCACGATCACCGCGCCGGCCGACAAAGAGGCCGTATCGGCCGGGACCGAACTGATCCGGACGGAGGCCGGCCGCCCCCAGCCGGCCGGCAGGCGAAGGGCCACGGCCCCTCCCGGCCCCACGCCGGAAGCGGCCCTGGATGGGACCTTGAACCCGCCGCCTTGAGCCAGGTTGTTGATCCCGTCCGTTGCGGTCTGCGCCGTCAACAGCTCCGGCCTGTCCGACGCCTTCCCATCGACCAAGGTGCAGACGTAGCTCTTGCCGAGCCCGTTGATGTAGGCGCACAGCGACCCGAGCGTATCCATCGGCAGAGTCGCGTAGGAGATGACGCCCAAGGGCCCCACGCTCGCGTCGGCCGTGCCGAAGGGTTGATAGAAAGCAATCGCGATCGTCGAGATGGTCACGTACGCTCCCGTCGAGGCGGCCGGCGTCCCGTCCTGCTTGTTGCCGGTGAAGGACAGGTCGATCCCGATACCGGCCATCGTGACCGTGACGCTCGCGAGGACCGGAGCGCAGCCGGGAGCCGATAGGGGGAAAACGCTTGCCGCCGCCTGCCCATCGTATCTCGAGAACGCGAGGCCGCCGGCATCGAAGGTGAAGGTAGAAGAGGTGGGCCTCTCGAATCCAGAGGGATTGTCGGCCACCACGCGGACCTCGTACTGCTCCCCGTTGGTGAGGGCGGCGTCGGGCAGCTCGAAGTACCAAGTCGTGCTCGTCGCCGCGCGCCGGCCGAGCGAAGCGCAGAAGAAAGGCGGGGCGTCGCAGGCGGGATCGACGGGGACCGCCGGGTTCGACACGAAGGCGCGGACCCCCGGGTCATAGAAATAGGAGTTGGAGACCTGCCGGACGGCCAGCGCCACGCGCTGGACGCCCGTCGGGTCGAAGGCCGTCCCGGAGATCCCGCCCCCCAGCGTCGCGTACGTGGCCCCCATCGCGATGTTCAGCTGGACGGTCGGACTCGACAGCGCGGGGCCTACCACGGGGAACCTCGCCGTTCCCGGCAAGATCCCGCCGTTGCTGTCGTCTCTCACGTTGATGAGATAGCTTCCCGCGCCGGAAGTCACGGTGAAACCGGAAAAAGCCGTGGCCCCGCTCTCGAGCGGCTGCCCGCTGGGAAGGGGAGTCCCGAACGGGTCGATGCCGTAGATCCGGACGCTATCCGGGGGCGCGTCGGTCACGGGCTGAAAATACAAGTCGGCCGCGTAAACGTTGACCGTGAATGTCGAGCCGACCACGTGCGCCGCGACCTGCCCGGTCTTGCCGGTCGCCGAAGCCCCGGAAGCCGTCTCGCCGGGGGCGAGGACAAGCACGCGGGAGTAAGGGTAGGGAAAATCGAAGAATCCTCCATGGAGCAGGAAATAGCGGCGGGACGTCTGCACGCGGGCGAGCTGGCCGAAGCCGCCTTGAAGAGTGACGGTGCGTCCCGGGCCTTCGGTGCCGGACATCGACACGTCGTTGCCCTCGCCGGTGAGCGTGTCGTCGATGACGGTCGTTTCGACGCCGGCCACGCTGTCGGTATACGACATCGGCGAGGCGCGCGCCGCGCCGCCCATCAGCGCCAAGGCGAGGAGTACGCCCTCGGCGCCAAGACCGCCCATTACGGGAAGTCCTCGCCGTAGGCGGCCAGATAGGTGCCGGCCGGCAAGGCGCTGCCGCCGGCGGTCACTCTCACGGCGTTCACCGCCGTGCCTGCCGTGCTGACGGCGAACGAGCCCTGGATCATGGTCACCGTCGTCGTCAACGGGTCGAACGCCGTCGCCTGGTAGCTGCCGCTGACGACGCTCGGGCTGCCCGTGTTGCCGTCGAGGGTCAACCGCAGATGCACCTGGCTATTGACGGGGAACGTCGCCCCGCCGGTCGGTTGGAGAAGGCCGATCAAGCTGACACCCGACTCCCCGCCGATGCCCCCGATCGTGGCCGGGGTCACGGTCGAGCGGGTGACCGCATAGGCAGCGAGGAAAGCTCCGCCGTTGAAGTCGATGCTGAGATTGGTCAACACCGCCAGCGAAGGCGCGAAGAAGTAGATCTCCGTGTGCATCCGGCTGTCGAGGTTGAGGCTGATCTGTCCGACGGCGGCGCCGGCGATCTTCACCGCGCCCATCCGCGTCATCACCCCGAGCTTGTCCACGCCGTCTCCGCCCTGCACGGCCCCCACGAGCATCGCTCCCGCCGCGAACTTCGTCGCGGTGATCGCGCCGTTGCGGATGGCCGCCGTGGCGACCGCGTCCGCCGCCAGCTTAGCGGTCTGGACGGCCGCGCCCCGGATCGAGGCTGCGGTCACGGCGTCCGCCGCCAGCTTGGAAGTCTGGATCGTCGCGTCGAGGATCTTGGCGTTCGTCACGGCGGCGCCGAGGATGGACGCCGTCGCGACCGCGTCCACCGCCAGCTTGGAAGTCTGGATCGTCGCGTCGAGGATCTTGTCGTTGGTCACGGCGGCGTTGAGGAGGGCCGCGGTCGCGACCGCGTCCGCCGCCAGCTTCGAGGTCTGGATCGTCGCGTTCAAGATCTTCGCGTTCGTCACGGCGTCCAGAGCGAGTTTCGTCGTGTCGAGGGTCCCCGCGGCCACCCCGGCGGCTTGGACGGCGCCGGGGGCCAGCTTGCTGCTGGTGATCGCGCCGTCGAGGATCTTCGCCGAGTCCACCGCGTCGCGGGCCAGCTTGGAGGTCTGCACGGCCCCGTCGAGGATCTTGGCCGTGATCACCGCGTCGGCACCCAGCTTCGAGGTCTGCACGGCTCCGTCGAGGATCTTGGTCGAGTCCACAGCGCCCAGAGCCAGCTTCGTGCTGTTGACGGCGCCGTCGGCCAGATACGCGGTGAGGATCGGCGAGCTGCTGAAGGTCTCGTTGAGCACCTCGACGTTGATGGACCCCGTCGACAACTGCCGCGCGTTGATATAGCCGGTCAGGTTCGTCGCGCTCGCGGCGTAGAGGGCGTACGGCACCGAGGTGAGCTGCTCGCGGGGGGCCAGGGTGTTCATCTGTCCCGTATTGATGCCGACCGCCACCTCGAGATACCACGCGCTCGCCGACAAGTCCAAAGACGTCGGGACCGTGAAGGTGGCCTT
>JAPLKK010000036.1 GCA_026388115.1 Elusimicrobiota bacterium | reverse complement strand
GCGACTGGATGCCGCCGCGCAGCGGATACCGGAAGGCCGCGTTGTAGCCGAAGAACTTCTTCTGGTCGAAGAGCGCGCCGTAAAGCACCTCTTCCGGCGCCGGCTTGGGGATGAACCTTCCCTGCCATTCCGTCGTGACCCGGCCGAGATCCCTGTTCCACAGCTTCTCGTTGTAGGGGAACATGAAATGCTTCGAGATTCCGCTCCCGAAAACGCGCAGGCACCATTCCTTGAAGGACAGTCCCGCGACGATCGGCCGCGGCCGGTGGATCGTCTTCATGAAGCCGGCGACGCACTCCTCGATCACGCGCGGCGGCAAGCCGCAGGTGTTGGCCTGGAAGGGATAGCGGGTCTCCACGCCGTGCGAGTGGATCCAGGAGGAGCGGTCCGACACGCGGACGTTGCCGGCAAGTAGGTCCAGGACCAGTTTCTTGCCGCAGGCGTCGTGCAGGTGGAGCAGATGCCCGGTGTGGTCGAAGATGAAGCCGTCCTGCTCGACCGAGGCCGCGAGCCCGCCCGGCCTGCCGCGCTTCTCGACGACGAGGCAACTCGTCCGCGGCGAGAGCTTCTTGAGATGGTAGGCGGCCGACATCCCCGCCAAGCCGCCGCCGAGGACGAGAACGTCTACCTTCATTTCACTTCGATGCGAGAGATGGCGCGGGTCAGCAGGGCCAACTCGGCCAACAGCACCGCGTAGATGATGAGCGACCACTGCCAGGCCACGCGCGTGATGATGAAGGCGCAGACCGAGAGCAAGGCCGCGGCCAAGCCGGCCAGCGCGACGATCTGGTGGCGGGTGAACCCCAGCGCCTCCAGGCGCAGGGCGAAATGGTCCTTCGAGCCCATGAAGGGCGACAGGCCTTTGCGCATGCGGACCACGGCCACGTAGAAGGTGTCGTACATCGGCACGAGCAGGATGAACAGCGGCGCGTAAACCCCCAGCGGGTTGACCCGGCTGTAGGAGTGACCCAGGGAGACCGCGGCGAGCACGAAGCCCAGCGTCATGCTCCCCGAGTCGCCCATGAAAATCTTCCTCTTTGACGAGAAATTCCACGGGAGATAGCCGAGCGCCGCGCCGAGCAGCGCCGCGGAGGCGACGTTCACGTAGACCTGCTCGAAGGGCATGCGGATCAGCAAGAAGGCCGTCGCCGCCACGATCGCCTGGGTGACGCACAAGCCGTCCATGATGTCGATGATGTTGAAGGCGTTCGAGATGCCGACGACCCACACGATGGTGAGGGCGATCGCCAGGTAATGAGGCGTGATGAAGTTGATGCCCATCCCGTACCAGAGGAGCAAGGCGGCGGCGAGCGTCTGCCCCGCGAACTTGGCCCGGAAGTTCAGGCCCGAGGGCTTGCGGATGTCGTCGATGACGCCGAGGACGAAGACGACGAAGGAGCCGACGACGACCGCGCGCAGGCTCCGCAGCGTGCCGCTCGGGAAGGTGGTGAAGAAGCGGATGGCGATGAGGCTCGCCTCAAAGCCGACCCAGATCGCCACCCCGCCCAACGAGGGCGTCGGCATCTTGTGCGTCTTGACCGCCGAGGCCGGTCGGTCGATCCAGCCGAAACGGATGGCGGCCTGGCGCACGAGCGGGACCAGCAAGAAGCTCACGGCGAAGGCGATGGCGATGGCCGCGAGGTAAAGCTGGACGTTCGACGTCATGACGAAGGCTCCACCTTAAGCACGGAGCAGCCCGGGGCCTGGAAGAGCGTGCGGGCCTGCCCCGCCAGCAAGCCGTCCCAGTTAAGCCGCCCGCGCAGCGAGAACTCCATCGTGCCGTAGCCCGCGATGCGGCTCTCCTCGCGCGGCACCAGGATCATATGGAAAAAGCCCTCGCTGCGCAGGCGAGCGGCCAAGTCGGCGGGGTCGCGGGCGGCGTCGGCCAGGACGACGAAGCGGTTGACGCCCATGGTCGAGGTGGGAAGATGCTCCTGCTCGAGGTGGTAGCCCCGGCTCTCGCCCACGAGCAGGATTCTATCATTTCGGTCCAGGCTCTCCCGAGCCCAGCGCGCGCAGGGATAATACTCGAGCCGCCGCGCCAGATACGACTCGCGCGTCTCGGCGGCCGACAGCACGCTCCAGCTCGACAACAAGGTGTGCACGTGCACGAACAGGCCGAGATTCAACAGCAAGAAGCCCGTCAGCGCGCAGGCAAGCAGCGCCTTCCCGCGAGCGCCCATGCCGGTCCACGCCGCGTGCACGCTGGCGGCGGCGGGCAGGCAGTAAAGCGGCAGGAGCACGACCAGGAAGCGCAGGACGGCGGCGGTGGCATACCAGGCCGCGGCGTGCAAGCCGCAGTAGACGGTCAAGCGCCTGAGCCCCCGGTTCTTCACGGCGGCCAGGAGCGCCGCGGGCAGCAGCGCCACTATCGGCGCCCAGCCGAGGTCGCCGAGCACGTCGGCGCCGCCGCCCAAGCGCGGGCTGCCCGTCGCGGCGAGATACGGCAACAGAGCCAGGTCGCGCGCGGCGTGCCCCCAGGCGGGAGCGTAGTCTTTTACGAAGCGGAAGTAGCGCTCCGCGGTCTCCAAGCCGCCCGCAGGCCCCCAGTACGGCAGCGACCGGTATAGGAACGGGAAGACGGGGTTGCCCGTGCAGACCCAGTTCTTCACGAGCCAGGGCGCGGCGGCCAAGGCGGCCAAGCCCGCGAAGGCGCCCAGCTCGCGAAGGGAGGGGCGCTTGGCGAGCACGAAGAGCAGGAGCACCGCCGGGCAGATCGCCGCGTAGTACTTTGTCCCGACCGCGAGCCCGGCGAAGGCGCCGGAAAGCCCCAGCCAGCCGAGCCCTTCCGGCGCCTCCGCGATCTCGCGCCAGCGCAGGAAGCAGAACACCGCGCCGGTGATCCACAGCATCACGAACGTCTCGACGTAGGCCGTCGCCGAGAGCAGCATCAAGCCCGTGTGCGAGACGAGGAGGCCGCAGGCCAACAGCGCCGCCGACATCGGCGCCTCGCGCCGACCCATCTCGAAGACCCACCAGGCGCTCAAGGCGAGCGCGAGCCAGGACAGCAGCTGCGCGAGGATGTCGGAGCCCAACAGCAGGGCGAAAGAGAAGAGCATCTCGGCGTTCTGGGGAAAATGCGCGTAGATCAGGTGGCCCGGCACGGTCAGCCCGCCGTGGCGCACGTAGAGGGACGGGAGTTCCAGGTGGTACAGCAAGGCGTCGTACTGGTGCGGCGGGACCCAGGCGGTCCAGAGGGCGAGCGCGAGCAGGAGGCCGATGCCCGCGCTCCAGCCGGGATGGTCGCCCAGCAGGCTCCGGTTCGGGACCAGCGACACCACCACCTCGCGCATCTCCGTGAAGGCGATGACCCAAAGGCCGCCGACGAGCACCATGACGGCCGGCGTCGTCAGGCAGTGGGCCGCGGCGAGGAAGAACAGGAGCAGGCTCAGCACGCCGAGGCCGAGGGTGGCGCCGATCAGCGTCCGCTCCGACTCCGACAGATGCGCCCGGACGAAGGCCTTGAGCGCCAAGCGGCCGACGCCGATGCAGGTCAGGGCGGTCAGGGCCAGCAAGGCGCAGGCCAACAAGCCCGGCGCCAGGATCAGCGCGAAATGCGACCAGGCCAGATGGGCCGCGAAGGCCAATAGGGCGGCGGCATATGCCGGCGCGAGCGCGGTCATGCCGCCGCGGGCACGTTCTTCAGGCCGGCTTTCGGGACGAACAGCGGGACCGTCTTCAGCCCCATGCGGTGAAGCAAGAACTGCGCCATCACCACGAGCGTCGAGAGGCCGTAGATGCAGCTGCGGCGGAAATTGATCGAGGAGGCCTCAGGAAAGTAGCGGACCGCCACCGGCACGTCGCCCATGCGGAAGCGGAGCGCGGCGGCCTGATAGAGGAACTGCTGGTCGAAGACGAAATCGTCCGAGTTCAGCTCGAACGGCACCGTCTCGAGCACGCGGCGCGAATACGCGCGCAGCCCGGAATGCCACTCGCCGAGGTTCTGCCCCGTCCAGAAATTCTCGAGGATGGTGAGCAGCCGGTTGGCGATGTATTTCCACCACGGCATGCCGCCGTCCAGGGCCTCCAAGCGGGTGCGGATGCGGTTGCCGAGCACCATGTCGCAGGCGTCGTTGGCGATAAGGCCCGTCATGATCGGCACCAGGCGCGCGTCATACTGGTCGTCCGGGTGGACCATGACCACGACGTCGGCGCCGCGCCTCAGGGCCTCGCGGTAGCAGGTCTTCTGGTTGCCGCCGTAGCCGAGGTTCTTCTCGTGACGGATGGCGATGAGACCGAGGCGCTTGGCCAGCTCGTAGGTGCCGTCTTTCGAGCAGTCGTCGACGACGATGATCTCCGAGCACGAGCCGGACGGGATGTCCTTGACGGTCCGCTCGAGCGTCTTTTCCGCGTTGTACGCGGGCATGACGACGATCGTCTTAAGCGTCGGCATCAGGGCAAGGATAATACCAAACTAGCGGAGACGATAGACCTCGATGCGCGGGCCCGCCAGCCGCCCGGGGATGGGCTCGAACTCGGCGACCCGGACCTGCCGGCGCACCTCGGCGAAGAAGCGGGCAAGCTCGGGCGAGCGCTCGGGGTCCGCGCCCCAATCCGTCAGCACGACGTAATCGACCCCCGCCTCCTTCGCCGCGGCGAGCCCGCCGCTCACGTCCAGCATCGGCTGGCCCGAGGCGGAGAAGGCCGTATGCGCTGGATGCGAGTGCAGGTCCTTGAAGTCGCGCAGAACGCGATAGACGCCGTAACCGCCGCCGGGATGGCCCTCCACCAGATACTGGTAGTACTTGGCGCGAGGATGGCCGGCGGCGCGAGCCTGGGCAAGAAGGCGCTCGCCGGTGGCCCGGCTCATCGTCACCCGCGGGGAGGCGTGCTCCTGGTCGAGGAGCAAGGTCTTGCCTTGAGGGATATTGGCCTCCACCCATTCAGCCGATAGCATCCGCGTGTCCGGCAGGAGGATCTTCCGGTCATAGCTCGCGCTGGCCCAAAGCCCGGGCAAAGCGATCGCTGCGGCCAGGGCGAGGGCGGGCTTGGCGCCCCAGCGTTGGTCGACGGCGTCCACCGCCGTCGCCGCCAACAGCGCGAGCGCCGGGTACACCGCCATCAGATAGCGTGGCCAGCCTCCTTCGCAAGAGCGGGAGAGGAACAGAAGATAGGTCGCGACCGGCAAGAGAAGCCACAGGGCCCGCGGCTTGTCGCGCCGGACGATCTCGGCCGCGCCGGCCACCAATGCCAGGCCCGCCAGCCACGGCCCGGCGAAGTGGAAGAGGTTCCTCAGCACGATCAAGAAGCCGGCGGGCGCTCCGATCGCGATCTCGAAGCTGCGGATGTCCTGCAGGGCGGCCCAGAAGGCGCGGAAGTCGAGCAGAGCATAGGGCGAGCCGGCGACGAAGGCCGCGCCGAACGCGAAGCAGGCAAGCACGAGGTCCAAAGGCGCCGCGTCGCCCGCGCGCCAGCGGCGCGCAAGCCAAGCGGAGACCAGCAGGACCCCAAGAGGAGCGGCCGTGTACTGGGAAGAAAAAGCCAAGCCGGCCGCGACCCCTGCCTGCACCAGAGCGCGCCTCCGGCCTTCATCGAGATAGCGCGCCGAGCATGCCCAGGCCAGCGCGGCCCAAAAGAGGAGAAGCGAATCCGGCTTGGTCGAATGCGCGGCCTCGACGACGGCGGGGGCGACCGCGATGAGCGCCGCCGCCGCCGCCGCCGCAGGGACGCCGAGCCAGCGCCTGCCGGCGCGGTAGAGCGGCACGAGCGCCGCGACCGACAGGGCCGCGGCCAATAGACGTCCAATAAGGTAGAAGGGCGCGGGCGTCCAGACGAAATAGCGCCCGAAATCGGCCGCCGAATGGAGGCGGCCGAAGCCCGACCAGACGAGGAACAGGGCGCCGTAGGCGCAGAAGAGCAGGTACATCCACAGCGTCGGGTACTTGAACAGGTGAGGGTTGAGGCTTCCCGCGCCGAAAGAGACCGCCACGTTGACCAAGTGCGGCTCGTCCGAGTTGAACACCGCCGGCAGGCCGTAGCCGGCGCCGACGAGCCTTAAGACGACCGCAAGCAGGAGGACGGCCCAGAACAAGACCGGGAGATTCCCTCTCTGCGCAGACGCATCCATGTTGGTAGAGGAAGGTGCCAGTCATCAACTTTCGCTGGCGAAAGTTGATGACTGGGCGCGTGCTTCGCTTCCACCGCTATTATATAGAATCCTTCCGTGGACCGCCTCCGGCGCATCCCCATCTGGACTTGGCTCGCGCTAGGCGCGGCGGCGCGCGCCGCCTTCGCCCTCAGCCTGGGCGGCAGGATCATCCAGATCGACGAGGGCGCCTTCGACGTGGCCGCCTGGAACCTGGCCGCGACGCACAGCTTCGGCCCCCTGGGCAGCAGCGGAGCTCCCTTGGCACCGTTCCTCTTTTCGTTGTGCTATACGCTCGGCCACTACCCGCTCCGCCCGCGACTCCTGCAAGCCGTCATCTCGACCGCCACGGCATGGATGATCGGCCGCGCCGCCCGCGACCTCACGGGCTCAGAGCGCACGGGCCGCTTGGCGCTCGCGCTCTCGTGCGTCTATCCGTTCTTCATCTACTGGTCGGGCGTGCTCATGAGCGAGACGCTTTACACGGCTTTCATCGTTTGGGGCACCTGGGAACTGGGCAGGAGCCTCAAGGGGCTCGCGGGCGCCGGCGGCGCGGCCCGCGCAGGCTTGGCCTTGGGCCTCGCCGGCGTGACCCGCCCCGAAGGCGCTTACATCTGGGCCGTGATATGGCTCGTCGCGGCCGGCGGTTGCGCCGCCCGACGCTGGTCGTGGAAGGCGTGGGCCGCCGCGGCGCTGTGCTGGGTCTTGCCGATCCTCGGCTGGTGCGGCCGGAACTACGCCACGATGGGCAGCTTCGCCGTCGACCTGCACGGGGGCAGCACCCTGCTGCACGGCACGATGTTCTTGGACGAGAACGAGATCGACACGTCGGTGGCGGTGGCGGCGATGGAGCGCGAGCCCTTCTACCAGCAGGCCCTGCGCCTCCCTCCGGCCGAGCGCGACAAGGAGCTTTCGCGCAAAGCTTTCGAGTTCATGCGCGAGCACCCGAAGACGGTCTTGCGTCAATGGGGCCGCAAGTTCGTCAACTTCTGGCGCTTCTACCCGCGCCAAGACAAGGCGTTCATCGAGAGCACGCTCAGCCACCCCGGCGCCGGGTTCAGCCGCTCGGCCCTGGTCGCCATCAGCCTCTGCTTCGAGCCATGGCTCATCATGCTCGGCATCGCGGGGCTGGCGTTGTTGACCTGGGCCGACCGGCACCTGTTCCCGATGCCGCTGTTCCTCCTCGGGACGCTCGGCATCCACCTCATCACCGTGAGCCAGATGCGCTATCGGCTGCCGGTCACGCCGTGGCTGATCGTCGGGGCGTCCTGGCTTATTTGCGAGAGACTGCTCCCGCGAGCGCGCGAGGAGCGTCCCAGAACAGGCCCTTGAGGATGAAGAAGGGCAAGCCCACGGCGGCGTAGACCGGCCAGCCGAGCGCGGTCCCCAGCCCGCGGCCGCAGACGATGGAAGCCTGCTTCTCGCGCGGCACGTTCCCCTCCATCCGCGGGTCTTGGGCGAGCGAGATGGGCGCGCAAACGAGCGCTCCGGCCATGAAGCCGATGCCGAAGACCGGGCTGGAGAGGAAGCGCGCCGGGCCGATCACGAACGGGCCCTGCCCGGTGTAGGGGAAGTCGGGCTGGGAGAACAGGCCGGGCCGCTCGCCTTCTTCCTGCGCGAAGCATGCGGAGGAGGCAAGGACAAGGCAAAACGCGGCGACGACGCGAACGACCGGACTCTTGCGCATTTGCGGATTATCGCTCTTATTAAGGAACCATGAGAATTCAGCGACCCTGTCGCGGCATGACGAACCTGATCCGGACCTCGTGCGTGTCCCCGGCGACGACTTGACTCCGGATCAGCAGGCGGGTGGGGTCGACCTTCCAGCGCTTGACCAGCTCGGCCGCAACCGCTTCCGCGCGTTTCTTGGCCTTCGCTGCGCAAGCCTGCTCCGATCTCGACGCGTAACCCTTGACCTCAAGAGACTCCATCGCAAACATCGCAGAAGCCTCGGCGGCTTGGGCTATCACTTTTGCGCTTGAGGAGGTCAGCTTCACGCTTCCGCTGGAAAAGCTGATCGTATATGCGGGCCCGGCGCCAGGGTCCTCCGCCGGGACAGAAGGGGCGGCCGCCGCGGCCGCGCGCAGACCTGCCGCGACGACGACGAGAGCCGCGGCGGATCCCCCACGCCATGGCATCCGGATCATGGCTCGAGTATACCCCCAGCTCCGAGCGCGCGCAACGGAGCCGATGGGACGTGGGATTTGACATTCCTTTCGACATGGCTATACTCTGCTGTCCCAGTTCACACATCCTGCGCAAATAGGAGTTGATACCGATGGCCAAGAAGAAGGTGGCGAAGAAGGTCGCGAAGAAGAAGGTCGCCAAGAAGAAGTCGATGGGCAAGCGCTGCGGCTGCCGCTGCAAGTAAGACTCGTCCGACGTTTCTCAGGGCGCTCGACCGATCCATCGGCAATCATGCCGAGGCCAAGGTCGAGCGCCTGCGCTTTCCGGCGGGAACGGCGGGCAAAGCCAAGGGTTGTTTTTTCCGCCGGGCGGTGTTACGCTCCCGGCATGGCCAGGCGGATAACCCACGGTAAATTCTATCCCCTCGGCGCGACGTTGACGCCGGAAGGCGTCAACTTCGCGCTCTACTCCCAGGCGGCCACCGGCGTCGAACTGCTGCTGTTCGACTCGCCCGACGGCGAACCGACCGATATCATCGAGTTACGGGACCGCCAGCGGTGGATCTGGCACGTCTTCGTCGAAGGCATCAAGGCGGGCCAGCTCTACGGCTATCGCGTACACGGTCCCTGCGATCCCGCCCGCGGCCTCCGCTTCAATCCCGCCAAGCTCCTGATGGACCCATACGCCAAGGCGCTCACCGGCAAGTTCCGCAACCAGGGCAACTGCCTGCTGGGCTACGATCCCGGCGCCCCGGAGAAGGACCTCTCGCAGGACACCCGCGACAACGCGAGGCAGGTCCCGAAATCGATCGTGGTGGACGACGCCTTCGATTGGCGAGGCGCTCGCACGCCCGACATCCCGCTCGAGAAGCTGGTGATCTACGAGGTGCACCTCAAGGGCTTCACCGCGCATCCCAGCTCGAACGCGACCCGGCCGGGGACCTACCACGGCTTCATCGAGAAGATCCCGCACCTGGTCTCGCTGGGCATCAACGCGGTCGAACTTTTGCCCATCCACGAGTTCTACATCGAGGACCTCCTCACCGACCGGGGCCTCACCAACTACTGGGGCTACAACACGATCGGCTTCTTCGCGCCGGAATCCTCCTACGCCGCGGGGACCGAGCCCGGCTGCCAGGTGGCCGAGTTCAAGTCGCTCGTTCGCGAGCTGCACCGCGCCGGCATCGAAGTGATCCTGGACGTGGTGTACAACCACACCGGCGAGGGCTCCGAGCTCGGGCCGACGATCTGCTTGCGCGGCATCGACAACCCCACCTACTACTCGCTCTCAGGGCCGCCCGAGGAGCCGGGGCGCTACTACCAGAACCCGACCGGCTGCGGCAACGCGATCAACGTCGCGAGCCCGGCGACGATCCGTCTCATCATGGACTCCTTGCGCTACTGGGCCCAGGTGATGCACGTGGACGGCTTCCGCTTCGACCTGGCCTCGGTGCTCGGGCGCGATCGCGGCGAGTACCGCAAGACCGGGACGTTCTTCGACGCGGTGAGCCAGGACCCCGTCCTGAGCCGCGTCAAGCTCATCGCCGAGCCCTGGGACCTGGGCACCTACGAGGTGGGCAATTTCCCCGTGGACTGGTCGGAGTGGAATGGGCGGTTCCGCGACTCCGCCCGGCGCTTCATCAAGGGCGACGCCGGGACCCTGCCCGAGCTGGGCGCGCGCATCACGGGCTCGGCCGACCTGTACCGGCTCGACGGCCGCTCGCCGTCCAACAGCATCAACTTCGTCACCTGCCACGACGGCTTCACGCTCAACGACCTCGTCTCTTACAACGACAAGCACAACCACGCCAACGGCGAGGACAACCGCGACGGCACCAACGACAACCGCTCCTGGAACTGCGGCCAACTTCAGCGAGAACTACGGCGCCGAAGGCCCCACGGATCGGCCGGACATTGACGAGGTGCGGGTCCGCCAGATCAAGAACATGCTGGCCACGCTGATGCTCAGCCAGGGCGTGCCCATGCTGGTGGCGGGCGACGAATGCCGGCGGACCCAGCGGGGCAACAACAACGCCTACTGCCAAGACAACGAACTGACTTGGTTCGATTGGGAGCTCGCGCGCAAGAACGCCGACTTCACGGAGTTCGTGCGCAAGGCGATCGCGCTCACGCGGACGTACCCGGTCCTTCAGATGCGGCAATTCATGGTGGGCAAGGGCGAGAGCGCCGGGGCGGGCGAACCCGAGATCGTCTGGTACGGCCCGGACCTCGACTCGCCGCATTGGGGCGACCCTGAGGCGCGCCTGCTCTGCTATCAGCTCGCCACGCCGCTCTTCTTCATCTGGAACACGGGCCATCTGCCCGCGCAGGTGCGCCTGCCGGAGTTGCGGGCGCATCGGCGCTGGCGCCGAATCGTCGATACCGGGCTCCCCGCCGGCGAGGATTTCGCCGAGTCCGGCCGCGAGGTGGAGCTGAAGGAACAGGGCCGCTACCAGACCGGGCCGCGCACGACCGTCATCCTAGTGGGCCGCTAGTGGGGACTTCCGCCGGGCTCTTGCTCGAGCCCGGCGACGGGACGGCCTTGGAGCCCGCCGCCGCGACAGCCGGAGGAAAGAGCCCCTCGAGTTCGGGCCGAAGCGCCTCGTCGGTGACGAGCCCGCGCCGGGCGTAGAGCCAAGCGCTCACCCCGAAGACCAGCTCATGCCACTGCACCAGAGCCTGGGCGAGGGCGGCCAGCAGCAGGGTGGCGGCGACGGCCGGTCCGAAGGTCACTGCGATCTTCACCCAGGGCGCCTGCGACGATTCGGCGAGCCAGTCCATCCCCAGGTACAGCCCGCCGAAGAACGCGCCCAGCCACACGACCACGAAAAGGAATATGAGCGCGGCGCCGCCCATCCGGAGCGCCAGCTTGTCTTGCTCCAACCCGGAGGCCGAGGGCTTCACCGCCGCCAGCCGCGAGCAGGCGTCCGCCGGCCCGCCGCCGCCCACGAGGACCTCCGCCATGACGAAGCCGTAGAGCAGCGGCTTGGCCGGACCGCCGTACCAGGCGAGCGGATAGCCGCCGTACGCCGCCGGCTTCCACCCCGAATAGTCGACAGGCTTCCAGCGGTCCGCCGCGCTTTGCGCGCGGTAGCCATACCAGGAGCGGGAGCATTCGAGCCGGGCGAGCGCGAGCGCCCAGCGGACCGCCCCCCAGCGCGCTGCCGCCGGGACGGTCTCGCCCAAGGTCGGCGGCCGGCCCAGCGCGCGCGCCACCAGGCCCGCGACGACCACGGCATCCACGAGGCCTACCAGCGCCGCCGACGCCACGCCGAACGCGACGGGCAGGACCAGCGCCGCCGGCGCCAAGAGCACGCTGAACGCGATCGCCGCCGCTCCCACCGCGCGAGCCGCGAGCATCGCCGCGGCGACGGCGCCGATCAGGCCCAGGGGAATCGTCAACAGGGCGAGCACCGCCAAACAGGCGGTCAGCGCGGCCTTGAGGATCAGCGCGGGAAAAAGCCACGGCATGTCGCGCCGCGCGACCTTGGCGGCGGCGTACACGCGCCCCTCCAGGCTCTCGGAGACGAAGCTCATACCGCGATGCCCCACATTAGGAATTTCAAGGCTGCTTCGGCCGCTCCGTCCCAACTTTAGCCCCCGCGCCGCCGCCGCGCAACCGTTTTCTTACGCGGTAGGCCCCAAGGGCTGTTCTCCCGAGGCTCACGATGGTAGAATGCCTGCGGCTTGCCGCCTCTTTGCGGAGAGAGGGCACCGACCGCAGCTCCAGAGGTTCGCGAGCCTGCCGGCGGAAGGAACGCCGTGTTCTCTTGGGAGGAATCGTTGAGACCGAACGACCTATCGCTGCTGAAGGCGCTCTTGCGCCTCAAGACCACCAACGCACCGGAAGACCGCCCCGAGCACGACCGCTGCCGCGAGCTCATCGTCCGCGAGGCCGCTGAGCGAGGGCTGCGCTGCATGAGGGTCGAGTCCGGCTTTCCCATGCTCCTGATCGGGACCCGTCCCGAGGAAAAAAGCCCGCACGTGCTCCTGACCGGACACCTCGACGTGGTGGCAGGCGCCCCCGGGCAGTTCGAGCCCCAGATCGAGGACGGCAAGCTGGTCGCCCGCGGGGCCAGCGACATGAAGTTCGCCGCGCCTTTGTTCCTGCGGGTCTTCGAGGATCTTCCGGCCGAGCTTCGCGATCGGGTGCTGATCGCCTTCACCTTCGACGAGGAGACCGGCGGCATCGAGGGTACGCGCCACCTTCTCGAGCAGTACGGCCTGCGGCCGCGCACCTGCTTTCTGCCCGACGGCGGCGACAACTTCCAGATCGAGGCGGCAGAGAAGGGCGTCTTCCAGTTCCGCCTCAAGACCAAGGGCAAGTCAGCCCACGGCTCGCGGCCTTGGCTCGGCGAGAACGCCCTCGACGCCTTCTTTGACATCTACCGCGACCTGCGCAAGCAGTTCCCGACGGTCGGTCCCGAGCCCTGGGGCCCGACGCTCAACCTCGGGAAGCTCGCCGGCGGGAGCGCCGCGAATCAGGTGCCCGACGCGGCCGAAGCGCTGCTCGATGTCCGCTTTACCGAGAACTCCTCGCTCGACGAGATCCGGGCGCTGGTGCTTTCCGTGGTGGCGGGCCGGGGCGAGGTCGAGCCCGTGGTCGCCGGCGACCTATTCCACCTGGATATGAAAAGCCCTTCCGGGCGGTGGATACAGCAGGCCGCCCGCGACCAGCTTGGCCGTGAGCTGACCATCTACCGCAGCGAAGGAGCCTCGGACGCGCGCTTCTTCACCCGTTACCAGGTGCCGGTCGTGATCGCAAAGCCGCTCTGCGGCGGGCACCACTCGGCGCACGAGTGGATCGACCTGGAGAGCCTGGAGCCCTATTACCGGATGATGCTGCAGTTCGTGCGGCAAGCCGCCCTCGCCGAGCAGAGCGCGGACAAAGGCAGCGCGCCGAAGGCCGCTGTCCGACCCGCGAGGGCGACATGAAAGACCTCCCCTCCCTCGACGAGACCCTCGAGCGCCTGCGCGCGACGGAGGCCCGCTACAGCGAGGCGGAGCGGATCGCGCAGACCCGCGTGGCCATAGAGGCCAACGAGCGCTTCGCCACCGACCGCCGTCGCGTCGACCGCTACCTTGGCGAGCTCGGCAAGAAGGACCTGTTCCTGCCGATGTACGGTTTGGGGCACTCGCCGCAAGGCCTGCCCATGGCCCTGCCCCCCTATCTGATCGAACTCATGGAAGCCTCGGCCCGCATCCTCTTCGCGGTGACCCGCGAGCGCCTGCGCAAATCCGGGCCGGCGCTGCTGTTGGACCGGACGCGCAAGGGCTGGCTCACCGAGGAACTGGCCGATCGGCTTCACAAGTATTACCTCACCCATGAGCCGGATGCGGGCTTCGACGTCCTGGTCTACGGGCGGCACGCGCAACGCGGCATGACCTTCGACGAGTTCAAGCGCTCGGGCGACTGGCTCCACGTCAAGATCCTCGAGGCCCAGGCCGTCGACACCTACTACGGATGGGTGCGCGAGTATCTTCGCGCCAGCCGCGCCGCCGGCCTGACCGAAGGCCACCAGTTCACCTGGAGCACCGACGAGAGCGGCCGGCCGCTCTCGGACAACGAGCTGGAGGATCAGGTCGCCGCCACCCTGGTCTATGGCTTCGAAGACGAACCGGACAAGATCATGTTCCTGGAGATCGATCCGGAGAAGCAGGCGACCTACCAGAACCTGGTCTTCATGACGGAGACCATGTGCCGCAAGCACCCGGAGAGGAGCCCGCTCATCCTGGACCCGCGCCACACCGAGCTCCGCCAGGGCCGGCTCTACTGCACCCTGCCCGGCAAGGAACGCGAGATCAAGAAGGTCATCTCCCGGCTCGTCGACTACGACATCGGGGTCTTCGTCAAAGAGCGCGAGGCGGAGGGGAACACCGCAGCCGTGGAACACTTGCGGCAGATCTTCGCGACGCCCCACCTCTTCGCGGACCTGAGCAAGCACCTTTGCGGCTTCTACCTCATCGACAAGAGCTCGCTCACCGAGATGAGCCTGCTTGGCGACGTGAGCACCGCGGCCAAGACCGAGCTCATCACGGCCGCCCACCTCGAGAGGTACCGGAAGGAACCTGGGCTGCTCAAGCGCCTCGCCATCAAGCCGCTCCACGGCATGAGCGCCAAGGGCGTGGTGGTCAGCCCGACCCTGCAGCAGCTCGAGAAGGCTTTGGCGGCCGAGCCGATGCTGGCTCAAGAATCCATCTGGGCCACGCCCATCATGCCCAACATCATCCCCGAGCTCCAAGACGCCGACGTGCAGGCGGGCATCTGCTCGGAGGCCCGTCTGGTGCTGCAGGCCGGCAGCCCGGCCGTCGCGCACCAGCCGCACCGGGCGCGGGTGATCGCCGCTCTCTCGCGCTCTCACTTCCAGAGCCGCGACCCCGAGCGCAAGGTCAAGAACGATCCCAAGGGGCGCGGCTGGTACTCCAACGTCGGCGCCATCATGGCGGTCCGGCAGGAGCTCGGCATCACCGAGAAAGATGACGGCGGCGTCGGCATGGCGCCGATCTACTGCCTGAAAAACGAGGCTTGATCGATGAGACCCACGGAATTCGTCTATAGCTCCCACGATCGCAGCGAGTACATCCACCGCGACTGGCTCGTCCAGCGAGCCCTGGAGAGCGCGGACAACAAGACCATCCTCTATCTGCCGGTCTCCTCGGGAGCGCGCGGAGACCAGGAGTACAGCTGGGGGACCTTCTCCTGGTACTTCGATCGGTTCCGCCAGTACGGCCTTTCGCCGCGCACCTTCTTCTACGAGGACGATCTGCGGCGAGAGGATGTCCAGGTGTTCTTCGACTGGCTGCGGCACTCGCAGGTGGCCATCCTGGGCGGCGGCAGCACCGCTGTCGGGATGGAGCGGTACCGCGCCCTCGGCGAACGGTACTTCGGCAAACCCGACGCCTTCGTAGAGACGCTGCGCGCGCGCCAGGCCGACGGCCTGCTCACGGTGGGGTTCTCGGCGGGGGCGGCGCAGCTCTGCGAGCACACCTGCGACAGCCGCGAGATCCCGGTCTTCGGCATGATCGCCAAGGTCGTGGTGACGCTCCATCACGAACCCGCCGCCCGCGGACACCTGCAGTACCTGGCGCAGAAGCATCGCGACTGCCTGGTCTTCGGGCTGCCCAACGACTCGGGGATCGCGGTGAACCGCGGCTTCACCGGACAAAACAACTACTGGCAGCTGATCCAGTTCGTGACCGACAACTCCTGGGACAAGCCCGAGGACGGGTTCCACATCAAGACCCGCCAGGGCGTCAACGTCGAGCACCGCTACGCCGACGGCCGGGGGTGGGGCTTCAACGGCGGCGACGTGTTGCTGCGGGTCTTTTACCAGGGCGGTGGCTGGGAGGCCTGGATCAAGCGCCCCGACGTGCCGGTCTTTCACGAGTACGGCTCGCAGCGCGAGTGCGGCTACCGCAGCGTCGAGGAGATCCTGAGCAGCCGGTGAGCGACCTAACGCCCAAGACGCCGCAGGCCCCCGGGAAACCGGCCCTAGACCAGCAGCGACGACGCCAGCACCTGGTCCTCGTGGAGCGGACTGCTACGGCCGAGCAGCTCCGTGCGCCGGCGGACCTGGCGGAAGATGTGGAAGCGGAGCGGATCGACGAGCGTCATCCGGCTCGTGAGCCGGATCCGGCGGCCGATCACGGGGTCGACGAGGCTGTCGATGATGCGCGCGCGCTCCTCGAGCCAGTCGTCGGGGACCGGCCCCTCGGCGAGGCGCTCCTCGACCAGCCGGCGCTGCAGCGCGGCGTCAAAGACCTCCGGGTGGTGGTTGACGGCGAGGAACCGCGGCATCACCCCCCCTCCGTCGCGAGCCAGCTCGAGCATGGTCAGCGCGTCGCCGCACGCCCCGTCGCGCGTGACCTCGTGAGCGATGACGGTCATGCCGGACGCCAGCGGCATCCCGTTGGGGATGAGGTCGAAGAGTCGGCTGTCCGTGACGCTGAGCCGGCGCCCCTCGGCGAGCCCGCCGAGGAACCTGCCGAACCAGGGATGCGCGCAGCCCTCGTCGGTGAGGTGGTTCTGCTGGATGCCCAGCGACTTGCCGCCCTTTTCGAGCCCGCGCAGCGTCGGTCGCGCCGCCTCGAGCCAATTGCACAGGACGCCGAAGGAGTGGCAGATGCCGATCATTGCCGCCTCCGGGTCGGCGAGGATGGCCGCGAACAGCCGCCGCGCCCGCCGCTCCCATGCACCGTCCTCCCTGACCCCTTGAGACCAAGGCGCCAGTCCGTCGTTGTGGCGGGGGTCGATGTGGCCGGGGCCGCCCGTGCCGATGTAGATCCCGAAGCGTCCTCCGGGGGGCTCCGGGATCATGCCTCGCTTGCGCACCTCGAACGAGATGACCCGCAACGACAAGCCGGCAGCCTCGAGCAGCGGACGGATCTCGTGCGCGACCCCCGCGATGATGTGGAGCAGCGAGTCGTGGCCGAGGTTCGGGAGCTCGTAGTAGAGGTCGAGCAGCGCGATATCGATCAGGTGTGGGGCCGGCGGCGGGAGGTCTCGTCCTCGCGCCACCCGGGAAAAAGCGAACGTCGCGCTCTCAGCTGGTTTCATCGGACCAAACCCATTGTAACGAAGTCGCAGTCGGAAAAGAAGGTCTCATGACAGATACCGGCGCATTGCCCTCTCTTGACGAGGCGCTCCAGCAGCTGGATCAGGTCGAGCGCAGCTACTCGACGGACACTCGCGTCGCCCAGACCCGCGTGGCGCTGGAGGCCAACGAGCGGCTCGCGCGCGACCGCGCGCGGGTGGACGCCTACCTCGGGCACCTGGGCGGCAAGGACATGTTCCATCCCATCTACGGGCTGGGCCTCTTCCCGCACGGGCTCCCGCTGGCGCTGCCGCCTTACCTCATCCGCATCCTGGACGCCTCGGCGCGGGTCCTGCTCGCCTTCACCCGCCAGGAACTGCGAGAGCACGGGCCGCAGTATCTGCTCGACCGCGCCCCCAGGGGCTGGCTGGCGCCCGAGACGGCGGAGCGGCTCCACGCCCATTACCTCACCACCGAGCCGGACCTCGCCTTTGATGTGCTGGTCCAGGGCGTGGGCTCGCGCCGGGGGACCACCTTCGAGGAACTGAAGAAAGCAGGCGACATGCTGCAGGCTAAGCTGCTCGAGGCCCAGAGCGTCGACACCTACTACGGCTGGTTCCGCGAGTATCTCGCCGGCTCGCGCCTGGCGGGCCTGGGGAAGGGGTGCCGGTTCACGCTGGAGGCCGGAGCGGATGGGACGGCTCTCTCCGACCCCGAGCTCGACGCCCAGGTGCTGTCGGGGCTCCGGCATCCTCAGCAGAACGATCCGGGGAGCATCTTCTTCTTGGAGGTCGACCCCGAGAAGCAGCCGAGCGCCTCGAACCTGGTCTTCATGGCCGAGGCCATGAGCGGCGGCCCCGACCCGGGGCGCGGCGGCGACCCGGCGCGCCGGCCGCTGATCCTGGACCCCCGAGATCTCGAGTTCCGGGAGGACCGGCTCTATTGCAAGCGCCCCGGCCAGGAGCGCGAGCTGAAGAAGGGGATCTCCCGCCTGGTGGATGTCGACCTGCAGAGCTACATCAAGGCGCGCGAGAACGCCGGCGAGCACGAGGTCATCGACCGCCTGCGCCGCATCTTCGCATCGCCCCGGCTTTGGGGCGACCTCAACAAGCACCTGATGGGATTCTACCTGGTCAATAAGGAGACCCTCACCGCTCTCAACCAAAAGACTCGGATGAACGTGCTCGTCCCCTCCCGGAAGATCACCGCGGAGGACGTGCAGAGCCTGCGCCTTGACCCCGAGCGGCTCAAGTCCATCGCCATCAAGCCGCTCTTGGGCATGTCCGCCAAGGGAGTGGAGATCGGCCCCACCCTGGAGCAGCTCGAGGCTGCCGTCGCGCACGAGCCGATGCTGATGCAGGACCTCTTCTGGGCGACGCCGCTGATGCCCGACATCATGGGCGACATCGCCGATCCCGACGTGAAAGCGGGCCTGTGCACCGAGACCCGGCTGCTCATGCACGGCGGCAGTCCCGCCGTGCGGCATAACTCCAAGCGGGCTCGCACCATCGGCGTGCTCTCCCGGACGCACTTCCAGAGCGCCGACCATCGTCGACGCGTGAAGAACGATCGCGCCGGCCGGGGCTGGTACTCCAACATCGGAGCCATCCTGGCGGTCAAGGGAGAGCTCGGGCTCAGCAACAGGATTGATGCCGGGGTCGGCATGTCCCCGGTCTATTGGATCGACTAGGAGTCCCCTAATGAAAAAGAAAGTAGGCGTCCTGTTCGGAATGGAAGACCGCTTCCAGTGGCTGCTCATCGACCGCTTGAACCGCGAGCGGGACATAGAGGCCGCGCCGGTGAAGATCGGCGCCATCGCTCAGGCCAAGCCGACCGGCTACGATCTGATCGTCGACCGCATCTCGCACGACGTGCCCTTCTACCGGTCCTTCCTCAAGAACGAGGTGCTTTGCGGCACGCAGGTGATCAACGACCCGTTCTGGGCGACCTGCGACGACAAATTCTTCGAGAACGCCCTCGCCGTCAAGCTCGGCGTGGCCGTCCCGAAGACGGTCATCCTGCCCCACAAGGACCTTCCGCCCGACACCACCCCGCAGTCGATGCGGAACCTGGTCTACCCTCTCGACTGGGACGCCATCTTCGCGGAGATCGGCTTCCCCGCGTACCTTAAGAAGCACGCGGGCGGCGGCTGGGCCCACGTCTACCCGGTGAAAAACCCCGGCGAGTTCTTCGCCGCCTACCAGCAGACCGGCCATCTGGTGATGATGCTGCAGGAGGCCATCGACTTCGAGAGCTACTATCGCTGCTACTGCGTCGGGCGCAAGGCGGTCCGCATCATGCCTTACGAGCCCCGGAACGATTACGCCGGGCGCTACCAGGCCAACCATCCACCGCTGGACCCGAAGGTGGAGGCGCGCATCATCAAGGACACGATCACCCTCAACACGGTCCTCGGCTACGATCTCAATACCTGCGAGTTCGCGGTCAAAGGCGGCGTGCCCTACGCCATCGACTTCATGAACTGGGCGCCCGACTGCAACCCGGAGTACGTCGGGGTGGAGAACGTCAACTGGGTAGTCGAGGAGCTCACCAAGCTCATCGTCAGCCGGCTGAGCAAGCCGCGGACGGATCCCCGCTTCGCAAGCCAACTGCTGCAGACCGGAAAAGATGCGCAAGCGGTTCAGCGAGCAAACTAGAAATCTTCAGGCTGCTGACCTTCGGTCCAGCACGGAGCCGGCCTGCGCCGCCAGCGTCAGTCGATGTAGCGGAAGCCTTTTCCCGGGATGTTCTGGATGCGGTCCGCGAACGCGGGAGGAAGCTTCCTGCGAAGGTTGAAGAGATGGGCGTCCACCACCTGGTCGACGGTGATCGTATCCCAGACCTGCTTGAGTATCTCCGCGCGGCTGAACACGCGGGGGCGCTTCTTCACGAGGAAAAACAGGAGATCGAACTCTTTGACGGTGAGCCGCAGGCACGGGGCGCCTTGCCAGCGGACGACGTGGGCCTTGGGATCGATCTCGCAGTCCCCGGCCCGCAGGACATCGGCCTCGCCCGAATCGATCGCCAGGCGGCGCAGCAGGGCGCGCACCCAGAGAAGAATCTCCTCAGGGAGGACCGGCTTCACGAGATACTGGTCCGCGCCGGCATCGAAGCCGAGCCTCTTGCTGCCGAGCCCGCCTTGTCCGGTCAGCACGATGACCGGCGTGCCTGCCAAGGTCTCGTGCTTGCGGATGCGCTGGCAGAGGTCCAGGCCGTTGCCATCCGGGAGCGCGACGTCCAGGATCGCAAGGTCAGGCTGCTGCTGACAGAACAAAGCCCATCCCGATTCGACGGTGTCGGCGGGGATCACCCGCAACCCCGCCGCCTGGAGGACGGTCTCTGTCGCCAGGCGGGTCTGGCGGTCGTCTTCGACCACCAGGACTTTCGACGGGTCGGGCACGAGGCCGATGTTAGCAAATGGAGCCGATGGCGTCTCTTGGATGATTTGCTGTAGAATCAGGAAGCCGACTCACCTTGTCCGGCTTGCGGTGCCGATGCGTCTCGGCGCGGGCAAGCCGATGCAAACCGATGAACCTGAGCGCGAAGTTCAGTCTGCTCTTGTCCGGGCTTACGCTGTCGGTGGTCTGCGCCACGCTGGGCGTCGTCATCCTGACCGCGGGGCGCCATCTGCGCCAGCAGGCCCGCGCGGAGCAGCAGGCCTCCCTCGAGAAGGCCGCCCGCGTCTGCGCCGAGTCGTTGAGCTCCAAGAACGAGCTGGCCGTGAGGACGTTCCTCGCCTCCTCCCCCTCCCGCTACGCCGTCGAAATGGCGCTGCTGGACGGCGAGGGGCGGGTCGTCGTCCACGCGGATTTCCTCAAGAACAACTTCGCCTTCCCGAACACGCCCGCGGAGTCCGAGCACCTGAAGAACGCCGCGAGCTCCCGGCAGGCCGTCTGGGAGCCATTCGAGCAAGAAGGCCGCCACTTGGACTTGGGCAGCGCGCTGCTGCTCTCGGCCGAAAAGGAGAGGATCGGCACCGTCGCGATCATCTTCGATCGGGACGCAGTGGACCGCTCCGTCTCCGAGTTCAGGCGCGAGACGCTGAGGCGCCTTGCACCGACGGCCGGCCTCGTCGTCGCGCTGAGCGTCCTCTTGGCCGTGGCGGTGGCCCGCGCGCTGGCGAAGCCGATCCGGGATCTGAGCTCGGCCGATGAAGGACTCCTTCATGGCGCAGATCACCCACGACCTCCGGTCCCCGCTGTCGGCGCTCATGTCGCACGCGCAGGTGATCGCCAACGGCTACAGCGGCCCCCTCACGGACCGCCAGCGGGAGGGTCTCGCGATCATCAGCCAGAGCGCCGGCTATCTGGCAGAGCTCATCGAGAACATCCTCGATCTGACCCGGCTGGAATCCGGGCGCGCGGAGTTCGAGCCGGCCGAGCTGGACGTGGGAAGCGAGGTGAGCGGGGTCCTGACGCTGTTACAGGCCCGCGCCGACGAGTTTAAGGTAGGGCTGGCGTCGCAGGTGCTCCCCGGCGCGGAGCGGGCCTACGCCGACGAACAGGCCTTCCGGCGGGTGCTGACGAACCTCGTAGCCAACGCGCTCAATTTCACGCCGGCGGGGGGGCGGGTCACGGTGACGGCCAACCGCTCGCGGGCGGGCGCGGTCGCGGTCGCCGTGGCCGATACGGGGCTCGGCATCCCTGAGGAGCGGCTCCACTCCCTGTTCGTCAAGTTCTCCCAGGTCCCCGAGACGAAGAACAAGGTCCGGTTCACCCGCAGCACGGGCTTGGGCCTTGTCATCTGCAAGCGCATCGTCGAGGCGCACGGCGGAAGGATCTGGGTCGAGAGCGAATACCAGAAGGGGTCGACGTTCTCCTTCACCCTTCCTTCGGGGCCGCCCAAAGCGACGTCCTCCCGACCCTGACCGCTGCGCAGGCGCCGGATTTAGGAAGGAATTAGGGCACTCCTTTCCCGGCAAAACAACGTCGACGAAACCGTCTCTTTTTCATAAGACGAGCTTGTTTGGCGCCGTTTTCGTCGCCCTGCCATACTATGCGCAAGGAACCGCTATGAACACGACAAAAAACTCGGTTCGGATGGAGGCCCGTATGAGAATCCCGATCCTCGTCGCGATCCTTTGCAGCCTTGCCGTCGGGCTGCGCGCGCAGGACAACACGCTCAAGCAGAGCGTGGACGTGAAGGTCTGCAACGACGACCCGCTCAAAGTCACGCTCTCGGCTTCGCCCGATTCCGTGAGCCCCGGGGAGCCGACCACGCTGAGCTGGACTTCCAACCATACGGCGAAGTACACGCTCACGGACGTCGGGGAGGTGGCGGGCAACAGCGCGGTGGTGACGCCCGTCGGCACCGGCAATAAGACCTACACCATCACCGCGGTAGACGACTGCAACAAGTCCGGCACCGCCAGCGTCACGGTGCGCGTGGCGATCAAGGTGTTCCTGTCGGCCAGCATGTATTCATCGGCGAGCAGCGTCTGGCAGTACATGCAGTGGACCACCGGGTACCTCGGAGGCGGCGGGAACGCGGAGTACAGCGAGTTCCTGGCCGACATGCGGAAGTGGCCGTCGAGCGCCGGCGTCTATAAGGAAGCGCACGTCGGTGGGCAGACCGACATCGTGGATGAGGACGGCAACGTGCTCGGGCATTTCCAGACGGCGTCGCTGTTGGCCAACGGCCTGCCGGGCCTGGACTACCAGGGCAACCCGTGGGCGGGAGACGGCTACCCGCACTCGTTCGTGGCCGACCGCTCGTTCATCTACAACGGCCAGGAGTATGAGCTGGTGGGCTTCGCCTCCGTCTCTCCGATCATCCTCGATCTTGAGGGCAGCGGAAAGCCCGACGTGGTCGGCGGGCAGTGGCTGCCGCATCCGCGGAGCTTCAATAAGAAGCATTCGGCCATGTTCGACATCAACGCCATCGGCTTCCCGGCCATCACGGAGTGGGTGGGGCCGAAGAGCGGACTGCTCGTGGCGCTCGAGCGCGGCGAGAGCTTCAAGGGCGGCGAGAACCTCTTCGGCAACCCCATCGGGTTCCTGGACGGCTATCAGAAGCTGGGCATGCGCTTCGACAAGGACAACGATGGCGTGGTCTCGGGAAAGGAGCTGGAGGGACTATACGTCTGGCAGGACCTGAACGGCAACGGGAAGGTGGACCCTGGCGAGCTCAAGACCGTGCAGGAGCTCGGCATCACCCAGATCGGCGCCAAACAGAACAACCTCAAGAGCACTTTCGTCATGAACGGCAAGACGAGGGCGTCCTGGGACTGGTGGCCGACCTGCATGATCGTGTACCCGACGCCCAAGGTGGCGAAGGCCCAGTAGCTTCAGGCGATCCGCAGCCGCTCGGGCCCAAAAAAAGCAGCGGGGGGCGCGCCCAAGGGCGCGCCCCCCGCTCGCAGCTGTCAACTCGCGAGTTCTGCTCTATTCCTCAAGGCTTGCTTGGTCACTACCGGGAATGTCGTCGGGCGGGATCCAATCAATGATCAATGGCCGGCGCTCAGCGAGCTGCGCGCCGGCAGGGGGCGTTGAAGTCGATGACCTGCCCTTCGCAGCAGGCGAACGGCTTGCGGACGGATCGCGAGCCGTCGGAGATGATGACGGGGCAGCCCAGCTCGACTATCCGGCAATCGCCCGACGAGGCGGCGGGAAGGTCCGTGCAGGCCGCCGCGCGCGGCGCGGACTTCCGCTTCGCGGTAAGGCCGCCCTTGAAGGTCCAGCGCTTCCCGTAATCGCTGTCCGGTTCCCCGTGATAGACCGCAGCGAGCCAGCGGGAGATCTCCGTGCGGCGCGGCCTGGGAGTCCTGTCGCACTCGATCCGCGCGAAGGAGTCGGCCTTCGCTCCCAGGCTGTCGATGGCTTCCCGCAAGACGACGCCGGCCCAGAATATCTCATACAGCTTCCGATCGAACCTCCGCGGCTGCCGCCCGAGCCGAAAGGGATTGACGCCTCTCTGGTAGCGGTCCCAATAGGCCGCGACGCGCTTGGCGTGCGGGCTGTCCGGGTCCAGCATGCAGGAGCGGGTCTTCCTCCTGGGATCCCAATCGTCCTCGCAGTTCAGTTTCGCCCCCTTTGCGCCGATGCTGATCTGGCCCATGCCGTAATCGCACCGCTCTCCCGTCTCCCCCAGGGGGACCGCGGAATAGCCCCCGACCACGCCGGCCCCCCTGAGCGAAGCGCACATCTTCCCGTCGTTCGGCAATCTCCCGGGCGTCGTGTTCGATTCGTAGAAGAGCACCCTGGTGAAGAGGTCCAGCGGAAGGCCGAGCTTCCTAGCGATGTCGCAGACGGCGCCGGGCCCCACTTTCGTCCTGCAATCCGCCGGCACCCCGGAGTTCTTGAGATACCCGACCAAAAGGTCCCGGCAGTTCTGCGCGCCGGGATGTTCAGCGAACGTTTCCGGCTCGGAGCTCGCGCCGGCGGCATGCGCCCGGCCGACAGCCAAGGCCGCGGCGAAAAAGATCGGGAACGCGAAGAGCGCCATGGGAGACCGCTAGCCGCGCTCGGTGAGATGCACGTCGACCTTCTGCGATTCCATGCGCTCCAGTGATTCCCAGGGGGTCAGTTCTTTCCTTATTTTTTCAGCAATTCGGAGACGATCCCGACGTAGCCGTTGAAGGCCTTCTTCAACTGGTCGATCTCCACATATTCGTTCGTCGTGTGGGCCAATGATTCCTGCGATGGACCGAAGCCGATCACCTGGCATTTCGCGTCGGGATAAAGCTCGCGATACCTCACGACCGCGCTTCCGTCCGTGCAAAAGCTGTACGCTCCGATCTGGGCCGGAATCTCCACCTTCTCCAAGCCCCGTTTCGCCCGGACCACGATCTCGTCGTCTTCGGAGGTCTGCCAAGCCGGGGCGAATTTGTTTTGCTTGATCGGCACTCCCGTGTAGGTCACGCATTCATCCTTCGCGTACTCTATGACGGGCTCCTGGAACGTCGGATAGAGCCGCTTGCCGTGCGTCAGCACGGGCTCCATGTTGTCCCGGACCATCTTGATGATGGATTCCTCGCTATCCCCCGGCAGGGTCCTCACGTCATACGTGAGCTCCACCTCGTTGGGCACAGTCGAGTTTCCTCCCCGCCCATCCAGCCCGCCGCCGCCCCCTACGGGAATCTTGATGTCCGTGGGAACGATGTTCCTCTTTCCTAGGAGCGCTACCGCCTCGGACCTGTACCACACGTGGAAGGCCTCGATGATGAAGGCGACCTGCTCGATGGGGTTCACCGTGCTTCGGCCCCCGGAGGCGTGCTTGCCCTGGCCTAAGACGCTGATCAGTATCTCTCCGCGGCCTCGTTGAGCGATGTTCAACCGGCACTCGGAGGCCTCTCCGATGACGACATAATCCGGACGAATGCTCTTCAGAGCCTCCAGAAAACAAACGCCTTCGAAGAGTTCTTCAACGACTGTTCCGACGATGTAGACTTCCCCGGCGTGCTCCTTAGGATCCAGGCTCTTGAGAAGCGCGCCGGAGCTGAACATGGCGGCGAAGGCGCCCTTCATGTCCGAGGCGCCGAGGCCGTAGAGCTTCTGATCCCGTATCGCCGCGGAAAAGGGGCCGGTCTCGGGATTCCATTTCGAGGGTTCCGCGTGCACCGTGTCCAGGTGGCCGCTCAGCACGACCCTTTTCCCTTGGCCGTCTCCGACGACGATCTTGCCGATGAAATTCCCCATCTTGTCGCAATAAGCGTCGTCAAAGCCCAGCTTGACTGCCTCCCGGATGCAGCTTTCTACGATGAGCTTTTCTTGGCCGGAAAGGCTTTTGTTCTGGATCAGCTCCTGCGCGAGGCGGACCACGTTCGAGAAGTCCCGGTTTTTCGCTTCCAACAGCGCCTTCATGAGAACCCCCTGTGCTTCAAAGGTCTTATCCTACCACATGTCAAAACGACCGTTCGGCGTAGGCGGCGGCGGCGCGCAGGCCCGGGGAAGCGTCGGACGCGGCGAGGCGCTCGAGGTCCGGGAAGAACTCTTTCCGCAGCGGCCGCAGGGGCGCCTGCGCGGCGAACAGCCCGGCGACGGCGGTCCGCCGCACGCTCTCATCGGCGTCGTTGAGCGCCTTGCGCAGCAGGCGGAACACGGAGGCGTCGGACGATTGCGCCGCGGCCGCCGCGCCCATCTGCCGCATCGCCGGCGAGCGGTCGGCCAACGCGCCGCTCACCGCGGGCTCGGCGGCCTTCCCCATCCGCGCCAGGCCCACGGCCGCCGCCTCGGCCACGGCGGCCGCCTCGTCGCCGAGCGCGCGCGCGAGCCGCGCCGCATCCTGGCCCCCCCCGAGCTGGCCCAGGGAGGCCAGCGCGACCGGCAGCAGATCGGGCTCGGCGTCGTCGGCCGCCTCCACGAGACGCCCGCGCGCCTTCGCCTCCAGTCGTCGGAGGTCTTTCAGCTCGCGCTCGAGCGCCTTGCGGCAGGATTTCGGCCGGCTGCCGAGCGCGCGCGCGAAAGCCTGGAGGGCGTCGGGCCCGACGGGGTCGAAGGGGTTCGGCGTCTTGTCGACGACCGCGAGCCGGTCGGCGGCGTCGTAGTCAGGACTGAGCGCGAGCGCGGCCAGCAGGTCGGCCGGCCGCTTGAGGCCGATGGCGTCGAGAGCCTTCTGCGGCACGGGCGCGGCCGGATCGGGCCGGCGGCACAGCTCGAGCGCTGACTCGAGGAAAGCGGCGCGTCCCGGCTCCTCCCCCCCCTCCCGGTCGAAGAGGAAGCCGAGCGCCCCCAGCGCCTCGCGGCGCACGCGCCAGTCGGGGTCCTTGAGCGCCTTCGCCGCGGCCTTGAGCCCGTCCTGCGCCGTGGTCGTCCGGAACAAGCTCATCAGCAGGGCCTTGCGCAGTCCGTGGGCCGAGTCGAATTCCTTCGTCAGGGCCTTCGCCCCGCGCGGGCCGTAGGCCGCGAACACGGTGCGCAAGAACACGAACTCCTCGAATCGCTCAGGCGTCGCCAACGCGGGGAGATGCTCCGCATGCGCAGGCGACAAAGACATCAGGCGCTTGAGCGCCTCGCCCGGCGTCGCGCCGTCCAGGCCGCCCTCGGCCGACGAGAAAAGCCAGCCCGCCAGACGCTCGGGCGCGGCGGGCTTGGCGTCCGCCTCGGCTAGGCGCTGCGCGTTGTGCTCGCGGTCGGACCATGCCTGCGCCTCCCGCTCGCGATCCATGTTCGGCCAGCGCGGCGGCTCGAGAGCCAGCGCGGGGTCCAAGACGACGCCGCCGCTCGCCTCCACGACGCCCCAAAGGCTCGGCTGGAAGACCGTGCCCATCGCGGCGGCCGAAGAGAGGTTCGGCAGCTTCAGGGTCGCCGATCCCTCGACGGCCGCGATGCCGTAGCTGGGCGCCGACCGCTTGAGCGCGCCGGTGCCGACTTCGCCAAGCTGCAGCCGCGCGTCCCGTCCGGAGACAAGGAGAAGGCCGTGACCGTTCACGTCGCCGCGGCCCGAAGCCCAGTCGGCATAAAGCTGGTCGCGGTCGCCGTGGACTCGCGCCCACCCCACGCCCAAGTCCCAGCCGAAACCGGGACCGACCCCCCAATGCAGGACGCGGTCATCGTCGCCGTCGAGCTCGAAGGCCCCCAGGGCGGTGTGGACGCCCGCCCCCTGGCCGTAGCGCCGCGATTGGATGCGGCTGCCGCTTCCCGTGAAATAGAAGCCGCCGAAGCCGTGCCAGTAGCCCGCCCCTTGGGCGAAATAGTTCGCGTCCACCTGTGCGCGGTCGGATGCCACGAAGGCGAGGCCGAAGCCCCCCGCCGCGAAGGCGCGCGGCCCGTAGCCGACCCCTTGGCAGAGGCTCAACGCGGCGAGAGGATCGCGCGCGTCGGGATAGACAAGGCCGCAAGCGAGCCTCGCTCCGTCGCCCCGCAAGCGGAAAAGCCCGACTCCGCGGGTGAACCCGAAGCCCTGCGCCGCCATGGAAGCGGTCAGGGACCCAGAGGCTCCTTCGACGTCCATGACGCCGACGCCGAACGCCCCGGCGCCCTGCGAGAAATCGCCCGATTCGATCCGCGTGCCGGAGCCGCGCGCGACCAAGAAGCCCGCGCCGAAAAGGCCCGCGCCCATCGAGAGATCGCCGCCGCGCAGGCGCTTGGCTCCCTTGGCGTTGGGCAGCAAGAGCACGCCGATGCCGAACTGCCCCGAGGCGACGGGGCCCGAGCTGTCGATGACCGCCGCCGTGCTCAGGTCGATCACGACTTTGATCTCGCCCGGCCCGGCCGCTGCCGGGGGTCCGAGGTAGCGATTCGCTCCGCCAAAATCGATCAGGATCGACGACTGGTCGAGGTCTTCCTGCGTGTACTCGTCGCCCCCCGTCCCCCCCAGCGTGACCGTCGAGCCGGCCAAAACGAGCGTCCGCGGCAGGCTCGCGGGCGCCGGCAGGCCGGCGAGCGAGGCTGCGGCCCCGTCCGCGGCCTCGGCGACGGTCCGGGCGGCTTGAAGGACCGCGGCCATATCGAAGCGCGAGGCGAACTCGAAGAGGGCGGGGTCGACGGGCTCGGGCGGGACGTGCCGCACCTGGCGGGCGACCCCGCGCAAGAGCTGCTCGCGGTCGGAAATGGAAAGTCCTATCGCCGCCATGTCGAGAAAGGGTCTGGCGCGGGCGACGGCAGTCGCGAGGTCCGCCACCGCCGCGTAAACGGCCGGCGCCAAGCCCGTGGGAGCGACGCTCGAGACCTCGACAGCCACCGCGGGCGGCTCCGTCGGCAGGTCGAGCAGCTCTCCGGCAAGAGCGGTCATCGAAGAAAGCCCAGGCGCATGGGCTAACGCCGCTCTCCATTCGGAGGAACGCCCCGGCAAGGCGATCGGGTCGCTCAGCAGCTCCTCGATGGCGTCGACCGTCATGAGCGTATCCCAGCGGCCGGGGC
>JAPLKK010000237.1:12070-24490 GCA_026388115.1 Elusimicrobiota bacterium | reverse complement strand
AAATAAGTTCCATAAGTTGAGGTCTGACACCTTCCATATGAAAAATATCGCCATTTTGGGCTCGACCGGCTCGATCGGCATGAACGCGTTGCGCGTCATCGACGAGATGCCCGGCGAGTTCCGCGTGGTCGCCCTCTCGGCCAACTCCAACGTCGACCTGCTGGCGAGGCAGGTCGAGCGGTACAAGCCCGACCGCGTCGCCGTCTTCGACGCCAAGGGCGCCCAGTTGCTGAAGTCCAGGCTCAACGGGCGGGTGCGGCACCTGGAGCCGGGCGTGGAAGGCCTTTGCGAGATGGCGGCCGCGAAGGACGTGGACGTCGTCTTGCTGTCCCTCGTCGGCGGCGTGGGCTTCGCGCCGCTCTTGACGGCGCTCAAGGCGGGAAAGACCGTGGCGCTCGCCAACAAGGAGCCGATGGTGATGGCGGGCGAGCAGTTCATGATCGAGGCCGACCGCTGGGGCGGGCGCATCCTCCCGGTGGATTCGGAGCCGTCGGCGATCTTCCAGTGCCTCGAGAGCCGCGGCGCGCCCAAGGGCGGGATGCGCGGCTACGGCAAGCTCCTGCGGCGCGTGGTGCTCACCGCTTCGGGCGGAGCCTTGTACCGGCGCAAGGGGAGCTTGGACCGCGTCAGCCCGCGGCAGACCCTCGCCCATCCGACCTGGAAGATGGGAAGGAAGATCACGACCGACTGCGCGACGCTGATGAACAAGGGCTTCGAGACGATCGAGATCAAGCACCTCTTCGGGCTCGAACTCCGGCAGATCGAGATCGTGATCCATCCGCAATCCATCATGCATTCGGCGGTCGAGTTCACCGACGGCTCGATCCTCGCGCAGATGGGCGTGCCGGACATGCGGCTGCCCATCCAGTACGCGATGACGTGGCCGCAGCGCACCACGGCGCTGGTGCGCGCGCTCGATTTCGTGAAGGCCAAGGCCCTCACCTTCGCGGAGCCTGATTTCCGGCGCTTCCCTTGTCTCGGGCTGGCGCTCGACGCCGCCCGGTTGGGCGGCTCGCATCCCGCCGTCCTCAACGCCGCCGACGAGGTCGCCGTCGAGGCCTTCCTGGACGGGCGCATCCGGTTCACCGACATCGCGCGGGTGATCGAGCGGACGCTGAAGCTCCACCGCCGCTCGGGTCCCCTCCCATCGCTCGCCGAGGTGCTGGAGACCGACGAGTGGGCGCGGTTGAAAGCCGCCGAGATCGTGGAGGCCATCGACTAACCATGCTTCTTTCCGCCTTCGCGGTCCTGCTGACCTTCGGTCTCGTGATCTTCCTCCATGAGTTCGGCCATTTCCTGATGTGCAAGAAGCTCCGCGTGCGCGTGGAGCGCTTCGCCTTCGGCTTCGGCCCGGAGCTGTTGGGCGTGACCTACGGCGAGACGCGCTTCTCGTTGTGCGCCTTCCCCCTCGGCGGTTTCGTCAAGCCCGCCGGCGAGAGCATCGAGGATTGCTCCGGACAGCCGGACGAGTATTTCGCGAAGAGCTGGCTCGAACGCCTCGGCATCGTGGCCGCGGGGCCCGCCATGAACTACGTCCTGGCCTTCGTCCTCTTCTTCGGCGTCGTCTGGGCGCGGGGGCTTCCGGAGCCGAGCACCGAGGCGGTGATCGGGGAATTGGCGGAGGGCTTCCCCGCCGAGACGGCCGGGCTCAGGCCCGAGGACCGCGTGCTCAAGGTGGGCAAGGACGAGGTCCGCAACTGGACCGAGATGGCGGACATCATCCACCAGAACGCCGACCGCCGGGTCTCCCTGACCGTGGCGCGCGACGGCAAGCTGCAACTGATCGAGGTGACGCCGAGGTTCGATAAGGCTTCCGGGCACGGGCTCATCGGCATCACGCCCAAGATCGAGTACAAGGACGTAGGCTTCTTCGGTTCGATCAAGGAAGGCGCGAACCAGTGCTGGCTGTGGACCAGGTACACGGTGAAGACCCTCGCTTCGAAGCTCTATCATCACGAGCGGCCCGACTTGGCCGGCCCGGTCGGCATCGTGCAGATGGTGTCCAAGGCCGCCCATTCGAGATGGGAGGACTTGGTCTATCTCATCGGCCTCATCTCGGTGGCCGTCGGGTTCTTCAACATCCTGCCCATCCCCCTGCTCGACGGCGGGCATGCCGCGCTCTATGTCTGGGAAGGATTCACGCGCAAGAAGCTCACCTTGAAGACGCTGGCCGTCGCCAACTCCATCGGCATGGTCTTCCTGATGTCGCTGCTGCTCTTCGCGACCTATAACGACCTCATGCGCATCCGCGAGACGCGGCGGGCCAAGAAGGAGGCGGCGGCGGAGCAGCAGCAGAAGGGAAAGGCGCCGGAGCTGCCCGCGCCCAAGGAACCGGTTCCCGCCGGAAAGGATTGACCCCATGCGGTACTCGCGCTATCTGATCCCCACCCTTCGCGAAGCGCCCTCCGACGCCGACAACGTTTCGGCGGTGCTGATGCAGAGGGCCGGCATGATCCGCAAGCTGGCCGCCGGGCTCTATGATTGGCTGCCGCTCGGGCTCAGGACCCTGCGCAAGGTGGAGCGCATCGTGCGCGAGGAGATGGACCGCATCGGCGGCCAGGAGGTCGCCTTGCCGGTGGTGCAGCCCAGCGAGCTGTGGAACGAGACCGGCCGCTGGAAGGTGTACGGCAAGGAGCTCCTGCGCATCAAGGACCGCAAGAACGCCGATTTCTGCTTCGCGCCGACGGCGGAGGAGGTCATCACCGACCTCGTGCGCCGCGACGTGCGCTCCTGGCGGCAGCTGCCGGCCATGTTCTACCAGTTCGGCCTGAAGTTCCGAGACGAGATCCGGCCGCGCTTCGGCGTCATGCGCGCGCGCGAGTTCCTGATGAAGGACGCTTACTCCTTCCACGCCGATGACGAGGACGCGGGCCGCTTCTACGAGGTTGCGTATCAGGCGTACCAGCGCGTCTTCGAGCGCGGCGGCCTCAGGTTCAAGCCCGTCGAGGCTCAGGCGGGCGCGATCGGCGGCTCGTTCTCGCACGAATTCATGGTCCTCGCCGAGACCGGAGAAGAGACGATCGTCGCCTGCACGCAGTGCTCCTATGGCGCCAACGTCGAGCGGGCCGAGTGCCTCGCGCCCAGGCCGGGCGCTCCGGAGGCCCCGAAGCCTCTTGAGGAAGTCCATACGCCGAACATGGGCAGCGTCGTCGAGGTCTCCGCGCATACCGGCCTGCCGGCGACGAAGTTCCTGAAGACCCAGCTGTACCTTGCCGACGGCGTGCCGCTCATGGCGCTGGTCCGGGGCGACCACGAGCTCAACGAGCCGAAGCTCCAGACGGCCAGCGGCGCCGCGCTCCTCGAGCGCGCCACCGACGACCAGTACCGGTCCATCGCGGGCTGCGACGTGGGCTACGCGGGGCCGGTGCACCTGCCGCGCTGGAAGGATCCGAAGGGACAGATGGTGACCGTCCGGGTCATCGCGGACCGCTCGCTGGAGGGCCTCGTCAACGGCCTTAGCGGCGCCAATCGCAAGGACTATCACCTGGCGAACATCAACGCGGGCCGCGATTTCCAGCCGGAGAGCTATAAGGACCTGCGCATGGCCGTGCCGCAAGACCCTTGCCCCCGCTGCGCAGGCTTGGTCGAGTTCACCAAGGGCATCGAGGTCGGCCACACCTTCAAGCTGGGCACCAAGTACTCGGAGAAGATGAACGCCGTCTACCTCGATGCCGAGCAGAAGAGCAAGGTCATGATCATGGGCTGCTACGGCATCGGCGTGACGCGCGTCGTCGCCGCGGCGATCGAGCAGAACCACGACGACAACGGCATCATCTGGCCGCTGGCGCTAGCCCCCTTCGCCGTGGAGGTCATCCCCATCGAGGTGGACGACGAGGCCGTGCGCGAGGCGGCGAACGCTCTTTACAAGAGCCTTTGGGAGAAGGGCGTCGAGACGCTGCTCGACGACCGGCCGGAGCGTCCCGGCGTGCGCTTCAAGGACGCCGATCTCATCGGCATCCCCCTGCGCGTGGTGATCAGCAAGAAGACGCTGGCCGACCGCGAGGTGGAGTTCAAGCGCCGCGACCAGCCCAAGGCCGAGCGGCTCAAGCTCGATGAGGCGCTGGAGCGGCTCGTCGACTTCGCCGCGCCCGCTTCGTCGCCGCCGGTGGCGGCCCCAGCCGCCTCTTGACTGCGCTCGGCGGATGGCGAGAACGGGGCTGACTCGTTTGCCTTGCCCCCCCCTTAGCCCTTTAGTATAATCGTCGTAAGGTCACCGAAAGTGGCTGAAGTTGAGGCCACTTTTTTTATTGGCGGACCTTCAAAAAATGACGGAAATTTCGAAGATAGAAGCCGCGGTCCAGCCGCTGTTGGACCAGGAAGCCGTGGACCTCGTGGACCTGGAGTGCGTCCATGAAGGCGGCCGCCGCGTCCTGCGCTTCTTTTTGGACAAGCCGGGCGGGTTCAAGCTCGACGATTGCGCCTATTTCTCGGACCGCATCGGCGCGCTGCTCGACACCGTGGACCTGGTCAACGAGCACTACGTCCTCGAGGTCTCCTCTCCCGGGGTCAACCGCGTCCTGAAGAAGGAGCGGGATTTCCTGCGATTTATCGGCCAGCGCGCGAAGGTGCGCCTGAAGACGCCCGAGAACGGGCAGCGCAATTTTCGCGGCTGTCTGAAGCCCATGGAGGCGGGGCTCGTCGTGCTGGAGTCGGAAGGCGGACTCGTCAGATTCCCGCTCGACCGCATCGACGAGGCGCGCCTCGATCCGGATATCGACTTATAACATCATCATGACCCCACTGCCGACAGCCAAGAGCCCCTTGATGACCGCCCTCGAGCAGATCGAGCGCGAGAAAGGCGTCAAGGCCGAGGATATCCTCGAGATGATCAAGGGCGCGATCAAGAGCGCCTTGCAGAAGGCCAAGGGCAAGGACGCCGACATCCGCGTCGAGATCGACTCGCAGACGGCCGCCATCACCGCCGCGCAGGTCAAGAAGGTCGTCGAAGAGATCACCATCCCCGACCAGGAGATGACCGCCGAGGAAGGCAAGAAGTACAAGAAAGGGGTCGGCGACGAGGTCGTCTTCCCGATCAACGACATGGACCTCTTCGCGCGCATCGCGGCGCAGACGGCCAAGCAGGTGCTCACCCAGAAGGTGCGCGAGGTCGAGCGCGACAACCTCTACGACGAGTTCAAGCCGAAGGAAGGCGAGGTGATCAGCGGCGCCGTGCACCGCTTCATGGACCGCAACATCATCCTCGACCTCGGCAAGACCGAGGCGATCATGCCGCTGCGCGAGCAGATCCGCCGCGAGCGGTACGGCGTCGGCGAGCGCGTGCGCGCGGTCATCCTGAAGGTGGACAAAGCCCAGCGGGGCCCGCAGGTGCTCGTTTCCCGCGCCAGCCCGCTCTTCCTGCGCCGGCTCTTCGAGCTGGAGGTGCCCGAGATCAACGAGAAGATCGTCGAGGTCATCGAGATCGTCCGGGACCCGGGCTTCCGCGCCAAGGCGCTGGTGCGCTCGAACAACCCGAAGGTGGACGCGGTCGGCGCCTGCATCGGCATCCGCGGCTCGCGCATCCGCAGCATCATGAACGAGCTCTCCGGCGAGCGGATCGACCTCGTGCCTTTTACCGACGACATCGCCGCCTTCATCGGCGGCTCGCTCACCCCTGCCAAGGCCAGCTCGGTCAAGCTCGTGGACAAGGAGAACAAGCGCGCCGAGGTGATCGTCGCCAAATGCACTGGCAAGCCGGGTGTCATTACTGAAGAAAAGAAGCCCACCACGCAGATCTCGCCGCAACTTTACGATCTCACGACTAGCTCTCTCTCGCCATCGGCAAGGACGGCCAGAACGTGCGCTTGGCCTCGAAGCTGACCGGCTGGAACATCGAGGTCAAGTCCGAGGGACAGAAGGTCGAGGAGACCGAGTCGCGCGCGGCGGGACAGCTCGCGGGCTTGGGCGAGCTCGACGGCGTCGGCCCGAAGGTGGCCGAGGTGCTCGTCAAGGCCGGCATGGCCGACGTTCGCAAGCTCGCGACGCTGGAGGAAGCCGATCTCACCACTTTGCAGGGCATCGGCGAGAAGACCGCCGCCAAGATCATCGCGAGCGCGAAGAAGTGGGTGGCGGAGCATTCGGCTCCCGCGACGGAAGCGAAGCTTCCGGCGCAAGAGGAGCAACCCGGCGAGCCCGCCCCTGCAGCGAAAGAGCCGGAGGGCGGCGAGCAGGCATGACCCAGACTTCCATGGAAAAGGACACGGACGACACCAAGAAGAAGAAGACCACGGCGAAGAAAGCCGCAGCGGAAAAGCCGGCCGCGGAGAAGCCGAAGAAGAAGGCGGCGACCGGCGCCAAGAAGAGCGGATCCAAGAAGAAGGAGTCGCCCGGCTTCAAACGCACCGCCGCGGAAAAGCGCGTGGTGCAGGAAAAGGATTCGATCGCCCCGCCGAGCGAGCATCTCGTGGACGCTTTCGCCAAGCTGCGCGGCTCCACCTCTCAGCGCGCCGCGCCGCACATCACGCGGCTTGCGGCCGGGCAATCGCTGCCTCGCCCGCCGGCGGCGCCGGCTAAGCCCGCCGCGACGGACGTCCCCGCCCAGGCCGTTGCCGGCCAGCCGGCTCCCGCCGCCTCCGCGGCGGCTCCTGCCGCGCCCGCGCCGGCGAAGCCCGCTGTTCCGCCTGCCGCTCCCAAGCCCGTTCTCCCGACGCTGCGCCCAGCCGCGCCGGCCGCGCCTGCGCGGCCGGCGGCTCCCGCTGCCGGGGCTCCGCCGTCTGCGCCGGTTCATCCCGGGGCGCCCGTTGCGCCTCGGCCTGCTGCCCCCGCCGCTCCGGCCGCCAAGCCCGGAGTCCCGGTCGCTCCGGCTGCCAAGCCTGGGGTCCCGATCGCCAGGCCGGGAGTCCCGGCCGCCAAGCTCCGGCTAAGCCTGCTCTCACGCCGCTGACCGTCAGCACCCAGGCCACGGTGCGCGAATTGGCTGAAAAGATGAGCGTGCCCGTCCCGCAGCTCATCAAGAAGCTGATGCAGATGGGCGTGTTCGCCACGATCAACCAGCGGGTCGACCCCGATACGGCGGTGCTCGTCGCGCATGACTTAGGCTTCAACCTGGAGGTGCAGGCGATGCACATGGAGGCCGAACTCGCCGTTGAGACGCAGGAGAAGCCCGAGAATCTGAAGCCGCGCTCGCCCGTGGTCACCATCATGGGCCACGTGGACCATGGAAAGACGAGCCTGCTCGACAACATCCGCCATGCGAACGTCGCCGCCGGCGAAGCGGGAGGCATCACCCAGCATATCGGCGCCTACAAGGTGAAGACCCCCAAGGGCGAGATCGTCTTCCTCGACACCCCCGGCCACGAGGCCTTCACGGCCATGCGCGCGCGCGGAGCGAAGGCCACCGACATCGTCGTGCTGGTCGTCAGCGCGGCCGACGGCGTCATGCCGCAGACGATCGAGGCTCTCGACCATGCCAAGGCCGCGGGCGTGCCGATCGTCGTGGCGGTCAACAAGATCGACCTGCCGACCGCCAATCCGCAGAAGATCCGCCAGGAGTTGAGCCAGCACGGGCTCCTCAGCGAGGAGTGGGGCGGCAAGCACATCTTCGTGGACGTCTCTGCCAAGAAGCGCATCAATCTCGAGAAGCTGCTCGAGATGCTGCTGCTGCAAGCCGAGGTGATGGAGCTCAAGGCTAACCCGGACCGCCCCGGCGTCGGCGTGGTCCTCGAGGCAAGGCTGGACCCGAAGCGCGGCGCGGTGGCCACGGTGCTCATCCAGAACGGGACCGCCAAGGTCGGCTCGCCGTTCGTGGCGGGCCTCGGCTACGGCAAGATCAAGGCCATGGTCAACGATCACGGCGACCGCCTGCAGGCGGCGGGACCCTCGACTCCGATCGAGGTCATGGGATTCTCGGGAGACCTGCCGCAGGCCGGCGACACGTTCAACATCGTGTCGAGCGAGCGGCAGGCCAGGGAGATCGCGGAGAAGCGCGGGCTGATGCACCGCGAGGAGTCGCTGGCGCACAAGAAGCACATGAGCCTCGTGGGGCTCAAGGCACAGGCGGGCGGCGGCAAGGCCAAAAACCTGGCGATCGTGCTGAAGGCGGACGTGCAGGGCTCTCTGCAGGCGATCAAGGACTCCTTGGAGAAGCTCTCGAATAGCGAGATCCAGGTGCAGGTCATCCACGCCGGCACGGGCAACCTCAACGAGTCCGACGTCCTGTTGGCCAACGCCTCCGACGCCGTCGTGATGCTGTTCCACGTGACGCAGGAGCCTCGCGCGCAGGAGATCGCGGCCCGCAACGAGCTGGAGATCCGCCAGTACGAGATCATCTACGACCTCATCGCCGACGTAAAAGCGGCGATGGAGGGCCTGCTCGAGCCGGAGATCGTGGAGGTCGTCGTGGGGAAGGCGGAGGTGCGCGAGCTGTTCAACGCGCGCGGCACCAAGGTGGCTGGCTGCATGGTCGTCGACGGCAAGGTGACCCGCAGCGGCGCCGTTTCCGTCTACCGCGGGACGCAGAAGGTGGGAGAGGGGAAGATCGCCAGCCTCAAGCGCTTCAAGGACGATGTCTCGTCCGTGGAGAAGGGCCTCGACTGCGGGATCCTGATCGATGGCTTCCAGGACTTCCAGAAGGGAGACCGCTTCGACGTCATCGTGAAGGAGAAGCGGACGCGAAGGCTCGAAGCGGCCAAGTAGCGCGGGAAGGAACCCGCTATTGGCTGTTCCCCGATTGCGGGGCCCTTCCCGCGCCGCCTCAAGCGTTCGTTGGGACTATGCGCGCGACGCATGGTCGAGCGAGGGACAAGCGTCATGTACGACCGCGGTGAACGAATCAGCGAGCTGCTCCTGCACGAGGTCTCGGCGCTCCTGCGCCAAGCCAAGGACCCGGGGCTGTCGGGAATGGTGACAGTGACCGGCCTCAAGCTCTCGAAGGACCGCAAGTCGGCGGTGGCGTACTACTCGGTGCTCGGCTCGGCGGAGCAGAGGGAGTCGACCGCGAAGGCGCTCGAGCGCATCGCCCCCTTCCTTCGCAGCAGGCTGCGCGATAAGCTGTCGCTCAAGACCATCCCGAAGCTTGCCTTCGAGTTCGATTCGACGCCCGAGCGCGCCCAGCGCATCGAGAACATCCTCGCGGTCATCAAGAAGGAGGACGGGCCGAAGAGTGACTAGGCGGGTTCCTTGCGCCTATGGGGGTCCCCGTGCCTGAGGGGCTGCTGCTCATCGACAAGCCGCGCGGTTGGACCTCGCACGACGTCGTGGCGGCGCTGCGCGCGCGCCTGCCTCGGGGGACGAAGGTCGGCCATACGGGGACGCTGGACCCCATGGCGACGGGCCTGCTCGTCCTGCTTGTGGGCCGCGCGACGCGCGAGGCGGGCCGCCTGCAGGGCCTCGACAAGGTCTATACCGGCCGCATCCGCCTCGGCGTCGAGACGGATACGGCCGACATGGAGGGGCGCGTCGTGCGCGAAGCGGCGGTCCCGCCCCTCGACGCGGCCGCGGTGCAGGCCGTCTTCGACGAGCATCTGGGCGCCCTTGAGCTTCCTCCCCCCCTCTATTCCGCGGTCAAGGTGAAGGGCCGGGCGCTCTACGATTACGCCCGCCGCGGCCTGGCGGTCGAGCCCGCGCCGAGGCTGCAGCGCGTGCAGTCGTGGGCGCTCCTGCGTTGGGAGCCCCCGGAGGCGGAGTTCCGCCTGGCCTGCGCGAGCGGCACTTACGTGCGCTCCCTGGCCGTCTCCGTCGGAGCGAAGCTGGGCTGCGGCGCGACGGTGAGCCAGCTGCGGCGCGAGAAGGTCGGAACCTTCGATGTGCGGGACGCCGTGAGCGCCGAGCAGGCGAAACAGGAGCCGCTGGAAGCATTCGTGGGGCGCGTTCAAGCTCTTTCATGCGTTCGTTAGTCACGGTCGGGACCTTCGACGGAGTGCACCGGGGCCATCAGCGCCTCGTGCGGCGCCTGCTGGCCGAAGCCGAGCGCTCGCGCCTGCGGCCCGCCGTCGTGCTCTTCGACCGGCCGCCGCGCTTCTTCTTCCATCCGGAGCAAGCCGGGCCGCTGATCACGACGGTCGAGGAGCGCCGCGCGCTCTTGGCGGGCCTCGGCGTCCGCTCGGTCCACGTCCTCCCATTCAACCGGCACATGGCGCATGTGAGCCACGAGCGCTTCTTCGAGGAATACCTGCTGCGCCGGTGCCTCGCCGGGGGGCTGCTGGTCGGGCCGGATTTCGCTTTCGGCCGCGACCGCAAGGGCGACATCGGCTGGCTGACTCACGCCTGCGACGTGCTCGGGCTCCGCTTTTCCATCCTGCCGCTCATCCAGGCGGGCGGCCATAAGATCGGCTCCAGCCGCATCCGGCGCCTGCTGGCGGAGGGGACCGTCGGCGAGGCGGCGCGCCTGCTCGGCCGGCGTTACGCGCTGACCGGCGAGGTCCGAAAGGGCGACGGGCTCGGGCGGCGGCTCGGCGTGCCGACCGCCAACCTGGCCGTTTGCGAGGAGAAGATCGCTCCTCCGGGCGTCTTCAAGGTCCGCGTGCGCTCCGCCGAGGGCAAGGGCAGGCTGGATCGGCCGGGCGTCTGCAACGTCGGCACGCGACCGAGCGTCTGCGACGCGGGTGAACGGAGGATCGAGGTGCACGTGCTCGGGTTCTCGGGCTCGCTGTACGGGCGGCGGCTCACGGTCGAGTTCCTGCGCCGCCTGCGCCCCGAGCGCCGCTTCGACTCCGTCGATGCCTTGCGCGAGCAGATCCGGCGCGATATCCGGGCGGCGGCGCGATGAACGTACGCAAGCTTCCCAGGCGCTGGTGGGTCTACCTGCACGACAAGGTCCAGGGACCGTTCACGTTCGAGGAGATCAAGGGCTTGCCGAACATCAGCGAGCGCACCCGGGTGTGCCTCGAGCACTCGCAGGAATGGATGACGCTCGGACAGCTCTCCGAGTCGATGGAGAAGATCGACCCGGCCCTGTGCTCGAAATGCGGGCATCGCTCCCGGGCGGGCGCGAAGTTCTGCGACCACTGCGGCGGCCCGCTCGCCGCCCCCGCCCCGCCGCCCGCGCCGCCCGCGGCCGGGAAGAGGCGTCCGCTCGTCCGGCCGGCCTTCGTGCTCAAGCTGCTCGCCGCCGCGGCGGTCGTCGTCCTGGCCCTGTTCGGCGCGCAGAAGGCGTCCCTCTTGCTCGCCGAGAGGCGCAAGGCCCAGGAGCCGACGGGACGCCTGGCCCTCGAGGTGCGCCAAGTCGTCCATGCCAGGTCCCTGCGGGACGTGCGGGGAGAAGATCGCGTTCCTCTGCCCGGCAAGCGCTTCTGCCTCGTGACCCTCAATGTGAGGGACGCGGATGGCCGGCCCGCGCTCTTCGACCGGGGCCTCTTACGGTGGGTCGGCCCGGACGGGCGGAGCGTGCCGATAGACGGTTTGACTACCTTCATCGCCGACGAGCTGTCCGCAGCGCCTCGCCTGGAGCCGGGCGGCTCCATCGAGGGGCGGATCGTGTTCCAGGTGCCGCAGGCGGAGAACAAGTTCAAGATCATGTACGGCAGGGCCGAGGTCCCGGTCCCGGCGGCGCTGCTCGTCGCCGACCGGCGCTGGCGCGGGCAGGAGGCGGAGGCTGAGAAGCTCCTGCGCGCCTTCCAGTGCCGGGGCCCGGACGGCAAGCCGCGGCCGTGGGAGGCCGGCGTCGAGATCAAGGCGCGCCAGGAGCTGGGCCCGCTCTATCACGTGGACGCGCAGGATGAGGCCAACGACGAGGGAGTGGTGTACGGCTTCCACGTCGACCTCGAGACGACGCTGATTTCCGCCGCCCCGGACGCCGACACGATCGTGAATGAGAATACGCGGCGCGAGTGCTTCGGCACGCCCTGATTTGCTCCATCCTCCCCGACGTAATTTTGGTGCCAATTGACCCCTTGACGCACCGGGAGCGAGGGGTTACGCTCCGAGTAAGGGTCTTCCTTATAGGGCCGGGGGGGACGTTATGCTAGGGCAACTCGAGCCGAGCGAGCAGGGCGCGAAGGAGAAGAAGCGCCGCTTTATTCTCATCCTGGTGGGCGCCGTCGCGACCCTTTGGGTCGCGGGGGCGCTCTGGAACTTCGCGAAGCTGCCTCAGGAACCGAGGAAGTCCGCGCTGGTGTTCCCCACCGTGCGGACCACCAATGCGGTCGCCCCGGTCGCCCGGGTCGGAACCTTCGACGCGCGCCAATTGATGCGTACCGAGGCGCGGAACTCGGGCCTCTACCAGGCGCCCGCGCCGCCGCCAACGCCCATCGAGGACGCGATGTCGCTCGACCAGTTCATGGGCTTGCTCGAGCAGCAGGTGCCGAAAGCCGCCGCGGAGAAGGTGACCAAGGAGTTCATGAAGGAGCCGCAGCTGAAGACCGCCTGGACATACTACCGGAAGAACCGGGGACCCAACGCCAAGGCCAAGGAGTTCGTCAATTTCCTCTCCCGCCTCCCTAAGTTCAAGGAGATGGCACAGAAGTTCAAGAACGACGCCGGGGTCAG